>CAYLZW010000053.1:0-25753 GCA_964388085.1 uncultured Myxococcales bacterium | reverse complement strand
GCAGGGGCCAAACCCCGTCGAGCTGTTCCAGATCTGGCTGAACCTGCCGCGCGCGGACAAGTTCGCCGAGCCGCACTTCGCCATGCTGTGGAACGAGAGCATCCCGCGCCACGTCGAGCACGACGCCGCCGGCAACCCGACGGAGGTGACCGTCGTGGCCGGCCGCCTGCGCGATCGGCACGGCCAGGAGCTGACGCCGCCGTCGCCGCCGCCGAAGTCCTGGGCCGCGCGGACGGGCAGCGACGTCGCCATCTGGACCGTGAAGCTCGGCGCGGGCGCCAAATTCACGCTTCCCAAAGCGTCAAAGGAAGCGAGCCGTGCGCTCTACTTCTTCCGCGGCGACGGGCTGCGGGTGGCCGGCGTGACGGTGCCGCCCCAGAGCCGCGTGCGCCTGCGTGCCGACGCCGCCGTGGAGCTGGCCGGGGGCGCCGCCGAGTGCGAGCTGCTGCTCTTGCAAGGCCGCCCGCTCGGTGAGCCCGTCGTCAAGCACGGGCCCTTCGTCATGGGCTCGCGCGCGGAGATCGAGCAGGCCTATGCCGACTACCGCCGGACGCGCTTTGGCGGCTGGCGTTGGCCGAGCAAAGGCCCCGTACACGCGCGCGAGGGTCGCTTCGCGCGGCACAAGAACGGCGAGGTCGAGCGGCCGGTGTGACGATGCCGCGCGCTCGCCGTGCGCCGCTCGCCATCGCTCACCCTCCGCCCGCGCACCCTCCGCCCGCTCACCCTTGCCGTCGACGGCGGCCGAGCAGCGAGAGCGCGAACAGCAGCGCGAACGCGAGGCCGCTGTCGCTCATGCTGCTGCCGCCGCAGGTGCAGCCGCCCGACAGCGTGGGCGGATCTTCTCGCACGCGCGTGACGACGGGGGCCTTCGGATCCCCAGCCGACGTGACGACGCCTGCGTCGCCCGCCGGGTCGGGGCCGGCGTCCTCGCTGACGGCGGGGCCGGCGTCTTCCAAGGCCGGTCCCGCGTCCGCCGCGGGCGGCGGGCGCACGCTGAACTGCGCCTCGGACCACGGGCCCGGGCCGCCTTCGTCCCTGCCGCGGGCGCGCCAGCTCCCTTCGCCGGCGACGCTCAAGGTCACGTCGAGCGCGAGCGTGCCGTCGCTGGCCGCGGCGGCGTCCGTGCGCGTCAGCAAGCTGCCACCCACATAGACCTCCACGTCGTGCAGCACCGCGTCCCCGTCGGGATCGTGCGCTTCCTCGAGCGAGAAGGTCACCGTGGCGCCGTGCTCGAGCTCGACGTCACGGGCTCGCGCGGGCGTCGCCGGCGGCAGGTTCACGAGGTCGATCGTGAAGCGCCCTCCCGGCCCCTCGGTAGCACGATTCGGGGGCCGCCGGCCTCTCCCCGGCGCGCCGTCGCACAGCGGGGACGCACGCATCCGTCGGCCCCGCGCCGTGGGCAGCGCCCGCGCGGCGCAGCTCACCGGCGCTCGATCTTCTCGCGCCGGACGGTCGCCTTCTTGCCCTTGATGGTCGCGCTCTTCATCGCCTTGATGACGTCGTCGACGCGCCCGTCGGGCACCTCCACGAGCGAGAAGCGATCGGTGATCTCGATGGCGCCGATGTCGCGTCCGGCGAGGCCGGCCTCGTTCGCGATGGCGCCCACGAGGTCGTGCGGGCGAACGCCGGCGGAGCGGCCGAGGCTCACATAGAGGCGCGTCATGCCGCTCTCGGGCCGGTGCCCCCGCGGCGCTCGCGTGCGTTCTTGTCGTTCCTGTCGTAGGGCGATGTCGGGGATCTCCACGTCGTCATCGGAGTCTCCGCGCGTGGCCTCGTGCGCGAGCTTCACCGCCGCGAGCGCGACCTCCATGACGTCGAACTCGCTCGTCAGTGAGTCGACGATGACGCGCACGTCTTCGGAGCGGTTCGCGAGGATGGCTTCGCGCAGGGAGGCGCGCGTGAGCTCGAGCCGGCGCGCGCGCAGGTCCGCCACGGTCGGCACCTTGGCGACGTGGATCTGCTGCTTCGTGAGGTGCTGGATGTTCTTCAGCAGCCGGTGCTCGCGCGGCTCGACGAAGGTGAGGGCGGTGCCGCCGCGGCCGGCCCGACCGGTACGGCCGATGCGGTGCACGTACACCTCGGCGGCCGAGGGCACGTCGTAGTTCACCACGTGCGTGAGCTGCTCGATGTCGAGCCCGCGCGCGGCGACGTCGGTGGCGACGAGCAGGTCCGAGCTGCCGCTGCGCAGCCGGCCCATCACGCGATCGCGCTGCTCCTGGGACATGCCGCCGTGCAGCGCCTCGGCTCTGTAGCCGCGCGCGTTCAGCGACTCGCTCAGCACGTCCACCTCGGTGCGCGTGCGGCAGAAGATGAGCGCGGCGGTGGGCGCCTCGGCGTCGAGCACGCGGCCGAGGGCGGCGAGCTTGTGCGCGCGCGGCACGACGTAGGCGGTCTGCCGCACGAGCGGCCCCTCGCCCGGCGCCGGCTGCTCGCGCACGATCTTGATGTGCACCGGATCTTTGAGCGAGCGCTTGACGATGCCGCTGATGCGCGGCGGCATGGTCGCCGAGAACAGCACCGTCTGCCGCTCGGGCGGCGTGGCCTCGAGGATGGCGTCGAGGTCGTCGGCGAAGCCCATGTCGAGCATCTCATCGGCCTCGTCGAGCACGAGTACGCGCAGCGCCTGGAGCTTGAGCGTGCCGCGGCGGATGTGATCGAGCGCCCGCCCCGGCGTCGCCACCACCACGTCGACGCCGCGCGCGAGCGCGTGCAGTTGGCGCGCGATGGGCTGGCCGCCGTAGATGGGCAGCACGCGCACGCCGATGCCGCGCCCGTACTTGTGCACGGCCTCGCCCACCTGCATGGCGAGCTCGCGCGTGGGCACGAGGACGAGGGCGGCCACCACGCCGCGCGAGGTAGACGACACGAGGTGCTCGAGCAGCGGCAGCGCGAAGGCGGCCGTCTTGCCCGTCCCGGTGGCGGCCTGCCCGAGCAGGTCCTTGCCGGCGAGCAGGTGCGGGATGGACTCGCGCTGAATGGGCGTCGGCTCCTCGTAGCCGAGCGCGCTCACGGCCTTCAGCAGCTCGTCGCTGAGGCCGAGATCCGAGAAGTGTCGTTGCTGACCGTCGCCGTCCGTCGTCGTTTTCGTCGTCACCCGCGCACACATACGCTCCCGCAGGCGGCTTGGCGACCGTCGCGGCGCCGCTAGAGACGAAAAGCGGCGGCCGGGTCACAGAGCCCGCGGCGCTTTCAGGGCGTCTCAGGCCATCTCAGGGGGGCCTTTCAGCGACCGCCGGTACGCTCGCGCGGTCTTCCAGGGAGGGCTCCATGTACGCTGCCGTGATCAAGTCATCCGACGTCGAGCGCGCTCATCTCCTCGAACGCCTGCGCTTGTGCCTCGCGCCGCTCGGGCTGCTCGGGCTGCTCGGGGTGCTGTCGGCTTGCGGCGCCGAGGGGCCGGCGCTCGAGGCGCGCGGTGACGACGTCCCCGAGCTCACCGTGCGCGGCGCCGAGCTCGAGGAGCGCTTCAGGCGCGAGGACGGCGAGTACGTCTCGCCCCCCATCGCGCTCGAGAGCGGCGCCAACCGCGTGGCCCTCATGGCCTCCCTCGTCGAGGGAGCGGCGGCGCCCGCGCTGCGCGTCAGGGGCAACGACGACGGCGCGCCAGGCGCCTGGCACGACGCGGAGTGGACCTTCTCGGAGCTCGGCCAGCTCGCCGGCGTAGGCTTTCTCGACGGCGTGTACTCGAGCGTGCAGCTCGCGGTCGCCGCCGAGGACGCCGCCGCCTTCGCCGCGCTGACCTTCTCGCCCGCCTACACCGACGAGAGCGACGAGAGCGACGAGAGCGACATCGACCTCGGCGACGGCAGCGAGCAGCGGGAGCTGCGCGCCGAGCTCGCCTACGTGGGCGTGAAGCCGCGCAGCGCCTGGGGCGCGCGGGCGCATCGCTGCTCGACGAGGGAGGGCAACTACTACCGCATGGCGCTGCACCACACGGCGGCGCGCGCGACGGGCAACGTCGAGCTGGCGCTGCGGCAAGCGCAGGCCTACCACATGGACGGCCGGGGCTACTGCGACATCGCGTACCACTACGCGGTCGCGCAGGACGGCCGCATCTTCGAGCTCCGGCCGCAGACGTACCGCGGCGGTCACACGCGCAACAACAACACGGGCAACGTCGGCATCGTGTTCGTCGGCTGCTTCGACCCGGCGTGCGGCAACGACCAGCCGACCGAGGCGCTCTTGAACGCGGGCGCCGGAATCGTCGGCATGCAGCACCTGCTCGAGGGCATCCCCATTAGCAGCGACCGCGTGCGCGGCCACCGCGACCACGCGGGGCAATCGACGGCCTGCCCTGGCGGGACGTTGCATCCGAAGCTCGAGACCATTCGCGCGCGCGCGCGTGCGCTCGTGAGCGGTCCTCCGCCTCCGCCTCCTCCGCCGCCGCCGACGGGCTGCGGCATCGCCGGCCCGGGCACGAGCCTCGCGCCCGGACAGTCGCTGACGAGCTGCGACGGCCGCATCAGCCTCGTGCACCAGCAGGACGGCAACGTCGTGCTCTACCAGGGCAGCGACGCGCTGTGGGCGACGGCGACCAACGGCCAGGCGACCGGCGTCTTCGTCGTGCAAGGCGACGGCAACGTCGTGCTCTATTCGCCCTGGGGAAACCCGCTGTGGGCGACGGGCACGAACGGCCGCGTGAACGCCTGGCTCACGGTGCAGAACGACGGCAACCTCGTCGTGTACCAGGGGACGACGCCGCTCTGGGACTCGGGCACGCAAGCGTCCGCGGCTCCTCCTCCTCCTCCTCCTCCTCCTCCGCCGCCGCCGTCATCGTCGTCGTCGTCGTGCGGGCTGGCCACGCCCGGCACGAGCCTCGCGCCCGGCGCCAGCGTGAGGTCGTGCGACGGGCGCTTCACGTTCGTGCACCAGGGGGACGGCAACGTCGTGCTCTACCTCGGCGGCACGGCGCTGTGGGCGACGGGCACCAACGGCCACGCCACCAGCCAGCTCGTCCTGCAGGGGGACGGCAACCTCGTGCTCTACTCGAGCGCGGGCGCCCCCCTCTGGCACAGCGGTACGCACGGCCACCCGAACAGCCGGCTGGCCGTGCAAGACGACGGCAACGTCGTCGTCTATGCCGCGACCGGCGGCGCCTTGTGGAGTACGGGCACGCACGGTCACTGACACCGCCCGCGGCCGCGTCACCTTGACGCTTTCGGGAGCTTGAGAGCGAAACGGAGCGAGCCCTGGCGCGGAGCCGTTGTAGGCTGCGCGCCATGGGCTTGCTCGGCGCGCTCTCTCCCGCTCAGTTCCTGGCGCAGCACTGGCAGAAGAAGCCGCTCCTCGTGCGCCAGGCCATGCCCGGCTTTCAGGGGCTGTTGAGCCGCGAGCAGCTCGCCAGGCTGGCCAGCCGTGACGACGTCATCGCCCGTACCGTGCGCGAGCGTGACGGTAGGCGCGGCGCACGTTGGCAGCTCGAGGAGGGGCCCTTCGCGCGCCTCGATCTCACGCGCGTGCCGAAGGCGCGCTTCACCCTGCTCGTCGCCGGGCTCGAGGCACACGTCGAGGGCGCCTGGGACCTGCTGGCGCGCTTTTCGTTCATCCCGTGGGCGTGCATCGACGACCTGATGGTGAGCTGGGCGGCGCCGGGCGGCTCGGTGGGGCCCCACTACGACCTCTACGACGTCTTCTTGCTGCAGGGCTCGGGGCGGCGGCGCTGGCAGATCAGCGAGGGCTGTGATCTCGCGTGTGTCTCCGAGGAGGGCGTGCGCGTGCTGCGCCGCTTCCGCCCGACCGACGAGTGGGTGCTCGAGCCCGGCGACATGCTCTACCTGCCGCCCGAGGTCGGCCATTGGGGGGTCGCCGAAACCGAATGCACGACGTACTCCATCGGCTTCGCGGCGCCGACGCACGAGCAGCTCGTGCACAACTTCCTCGGCTTCCTGGCGGAAGACCTCGCGCCCGAGGGCCAGGTTGACGACGTCGATCTCACGCCCGCCGCGCACCCGGGCGCGCTGCCGGACGCCATGGTGACGCGCGTGGCCGAGGTGCTCGAGCGGCTGCGCTGGGACGATGACGTCGTCCGCACCTTCCTCGGACGTCTGCTGACGGGGCCGAAGCCGCACTCGCCGCGCCCGCGCCCACCGAAGGCAAAAGATCGCGGCGGCTTCCTCGAGCGGCTCTTGCGCCCCGGCGCGCTCGTCGTCGGTGACGCCTCGCGGCTGCTGTTTTACGGCGAGCGCTTCTTCCTCGATGGCGAGGCGTTCGAAGCCGAGGGCGCGCTCGCGGGCGTGTTGCGGCAGCTGGCCGACCAGCGGCGCGCGCCCTTGCCGCTCGGCTCCCTCGACGACGACGCGCGGGAGCGGCTGTACCGCCTGTACCGGACGGGGCAGCTACGCTTCGCCGGGGTACCGCCCTAGCAGGCTGCTGGATTTCCCGCACACGGCCCTCCGGGACTCGCCCCCGTTCGTCACAAGCCCGCGTCGCTCCCCTTCACGGTTCGCTCGACGAGCCCTGGGTCGGCGGCGATCTCCTCCTCGGAGAACAGCACGGGGCGCAGCGTCTTCTCGCGATAGAGCGGCAGTTGGTCGCCGAAGTGCGGCGACGTCGGATCGCCGGCCTGCCCGTAGATGAGCAAGGCCTCTGCTTGCGGGCCGTCCGCGCCGAGCTCGACCGTGAACACGAAGCTGCCGCCGTAGTCGATCTCGTAGCCGCCGGCGCTGAGAGCGGTCTCGTCCACGAGGAGGTCGGGCGCGGCGGCCACGTCGAGCGTCGAGGGCAGGCTGGTCTGGCCGACGATGTTCGCGACGCCGTCGATCTCGGCGCCCCCGTGGATCGGCGTGACGAGCCCGGCGCGGGAGAGGTGCTGCACGTCGCCGAGGCGCGCGTCCGGCGCGAGCCCCGCGTCGTGGAGGTGTTGCAGCGCGGTGTCGAGCGCCGCCAGCAGCGGATCCTCTCCTTGCGGTGGCGGCGCGGCGAGCGCGCGTGGCGTCGCGACCGGATCATCGGGGTCGAACGCCACCTGGTAGAGCGCGCCGGCGTCCTTCATGGCGTCGTGTCCAAAGGCGCCGAGCAGCTCGCGGAACAGCACGGCGCCCACGCTGTCCTCGTCGTAGCGGCGGTCCCAGGCGGCGAGCAAGGCGCACGCCGCCGCGCGCTCGGCGTCGGCCTCTTCGTCGCGCGGGCAGCGCGCCAGCACCTCGTCGAGCAACAGCTCCGCGTGCAGCCCGCGGTTCGAGAGCAAGCGCTCGGTCGCCTCTTCGCGGGTCAGCGGCGCGTCACCCTCTTGCACGAGCATGAGGTTCATCCGCGTGCGCGCGCCGCGCGGTGTGCGCTCGTCGCCGTAGAGGGGCGAGTAGCCCTCGAGCGGGCTCGCGGGGTTCGCGAGCCAGTGGTTGTCGTTCGCGTTCACCACGAAGTCGCGCCGCAGCAGCAGCGGCGCCTCCTCGAACGGCAGGATGCCCGGCCGCGCCGCGCGCGGATCGTCCACCCACTCGGCCTCGACGCCGCTGCCCTCGAGCAGCACGGCGCCGCGCTCGCGCAGCATGCGCGTGTAGAAGTCGCTCTCGCGCCGCTCGAGCCAGCGCGCGAGCGCCGCATCACTCACGTTTGGAACCGTCGAACCGTCGGCGTAGAGCGCGTCGCCGGCGTCGTCGACGGCGATGGTGTGCACCCAGGGGATGCCCTGCACGTCGTCGTGCGCCGCGCGCAGCTGCGCCACCGAGGAGGCCACGCTCATGCGGCGGAATTGCTCGACGAAGCCCGCGCTCTCGAGGTTCGCGTCGCGGTAGCTGAACGCCACGTCGGAGCCCCACCCGTACAGCGGCATGTCGAGCATCGGCCCCCAGTGCGTGCGCCACAGCGTGCGGCGCTCCTCGTGGAGGCTGCCGTCTTCCGCGCGCACCTCGATGACGTGCTCCTGCGCGCGCATGGGCCGCACCTCGTCGTCGTACAGGTAGGCGGTCGGGTCACCTGGGTGCAGCGACAGCGCGTACAGCGTCATGCGCGGCGCGAAGGAGACGGTGTGTGTCCAGGCCACGTGCTCGTTGAAGCCGACCAGCACGCCGACGACGCCCATGAGCGTGGCGCCATACACGTCGAGCTCGCCCGGGACCGTGAGGTGCACCTCGCCGAGCTTCAGCTCCCCCTCCCAGGGAAAGTGCGGGTTGCCCACGAGCAGGCCGCCGCCGTGCGCGCTGCGATCGCCGCCGATGGCCCAGCCATTGCTGCCCATGCCGGGGCGCTTCAGGTCCGGGAAGCCCGTCCGTACGGAGCGCAAGGCGCCCGCGGAGGGCGGCGTCGCCGTCGCGATCATCGGCAGCAGCTGCCGCGAGCTGCCGAGCAGGCTGAGGTCCACGTAGTAGGCCATGAGCTCGACCTCGCTGAGCGGCCGCAGCCAGTCGGCGCCGCGGCACGGGGACGGCACGCGACCGGGCTGCTCGACGAGGAACGCGTTGTAGCCGGCCGCGTAGCCGCGGATCATCTCGCGCGCCTCCGCCGGCTGCGCGGCCAGCGCGTCCTTGGCGACGTCGAGCAGGCCGAGGTGCCGATAGGCGAAGTCGCTGTCGACGTGCACGTCGTCGTCACCGCGGCCGAAGAAGCGCGCGCGCTCGCCGCGCACCTTGAGCACCTGGTCCGCCAAGGCGCAGGCGTTGTCGGCCGCGAAGGCGTAGCCCTGCCCGAACGCGAGGCTGCCGAGGTCCTCGGCGACGATGTGCGGCACGCCGTAGGCCGTGCGCCGCACGCGGGCCTCGTACGAGCGGGCCTCGGGCGGAGGGGGAGCGCACGCCATCAGCAGGGCGGCGAGCGCGATGGCCAAGGCGGCGGCTTGCGTGGATCGGCACATGGTTCACCTCGATCAGGAGCGTGAACCAGAACCACTATTCTGTTTCATCCGGCAGGGGAAGGGGGCCTTTCTCGGCCACCCGCCCGGCCCCGAGCCGCCGCCGCGGGGGGCGCAAGATCTCGTCCGCGTCGAGCCCACAGCGGCCGGCGAGGCGCCGGATGGCGAAGCGCTGAAAGGCCAGCCAGCTCCTGTCGCTCGGCGACGCCGCGTCGTCCGCCTGCGCGCGCCACGCCTCGACCAGCGCGCGCTCCTCGTCGATGTCGGCCAGCCAGCGGCGCACATCCTCGTCGACGCGGGCCTCCACGCGCTCGTCGTAGAGCCAGCGCGTGGGGCAGGCGATGGGCCCGCCGGCAGAGATGACGCGGTCGCCGACGTCGACCTTGTAGGGGAACACGCGGCACACGCCCGGCCGCAGCGCGTGGGCCGAGCAGATGCTCCGCGCGCCGACGGCGTGCAGGAAGATGCAGCCGCCGTGACCCTCCTGTTGTCGGAACACGAGGCGCACCTCGCCCTCGTCGAGCGGCAGCGGCACCGTCTGCTTGTTGCCGCGCTCGCCGTCGGCGGGGATGCGCCGCACCATGTCGTCGAGCGCCACGCCGAGCGGCAGGGAGACGCGCAGCGCCTCGACCATGGTGACGTGCACGATGGTCTGGCAGCAGTAGCCGACGCAGCTCGCGCAGGGATCGAGCGAGTAGTCGAAGGGGAACATGAAGCGCGGCAGCTTGCGCTTCTCCTCCCAGAAGCTCACGTGCTCCATGTCGAGGATGCGATAGGGAAGTCGCCGCTTCCGCGTCGAAGAGCCGCGCTTTGCCCGCGGCTTCTTGGCGGGCGGCGCTCCTCCCGCGAGGGCTTCGTCTTCGGTCGCCTTCGACGCCATGCGCGTCAGCATAGCGGAACAGCGGCGCGCGCTGGAGGTCGCCTCAGCGTCGATCCGGCTCGCGCGAGCGCGGGCTCGTTCGTAGACAATTGGAGAGGCGCACGGGCGACGGAATCCGACGAACGGCCGGCCTGCGTGCGGCAACACGAGGTCGGGCGCTCGTCCTCCAGCATGAGGAGGGACCATGACGACGAGCAGTCGTCGCGACGCGGCCCACGACATCTCGAGCAGCGGCACCGCCTATGGCAAACCGCCCCGCTCGCGGAGCGGCCGCTCCGGCACAGATCGAGACCATCGCAATTTCAATCGCAACACGGGCGCGTTGGCCGTGCTCGGCGGCGTCTGCGGCGCCGGCGCCGGCATCGCCTTGATGTATCTGCTCGATCCGCGCAGCGGTCGACGACGACGGGCGTTCGTCAAGGACAAGCTGCGCCACTCGCTGCGGGAGGCCGGCAGCCTCACCGACAAGGCCATGCGCGACGCGCGGCACCGGGCCAAGGGCGCCGTGGCCGAGGGCCGCGCGCGGCTACGAAACGAAGAGGTGAGCGACGAGGTCCTGCACGAGCGCGTGCGCGCGCAGCTCGGCCGCGCCTGCTCCCATCCGCGCGCCATCGAGGTCTTCTGCCGCGACGGTACCGTCGAGCTGTGCGGCGCCTGCCTCGTCGACGAGCACGAGCAGGTGCTCGCGAACGTGAAGCGCGTGCGCGGGGTCAAGGAGATCGTCGATCACCTCGAGCTGCACGCCGAGCCCGACGTGCCAGAGCTCCAGGGTGGCGTACCGCGCAGCGGCCCGCGCCGCGAGCTCCTGCAGCAGAGCTGGACGCCGGCGCTGCGGCTCGCCGGCATCGTGGGCGGCCTCAGCCTCGTGGGCTTCGGCGCGCTGCGGGGCCGCCTCTCGGGCGGCCTCCTCGGGGTGCTCGGCGCCGGCCTCGCCACGCGCGCGCTGTGGAACCGGCCCGCGCGCGCGCTCGTCGGCGGCCAGGGCTTCGGCGTCGAGATCCACAAGACCGTGCACATCCAGGCGCCCATCGACGAGGTCTATCGCTTCTTCGAGAGCCCCGAGAACCTGCCGCGCTTCATGACGCACGTCGCCGACGTCCATCACGTCGGGGACGGCGGCTACCACTGGGAGGTGAAGGGCCCGGGCGGTCGCCGCTTCTCCTGGGACGCGTCCTACGTCGCTATCGAGAACGAGCGCGTCAGCTGGCGCAGCGTCGAGGGCTCGAGCGTCGACAACGAAGGCAGCGTGCGCTTCTTCGAGGAGGACGACGGCACGCGCGTCGAGGTGCGCCTCGTCTACAACCCACCGGCCGGCGCCATGGGGCACGCCTTCGCGCGCGCGCTCGGCGCGGACCCGAAGAGCCGCATGGACGATGACCTCCTGCGGCTGAAGTCGCTGCTCGAGGACGGCGCCGTCACCGGCCGCTTCGGCAGGGTCATGCGGGAAGAGCTCGAGAGCGGAAACGCCACCTCGCCGCTGTTCGGCCGCGCCGGTGCCCGCCCGCCCATCGAGCGCCAGTGACGGGCTGGACCGAAACGAGGCGCGCGGCGCTGACCGTCGAGCGCCCCCGCCGCTGAGCGGGGCGCTCGACGGCTCGCGTAAGGTCTCGTCATCTGCGATGGTCCAGCTCTGCCATGGGCTTCAAGCTGGCCATCCCGAGCGTCGCGGGGAGCGGCGACCTCGCTGAGAGCGCTCGCCGCCGGCTGCTCGAGCAGACGTTGTTGCACATCGAGAGGCGCGCCACGCCGGCGGCGCTCATGTACGCCATCGTCTGCGGCGTGCTGCTCGTCGTGAGCCCCTATCCGGAGCAGCACCCCGACGTCTTCTATTCGTTCTGCGTCCCCATCGTGGGGCTCACCGCCTTGCGCGTCGTGCTCTTGCGCGGCGCCGGGCGGCTGACGCGTAGCCTCGAGGCGCGCTGGCTCTTGTTCGTGGTGCCCTTCGTGACGGCGGCCCTGTCGTGGAGCTTCTTCGCCGGGGTCACCGAGCTGCTCTACGGCGACACCTGGCTGAGCTACGTCATGCACATGCTGATCGGCTTCGGCGCGCTGACGACGGTGCTGTCGTATTCGGCCCTGCAGCGCTCGACGCTCGTGTACTGCGCCGCGCTCATGGTGCCCTCGCTCACGCTGGTGGCCTACGCCCAGAGTCAGAGCGCCCCCGTGCTGTTCTTGTTCGGGGCGATCTTCGGCCTCGTGAACGTGCCCGCCATCTTCCGGCTGCACCACGAGTATTGGACCTCGCTCGTCAGCACCACGTTGCTCGAGCACCGCGCCCGTGAGCTGCAGCTCGCGAAGGACGAGGCCGAGCGCGCGAACGCGGCAAAGAGCGCCTTCGTGGCGACGGTGAGCCACGAGATCAGGACGCCCATGAACGGGCTCATCGGCATGTCGGAGCTCTTGCTGCGCACCGAGCTCGACGAGGAGCAACGCGACTACGCCAGCACCGTGAAGAGCGCGAGCAGCGCGCTGCTCGCGATCCTCGACGATCTGCTCGACCTCGCGCGCATCGAGGCCGGCCGGCTGACGCTCGTGGAGGGGCCCTACAACGTGCGCGCGTTGGTGCGCGGCTCGGTGGATCTGCTGCGCGCGGTGGCGACCGCCAAGGGCATCGCGCTCGTGGCCGATGTCGACGACGCGCTGCCGCCGCGCGTGCTGGGCGACGTCGGACGCTTGCGCCAGCTGCTCTTGAACCTGCTCTCGAACGCGATCAAATTCACCGAGCGCGGCGAGGTGCGGGTGCGCGCGCGCCGCGAGCTCGCAGGGGCCGAGGATCGCCTACTCCTCGAGGTCAGCGACACCGGCGTCGGCATCTCCGAGGACGATCAGCGTCACGTCTTCGAGCGCTTCCATCGCGCCACGGAGGGGCGCGTCGCGCACGTCGGTGGCACCGGGCTCGGCCTCGCCATCTCGAGCGAGCTCGTCGAGCGCATGGGCGGTGAGCTGTCGCTGACGAGCACGCTCGGCGAGGGATCGGTCTTCTCCGCGCGCTTGCCGCTCGTTGCCGCGCCGGCGGAGGCCGCGGCGCCCCCGGTACGGAGGCCGCGGGTGACCTTGGCGGTGGCAGGCCTGCGCGCGCTCGTGGTCGAGGACGACCCCGTGAGCTTGCGCGTCGCCTGCCTGATGCTCGGGCAGCTCGGCGTCGAGCACAGCGCGGCGACCACCGGCCGCGAGGCCCTGCGGCGGCTCGAGCAACAACGCTTCGACCTCGTGCTCATGGACTGTCAGATGCCGGAGCTCGACGGCTACCAGGCGACCGCCGCCATCCGCGCCATGTCCGCGCCGGCGAACGAGACGCTCATCATCGCCATCACGGCGAACACCGAGCCGCGCTCGCTCGAGCGCTGCCTCGAGGTGGGCATGAACGCGGTGCTGAACAAGCCGCTCACCCTCGAGGCGTTGCGCGTGCTGCTGCACGAGCACGCGTCACCGGCGCGCGCGCACGAGCCCCCGGAGCCGACGGAGGCGTCGCTCGGCGCCGGAGAGTAGGCGCCGGAGCGTAGGCGCCGAGAGGAAGCGAGCGCCCCGCTCCTGCGCCGCGCGGCCATGCTGAGCGGGCGGCGAGTTGCCCCTCGCGGGCGAGATCGTGGCGGAACGCCACCGTCGTCGTCGGGAGGTCGAGGCGGACGGTCGCCTGCAGCGGCCCGCCCGTGGCGCGCGATCTGCAACACAGTCGCAAGGCGTGCCCTCGGCGCGCCGGGCGGCGTGGTGCCGCGGCCTCGAGCGGAGTCAAGCATGGCAGAGAAGATGAAGCGCACCATCGTCGTCACCGGCGCCACCGGCCACCAGGGCGGGACGCTCTCGCGGGTGCTCATCGAGCGTGGCCATCGCGTGCGCGCCTTCACGCGCTTCCCGACCTCCGAGGGCGCCCGGCGCGTGCAGGCGCTCGGCGCCGAGCTCGTGCAGGGTGACTTCGAGGACATCCCGTCGCTAAAGCGCGCCATGGAGGGCGCGGACGCGGTGTTCGCCATGGGCACGCCCTACGAGGGAGGCCCGCGCACCGAGGTCGAGGAGGTGATGGACATCTTCGACGCCGCGGGTGACGTCGGCAGCGCGCACGTCGTCTATTCGTCGGTGGCGAGCGCCGACCAGAACACCGGCATCGCTTACTTCGAGAGCAAGCATCAGCTCGAAGTGGACCTCAAACGACGAGGGCTGCCGTTCACCATCGTGGCGCCCGTGTCTTTCGTCGAGAACCTCTGGGGGCAGCCGTCGCTGCGGCGCGGCCACTTCACCTGGGGCATCCCCGAGGACGTCCCGCTGCAGCAGGTGGCCCTCGTCGATCTCGCGCACGTGACGGCGGAGATCCTCGAGCAGCGCGACACCTATCTCGGCGAGCGCATCGAGGTGGCGTCGCACGCGATCACCGGCGCCGAGGCCGCGCGCATCCTCTCGGACGTCGCGGGCGCGGACCTCAGCTACTCGACGCAGTCGGCCGAGGAGGCCGGCGCGGACAAGGGCGAGGCCTACCAGCGCATGCTGCGCTTCTTGACGGAGCACGGCTACCGCGTCGACATCCCGGCGCTGCACCAGCGCTTTCCCGAGGTGCGCTTCCACAGCCTCGCGGACTGGGCGCGCGAGCAGGACTGGAGCCTTTTGCAACGGCCCGGCAAGCCACGGCCGAACGCCGGCCGCGAGGCCTCCGCCTGAGACGTTGTCGTCACGAACGCGCACAGCCTCGAGCGCGAGGAGCCTCCCGTGAAGGTGTTGACGTGGCATGTCCGAGAGGGCCTCCGCCTCGGCACGGAGGGCGACGAGGAGCTGCACGAGCTCCTGCTCGACCTGCTCTTGCAAGAGCGTCCGGACATCGTCGTGCTGCAGGAGCTCACCGGCTGGACGCTCGACCTCTTGCAAGAGCTCGGTGAGGAGGCCGACCTGCCGTACGTGGAGCTGTTCGAGGTGGAGGCCGGCGCACACCACGGCGTGCTCTCGCGCACGCCGCTGTCGTCGGCGCGACCGCTGCTCGAGAGCACCGCGACGCAATACGGCGCGTTCGCCGTCGAGACCCGCGACCTCACGGTCGTCAGCGCCCACCTCTCGCCGCGCACCTTCTTGCAAGGGGCGCTCGAGGGAGCGGCGTTGGCGCACGTGGTGCCGAAGTCGCGCACCCTCGTGCTCGGCGACTTCAACGCCGTGCGTCGCGAGGAGCGCACCGCCGCGCTCGACGCCGCGCTACCGGACGACCTCGCCGACTGCTTCTTGTCATCGCACGAGCCGTCGCCGGTGGACCGGCTCATCATGGCCGGCTTCGTCGACGCCGGAGAGGTCAGCACCCTCGGCACCTCGCACTACCCGGCGCGCGAGGGCGACGGCGAGCTGCTGCTGCGCCTGAACTACGCGCTGCACACGCCGGGCATCGAGGTGCCCTCGGTCGACGTGCTCGACGACGAGGCGCTGCGCAGGGCGTCGGACCACCTGCCGCTCGTGCTCGAGGTCTCGCTGCCGTAGCGCACCGACGAGCTTGCCCTTGGCGCGAGCGGATCGGTGCTCTCGCGGGCCCTCTTTGGCAGACAGAGCGCAAAAACGCGGGCAAAGCGAGAGGTCGGTCGAGCAGGCGCGACCGAGCAGCGCCCGCTTCGCGGCGTCAGCGACGCGTACGGGCCTAAAGGCCGGCGAGAGCAGGGCTCGGGCAAGGCCGAGCCGCGGGAATAGCAGCCGCACCGCGCTGTGTTTGCCGGGTGACTCGGGCTCGAACAGCGGCGGTGGAAATTTTGACCCCGCTGGCTCCACGAGGTTCCATAGAGCACATGGCAGGGACGTCGGTAGGACTTTGTGTGCTCGCGCTGTCGCTCTCGGCGGCGTCAGCGAGCGTCGGGCCCATCGGCGCGCTCGACATCAACCGCAGCTTCGACGTGCTGCCCGCGCCGGCGACGGGCAGCGAGCGCGAGACGCTGGCCAGGGCCGGGGAGCTGCTCGGCGACTGGACCCTCGACGTGGCGGGCGTGCTCGTCGACGGCGCCTTCCTGAGCAAGCTGGCGGCGACGCCCGCGGATGAGCCGCTCGTAAGGGCCGCGCGCGAGGCCATGGGGCGCCCGCTCGACGTCGCGGACTTCCTCTACTTCCTCGACGACGTGCTCGCGGCCGGCGCGCGCGGCCAGCGTGGCGCGCCCATCGTGCTGACGCCGGATCGCGCGCGCCGCTACGGCGTGTTCGTGCACCCCGACGACGTGTTCAAGAAGCGCCCGCGCGTGTACGCGAAGCGCCCGGGGCAGATGCCCGTGGATCCGCCGGCGCCGCCGACCGAGTACCCGGTCCCCGACGACGGCGCGCTGCTCGGCCCCGAGTGGACCATGCGCTACGCGAACCCCGAGGACGAGCAGCAGCTCCTCATCGCGCTCAAGAAGGCGCGGCCCGAGGACGACCTGCACGCCCGCGTGGAGCTGCTCGTCGAGCAGCTGCGCGCGCAGGGCGCGGAGGTCAGCGTCGACTCGACGGTGCGGCCGAAGGAGCGCGGCTACCTCATGTGGGGAGCCTATTGGTTGAGCGGCGCGAAGAGCCCGGCGCAGGTCAAGGCGCGCACGCGCACGCTCGAGAAGCTCAACGCCAAGTGGGGGCTCGAGGTGCCCATCCGCTGGCGCCATCCCGACGGCTGGCGCGCGACGACGGCCGCGGCGCGCAAGATGGCGGAGGCGTACAACGTCGTCTACGCGACGAGGGCCGGCGCGCAGCGCTCGAACCACTACGGCGGCTACGCCGTCGACTGCAGCGCGGTGAACCTGCCGCGCACGCTGACCTTGCGCGCGCCCGACGGCAGCGCGCGCACCTTCGACCTCTCCGGCGCCGAGCAGCCGCGCGATCTCAGCCTGACGCCCGAGCTCGTCAGCTGGATCGAGCTCCACTTCGGCCTGCGCAAGCTCGAGGCGGACTATCCCCACTGGGACGACGCGCGCGGGTAGGCTCTCCTCCGCACGCCACGCGAGGCGCGCCGGAGGGCCCATGACGAAGCTCGATGACGACACGGCGCGAGAGATCCTCGGCTTCTGGCTCGGTGCGCTCGAAGGCGCGTACGCGTTCGATGAGCAGGCGGCGCCGCGCTGGTTCTTGAAGGACGCGGCCTTCGACGAGGAGATCAGGCGGCGCTTCGGCGCGCTGCTCGAGGACGCCGAGCAGCGGCGGCTCGAGGAGCAGAGCGCCTCCCCGCGGCAGCGGCTCGCGCACATCATCCTGCTCGACCAGCTCTCGCGCAACGCCTACCGCGACACCGCGCGCATGTACGCGGGCGACGACATCGCGCTCGCTCTCGTCAAGGACGCGCTCGCCGGTCAGGTCGAGCCAGCGCTGGGCGTCGTCGAGCGAATGTTCCTCTACATGCCGCTCATGCACAGCGAGGTGCTGGCCGACCAGCGCGAGTGCGTGCGCCGCTTCACGGAGCTTCTGGCCGGCCTGCCCGACGATCAGCGCGAGGCGCCGCTCGGCAAGATGATCGCCCAGGCCCTACACTTCGCCCGGCTGCACGAGGACATCGTCGAGCGCTTCGGCCGCTTTCCGCACCGAAACGAGATCCTCGGCCGCGAGAGCACGGCGGCCGAGCGCGAGTTCCTGACCCAGCCGAACTCCTCCTTCTAGAGGACTTCACCCCATCCACGGTTGCTCCGCTCCCCGAGCACCGAACCGCTCGCCCTTCGCGACCCAGCTGATCGGTGCGCGGTCCGCCTGCCTCGCCGGCAGCGGTGCCCGCGCCTCCATGCCATGCTCGACGCCATGCGCGCGCCCTCCATCCCCTTGAACGCGACAACGCTCGTGCTCTGCGCCGCGCTGGCGCTGCCCGGCTGTAATCTGTTCGCGTCCGCCGTCCCCTGTCAGGTCGACGACAACTGCGCGCTCGGAGAGCGCTGTCGCGCCGGCACCTGCGTCGCCGGGGGCGTCACGCTCCTCGACGGCGGCGCGCGCGCGGACGCAGGCGAGCCACCGGGCGGCGACGACGCGGGCCCGCTCGACGGCGGAGAGCCGCCGGCGCCCACCTGCGCCCCCCGCCTCGTGGTCACGGCGGGCAGCGTCCCCGTGCCGGCCGCGCACCCGCTCAAGGTGTCGCTCGATCACGCGGCCCTGGTGGCGCTCGGCTTCGCGCCCGACGGCTCCGATCTGCACCTGTTCTACGACGACGGCACGGCGGAGAGCGCGCGCGCGCGCGTGCTCTCGCCGCTGTCTGCCTGGAACACGGACGCCAGCGAGCTGTGGTTCGCGCTCGCGGCCCCGCTCGCCGCCGGGGAGAGCACGAGCGCCTACGTGCTGAGGAGCCGCGCGGACGCGCCGCCCGACGACAACGAGGCCAGCGTCTTCCCGCTGGCCGACTTCTTCGAGCGCCCCGACGCTGACGTCGTCGAGCCGCCCTGGAGCGCCCCCTACGCCGGCATCGGCGTGCGCGCGGGCGGGCTCGAGGTGCTCGGGGGCGACAACCTCTATAACCGCCCGCTGCTCGACCTGACGCTGCCCCCGCTGACGACGCGCTTCGAGCTCGTCACCGGCTTCCACTTCTTGCGCAGCGGCGACGAGTCCGAGTACCGCGTGCACCTGCACCTCGGCGACAGCAGCGGCATGATCGAGCCGCCCTCGACCCCCGAGCACTTCGCGCGCGACGGCGCCGCCGTCAGCCTCGTCTGGGCCGGCGTGGGCGCGACCCTCAGCGGGGAAGAGGTGCTGGCCGCCGACGGCCCCGGCGGCTACGCCGAGCTTGGCGTCGTCAGCGGCGAGCACGCGCTGAGCGTGCGCGTTGATCCCGCCAGCGATCGCTACGACATCTTCGTGGACGGCGCCGAGCGCCTCTCGACGCTGCCGTTCTTGAACGCCAGCGACGTCATCGATCGGTTTCGCATGGTCATCTGGCGCGTGGGCACCTCCATCAGCGCGCGCCGCCTCGAGTACCTGTACGTGCGGCCGCTGCTCGCCGCGGAGCCGAGCGTCAGCGTCGAGCTGCCCGCCGACTGCCCGTGAGCGTGGGCCGGGCCCTGCTCGAGACCGGCCTCAGTCGCCGTCCGCCCAGCGCGCGCGCTCATCGAAGGCGCCGGCCTGCACGAGGTCCATGACGTCGTCACAGTCGCTGCCCTCCGCGAGCCGCAGCTCCTGGTAGACGCTCTCGTTCGGGTCCGGGTGCGTCTCGCCGCGCGAGGGATCGGCGTAGGCCAGCAGCGCGTTGTCGCCGCCGAGCACCAGCGAGTCGTAGGTCGTGTCGACGAAGCCCACCGTCTCGTCGCTCGAGGTGCAGACGCCCGTCGTCCTGAAGCGCTTGCGCTGGATGGCGTAGACCTCGGCCGTGACGGCGCCGCTCACGTGCATGGTCATGCCCGGCTGCCCGTCGTCGTCCATGTCGTAGATGCGCTCTCTGTGCGGGGACTGCTCGGCCTCCTCGGCGCTGCTCGGCAGCGGCGTCGTGAACGGATCGGGCAGATCCCGCAGCGCCCAGAGCTGCAGATGATCGTCGAGCAACACGAGGCCGCGCGCGTCGTCCACGCGCACGATCTCTTCGGTGCTCTTCGGCACCCGGCGATAGGTGGCCTCGGGCACGTCGAGGGTGACGCCGGCGACCTCGTAGTTGTACCCGCCGCAGAGCTGGCTCTCTTGGGTGTAGCGCTGCTGGTCGTCGTCATAGCGGCGGGTGACGAGGCGGTAGTTGACGCCGCCGCCCGTCTGGTAGCCGGCCACGACGGTGTCGACGATGGTCGCCGAGCTCGAGCGCGCCGCGAAGCTGCCGGCGAGCGCGCCCTCCGCGAGCGGCACGGCGAGCGCGCGCACCTCCTCCGGGAGCGCCTGCCAGGCCGCGTCGAGGTCGGCGCGATCGATCTCCGGCCCCGCGTCGGCCGCCGGCGGTGGCGTTTTCGTACACGCGCCCACGAGCGCGAACGAGCAGACGACGAAGCTCCAGCGAGAGCGCATGCACCACCCCGTGTGAGCTCGAAGGGGTAGCACGCCGCGCGCGCGCTGTCGGGCCGTCAGCGCTCGTCGCCCTCGTCGACGGTGGGGAACCACACCGGCGAGCGATCGTTCGGGTCGCCGTTGTAGTTCGAGACCAGCTCCTCGCCGGCGCGGATGTCGCGTAGCGCGCGGAACTCGATGAGCGCGTCGTCGAAGCGCTTGTCGTAGCGGACGTTCGGCCGGTAGCTGTGGTTGTAGAGGCTGGCGTTGCCGAGCGCGATCGCGAAGGCGCTCGCGTCCGCGTACCAGTCGAAGACGTAGAGCTCGAGCACGCTGCCGTAGATGCGCTCGACCTCGTCGGCCGGCACCACGATGACGGGTGCGACCTCGACGAGCTCGCCCTCTTTGATGTCGCGCGTGGCGAAGAGGCCGCGGCCCTTGCCGGCGACGACCTCGATGCGCATGGGCGGCGCGGCGGCGCGCGCGTCGCTGACGTCGTGGTGGCGGGGATGTGCGGGAGCGAGCGAGGCTTCGAAGGCGGCGCCGACGAGTGGTTGCATACGGACGAGATACCCAAAGCCACCGTTGGTCGCGGACGGCGGCGGGGGAGAGCCCTCGAGGTACGACCTTCCTCGTGTGAGCGGGCTCGACCAAACTCCAGCGCTACGTTTGCGTTCCGTCAAACGGTCCGCCTCGCCTCCCGCGGGCTGGGGGGTATGCTTCGAAATGGCCTCGCTACGCCCCCTGCGGCTGTCTCGCGCGCGCGAGATCCCGGTACAGCTGCTCTCCATGCGCTTCGCGCGCTCGTCCGGTCCCGGCGGCCAGAACGTCAACAAGACCGAGACGAAGGTCGATCTGCGCCTCGACCTCGAGGAGGCCAAGGCCGTGCTCGGCGAGGCCGACGTCGCGCGCATCCGCGAGAAGCTGGCCACGCGGCTCGACAAGGACGGCAACCTCGTCGTCGTGAGCCAGGAGCACCGGGAGCGGCCGCAGAACCTCGAGGCCGCCCTGGCGCGCATGGAGGCCCTCTTGAAGGGGGCGCTCACGCGCGAGCGCAAGCGCGTGGCCACCAAGCCCACCCGCGGCAGCCAGCGCCGGCGCGTCGATGAGAAGAAGAAGCGCGGTATGCTGAAGGACCAGCGCAAGTCGCTCGACTGAGCCTCCCGCCGGGGCCAGGAGCCGCCGGCCAAAAGAGGCACACCGAAGGCGCCGTGGCGCCGAAAAGCTAGCGTACGCCGAGCGCGAGAAGGGATCGACCATGAGCCAGAGCAACGTCCGCCTTCTGTCGTCGATGAGCAAGCTGCCCGAGGCCGAGCTCACGCGCCGCCTCGAGCAGCTCAAGGATCCGGCCACCGGCAAGGTGCGCGGGCTGTCCACGCTGCAGGCGGCGCTCGTGCAGTCCGCGGGCGGCATGAAGCAGGCGACGCTCGACGCCTATGGCTCGTTGTCGACGCGCGCGCAGACCTCGCACGTCATCGAGGACCCGGCGCAGGCGTTCACGCGCGCGACCTCATCGTCGTCGGGCTACGCGGCGGGCGTCCTTGCGCAGAACACGCCGTCGCTGAAGAACACCCTCGACGCCGCCGGCAAGAGCGCCGCCAAGCGCGCGCAGGGGAGCGCCCTGCTCGACGCGCCCAAGGCCAGCGACATCGCCAAGCAGGAGGGGCAGATGGACGCCGACAGCCGCCAGATGCTTTTCGAGCAGCTCAAGAACGAGATGAACAAGATCTCGCAGGCGACGCAGATGATGACGAACACGCTGAACGCCATGCACGAGCAAGCCATGGCCGCCATTCGCAACTCGAAGGCGTGAGCCAGGACCGCCCATGAGCGCATCCGAGACTCCGCTCGTCGACGACGCCCGCCTGCAGCAGCTCGAGGACATCGCCGCCGGCAAGATCACCTGGGCCGAGGCGCTCAGCATCACGCGCACCGAGGCGTACGGCATGGCGAACGCGGCGCAGCGCTTCCTCGACATCGGTCAGGTGGACCGAGCGCGCGCCATCGTCGAAGGCCTCGTCGTCTTGAACCCGCAGGACGGCTACTTCCACGCCTTCCTCGGCGCCCTCAAGGGCCAGAAGGGTGACGAGGACGGCGCGCTCGAGTGCTATTCGAACGCCATCCGCCTCGACGACAAGAACCTCGCCGCGCGCTTGAACCGCGCGGAGCTCTTGCTCGGCAAGGGGGACATCGAGGCCGCCATCGCGGATCTCGCGGCCGCCACCAAGCTCGACCCGCAGGGCGCGACGCCGCTCGGCAAGCGCGCGCTGTCTCTGGCGCGCGCGACGGCGGACGCGCTGCAGGAGGCGGTGGGGGGAGCAAGGCCGAAGGCGCCCGCCAAGGCCCCCGAGCCAGCGCCACAGAAGGGCTTCTTGAAGGGCCTGTTCGGCAAGAAGAGCTGAGCGCCCGTCCCCGGGAGTCGGAGCACTGCCATGACGAACAGCGGCGTCCGCGTCATCAAGTGGCCGCACCCACGAGAGCCCGACGAGGAGTCGGTGGCGCGCGAGATGGCCGGCCTCGGCTTCGCGGTCTACGACCTGCAGACGGTGCCGGCGTGGTTTCACAGGAGCCGCCACTCGCACGACGAGGAGGAGATCCGCGCCGCCGTCGCCGGCGTGACCACCTTCCACTTCGACGACGGGCCGGTGACCATCGAGGCGGGTGACATCCTCATCATCCCGCCGGGCGTCGCGCACGAGGTGAAGACGCATAACGCGCGCACCTTCACGGCCTACAAGGGATCGCGCAGCGGCGAGCGCCGCGTCACCGAGCACGGCGACGCGAAAGGCTCGGTGGAGGACCTCGCTTCGCGTTAGCCTCCCTCGTCACGACGGCGGGGAGCAGCGCATGGCGACGAAGAAGGCCAAGGCCGAGCCGAAGAAGAAGAAGGCGCCGACGAGGGGCAAGCGCAAGCCGGCGGAGGCGAACAGCCGCGGCCTCGCGCCCGCCGACGTCGCCGGCGAAGACCCGCCCGCCGAAGTGGGCGCGCTGATGGACAGCATCCGCGCCGACGGTGGCGCGCCGCTCACGCCCTATCGCGAGCCGCTCGAGGGGCGCTGGGTCGTGCTCGCCGCGCTGCCCGTCGAGAAGGTCGAGCCCACGCCCTTTCAGCGCGACGTCTCCGAGGCGCACGTGGACCGGCTCGTCGACGCCATGAAGCGCGCCGGGCTCTACCTCGATCCCATCGTGTGTGTGCCCGAGGGCGAGCTGTACCTGACGCCGAACGGCGGGCATCGCCTCGCGGCCCTGAGGCGCATGGGCGCGAAGAGCGTGCTCGCCCTCGTCGTCCCCGAGCGGGAGGTCATGTTCAAGATCCTGGCGATGAACACCGAGAAGGCGCACGCGCTCAAGGAGCGCGCCCTCGAGGTCATCCGCATGGTGCGCGAGCTCGCCAAGCTGCCGGGCAAGGAGTCCGACTACACGGCCGAGCTCGAGGAGCCGTCCTACGTGACGCTCGGCGTCTGTTATGAGCGCAACGGCCGCTTCGCCGGCAGCGCCTACCAGCCGATCCTGAAGCGCAGCGACAGCTTCCTCGAGCTCTCGCTCGCCGAGGCCATCGCCGAACGAGAGCGCCGGGCCGAGCGCCTGCTCGAGCTCGAGGCCGAGGTGCAAGAGGTCATGAAGGGCCTCAAGGAGAAGGGCTTCGAGAGCCCCTACCTGCGCGCCTTCGTCGTCGCGCGCATCAACCCGCTGCGCTTTCAGAAGGGTGATAAGGCGGCCGACTTCGACGCCACGCTCGACAAGATGCTGGCCAAGGCGCGCGACTTCGATGTGGCCAAGGTGAAGTCCGAGGACCTCTCGAAGAGCGGCGGCGCGCCGAGCGACGACTGAGCGCTCACGACGCAGAAGAAGAAATTCGCGTAGGGCTTGCCCGAGCGAACGGAAGAATTATCGCGGCAAGCCGCCAAGCCGCCAAGGAACCACAAACCCTGTGTTCCCCTTGGCGGATTGGCGGATTGGCGGATTGCCGGCTTGGCGCGAGATCTTTGTTCTGCGTTCTGACGGATTGAAGCGCGGGCGCGTTGGCGACGTCCAACGGGACCGGAGTACAACCGCCTATGGCCGTTTCGCGTCCTCGCCTCTCCGTTCGCGTCCTGACTCTGATTGCCCTCGCGCTCGTGCCCGGCGGCGCGTTGGCGACGTCGTCACCCGTCGAGAGCCCGGGTATCGCGGCTGACGTCGAGCCGACCCTCGCTCAACGCGCGCCGCGCCGACGTTCCCGGAGCCAGCGGGAAGATCCGCCCCCGGACGAGACGCGCGACGAGGAGCGGCGCAGCGACGACGACGGTGAGAAGAAGTCTTCCTCGAGCAAGGCCTCCTCGAAGAAGAGCAGCAAGAAGTCGTCGAAGCGCTCCGCCAAGAAGCGGAAGAAGCGCAAGAAGAAGGCGAAGGCCTCCTCGGGCGCCGTGGCCGTCCCCATCGACATCGGCCTCGGGCCGCAGCTCCTCGTGCCGAACCCGCCGCTGTTCTTCGAGCAGCCCGTGTACACGGCGCTCAACATCTCCATCGCCGCCGTCATCAACAAGGAGCTCATCGAGGCCAACAAGGACCGCATCCCGAAGCAGTACCGCGACGCCGCCAGCAACCTCGGCGAGGTGCGCATTCGGCCCTGGTGGCTCTTGCTCATCCCGAGCACCATCGTCATCTCCCCCGACGTGATCCCGGGCGTGACGACGACGGGGATGTATGGCGCCACCTGGCGTCCCTTCGGCCTCGGCGTCGATCTCCTGAGCGAGCCCGTGCGCTTCAACGTGCACGCCGACATCGCGCTCACGTACCTGTTCCTGCACTCCCAGCTGCGCGAGCCGACGCACTTCCTCCGGCCCGGTCTGACGCTGTCGGCCGTGCTCGAGGTGCCGGTCACGGAGACGTTCCTCATCAGCCTCGGCTGGGCGTCGGACCTCTACATCCCGCAGCCCTTGTCGCAGCCGCCCTGGACCCTCCTGCCCCTCGAGGACTCGCTCTGGCACCTCGGCGGGCCGTTCTTGAAGCTGCACGTGCGCATCCCCTACGAGGTCAGCCTGTAGCGGAGCTTTGCCCCTTGGCGCCTGCGACCGCGTGTGGGAACGAGGCAGCCTCACGAGGAGGCACCCATGCGCGCGGACGCTGCAGCGCTCGTCGATTACCTGCACAAGAGCCCGTCGCCCTACCACTGCGTGGCGGAGTCGGCCGCGCGCCTGGTCGCCGCCGGCTTCACCGAGCTCGACGAGGCCAGCGAGCCCGTGTCGCTGCGCGCCGGCGAAGGACGCTTCGTGCAGCGGGCCGGCACCCTCATCGCCTGGCGCGCGGGGACGGCGCCGCCGGCCGCGTCGGGCTTTCGGCTCCTGGGCGCGCACACCGACTCTCCGAACCTGCGGCTCAAGCCGCGCCCCGACCTCGACGGCGAGGGCTACCGGCGCTGGGGCGTCGAGGTGTACGGCGGCGTCATCCTGGCGACGTGGCTCGACCGCGACCTCGGCGTAAGCGGCCGGGTGTTCGTGCGCGGTGACGACGGCAAGCCGCTGGCGAAGCTCTTCTGCGTGGACCGTCCGGTGGCGCGCATCCCGAACCTCGCCATTCACCTGAACCGCTCGGTCAACGACGAGGGGCTCAAGGTGAACGCGCAGCGCCATCTGCCGCCCGTGCTCGGGCTCGTGGCCGAAGGAGAGCAGCAGGACTTCAAGGCCTGGCTCTCGGGCGCGCTCGGCGGCGCCGACGTGCTCAGCTGGGACCTCGGCTTTCACGACGTGCAGGCGCCCACGCTCGGCGGCCTCGACGACGAATTCGTGTTCTCCGCGCGGCTCGACAACCAGGCGAGCTGCTTCTGTTCGCTCGCGGCCCTCTTGCAGGCCGAGCCCTCGTCGTCGACGCAGGTGGCGGTGCTGTTCGACCACGAGGAGATCGGCAGCCGCTCGGCGCACGGCGCCATGGGGGCGTTCTTGAAGGACGTGCTCATCCGCGTCGAGCGCGATCACGAGGAGCAGGCGAAGGGCGGCTTCGAACGCGCCATCGCGAACTCCTTCCTCGTCAGCCTCGACATGGCACACGGCGTCCACCCGGGCCACGCCGACATCCACGAGCCGAACCACAAGCCGGCGCTGAACGGCGGCCCCGTCATCAAGGAGCACGTCGAGCAGCGCTACGCCACCGACGGCGAGACCAGCGCGCGCTTCAAGCTCGCCTGCGAGGCCGCCGAGGTGCCCTACCAGGACTTCGTCATCCGCTCGGACCTCGCCTGCGGCAGCACCATCGGCCCCATC
>CAYLZW010000052.1:0-26145 GCA_964388085.1 uncultured Myxococcales bacterium | reverse complement strand
AGACGCCGTTGCGCTCGCCGAGGCTGCCGTCGTCGTTCACCCAGAACTTCGGCACGATGAACATCGACAGCCCCTTCGTGCCGGGGCCGGCGCCCTCGGGGCGCGCGAGGACCATGTGCACGATGTTCTCGGGGAAGTCGTAATCGCCGTTCGTGATGAAGCGCTTCGTGCCCGTGAGCTCGTAGAGGTCGCCCTCGATCTGCTTCGCCTTCGAGCGGCCGGCGCCGACGTCGCTGCCGGCGTCGGGCTCGGTCAGCACCATGGTGCCGCCCCAATTGCGCTCGATGATGTTCTCGACGAACAGGCGCTTCTGATCGTCGGTGCCGAGCTTGTCGATGATGCGGGCCATGAAGCCGCCGAATTGGTAGAAGGCCGCCGCGGGGTTGGCGCCGCTCACCATCTCGAAGGCCGACCAGCACACCGACGGGGGGCCGCCGAAGCCGCCGATGCGCTCGGGCAGCTCGAGGCGGTGCCAGCCGGCGTCGTACCAGGCCTTGAGCGACTCCTTCACGCCGGGGGGAAGCGTGACGTTGCCCTCGCCGTCGAACTTGAGCCCCACGCGGTCGCCTTCGACGAAGCTCTTGGCGAGCTCGTTCTCGGCGATCTTCTGGACGCCGCGCAGCGTCTCCTTCGCGGTGGCCTCGTCCATGGACGTGAAGTCACCCTTGCCGAGCGTCGTGTCTTGGATGCGCAAGAGCTCGAACAGGTTGAACTCGATGTCGCGGAGGTTGCTCTTGTAGTGGTGCTCGCCCATGTCCGGCCCTCTGTGTTGTGCTTGGCGCGCGCGATCGCTTGCGATCGGATGCTTGCCAAACGGCTACCTTGACATAAGAGTCAACCCTGCCTGACGCCTCGCGTCAAGGGATCCGGGCATCCTGTCCGCACCCTTTGCAGCGGGGAGAGGGGTTGACCCTGACCGGTTGCCGGGAGGGAGTGCCCCAGGCTTACGGTGCGCTGCGTCGTGGGGATCAGCGCGTCACGGACCGCTCGTTGTCGAGACAGATGCAGAGCCAAGAGCACGAGGAGAACCGGATGGAACGCACGGATGCTGTGGTGGTCGCGGGAGCGCGGACGCCCTTCCTGAAGTCGAACGGGGCCTTTCGGACCCTCATGTCGCACGACCTCGGCCGGCACGCCGTCGTCGGGCTCTTGCAGCGCACCGGCCTCGACCCGACGGTGGTCGATCAGGTGGTGATGGGCGCGGTCATCAGCGACCCGCGCACCTCGAACGTGGCGCGCGAGATCGTGCTCGGCTCGGGGCTGCCCGTGTCGACGCCGGCCTACACGACGACGCTGGCGTGCGTGTCCGCGAACGTGGCGACGACGAACAGCGTCGAGGCCATCCGCTCCGGCAACGTGCGCACGGCCATCGTCGGCGGAACCGAGAGCTTCAGCGATCCGCCCATTCGGCTCTCGAAGCAGCTGCGCCAGGCGCTCGTGAAGATGCAGAAGGCCAAGGGGCCGGCCGACTACCTGAACATCCTGAAGGGGCTCTCGCCGAAGGACCTCGTGCCCGACATCCCGTCCGCGGCCGAGTTCTCGACGGGGCTGACCATGGGCGAGAGCTGCGAGCGCATGGCCAAGGCCTGGGGCGTCACGCGCGAGGAGAGCGATCGGTTCGCCGAGCGCAGTCATGTGCTCGCGGCGCGCGCCTGGGAGGAGGGCCGCTACGCCGACGAGGTGGTGCCCGTGCAGGTGCCGCCCGGCTTCGACACCGTCGAGAAGGACGACGGGCCGCGCGGCGACACGACGATGGAGGTGCTCGCCAAGCTGCGTCCGGCGTTCGATCGCGAGTTCGGCATCATCACCGCCGGAAGCTCGTCGTTCCTGAGCGACGGCGCCTCGGCGGTGTTGCTGATGAGCGCGGAGCGAGCGGACGAGCTCGGCTTTACGGCCAAGTCGATCGTGCGCGACTACGTGTACACGGCGGCCGATCCCCTCGACGAGCTCCTGCTCGGGCCGGCGCTGTCCATTCCGAAGCTGCTCGCCAAGAACGGGCTCAAGGTCAGCGACATCGACGTGTGGGAGATCCACGAGGCCTTCTCGGCGCAGATGGTCGCCAACATGAAGGCGCTCGACGACGACAACTTCGCGCGCGAGCGGCTCGGCGTGAAGCAGGCGCCGGGCGCTCCCCCGCTCGAGAAGGTGAACATCTGGGGCGGCTCCTTGAGCCTCGGACACCCCTTCGGCGCCACCGGCGGACGCCTTTTGACGACGGCCACCCGGCGCCTCGAGCTCTTCGGCGGGCGCTACGCGGTCATGGCGGGCTGCGCCGCGGGCGGACAGGGCTCCGCCATCCTCCTCGAGAACCCCCGAGCTTCTGACACGCAATCGAAGGGCGGTGCTGCATGACCTCAGTGCAGGCGAACAAGGTCTCGGACAACGGAATGAAGTCCAACACGAGCAACGGCAAGGCCGGCACGCATTCGCCCGTCGAGGTGGAGAAGCGCGGCGACATCGCCGTGCTGCGCTTCGACGTCCCCGGCGAGAAGATGAACACGCTCTCGAAGGCGTCCACCGAGGCGCTGCGGGCGGCGTTCGCGCTCGTCGAGGAGGACCCGTCGGTGCGCGCCGCCGTGCTCATCAGCGGCAAGCCCGACAACTTCATCGCCGGCGCCGACGTCAAGATGCTGCAGGCGTGCAAGACCGCCAGCGAGGTCGCGCAGCTCTCGCGCGAGATGCAGGCGGAGCTCAATCGCCTCGAGAAGTCGCAGAAGCCCGTGGTGGCCGCCATTCACGGCGCCTGCCTCGGCGGCGGCCTCGAGGTCGCGCTCGCGTGCCATTATCGAATCGCCACCGAGAGCGCGAAGACGGTGCTGGCGCTGCCCGAGGTCATGCTCGGCCTCTTGCCCGGCGGCGGCGGCACCCAGCGACTGCCGCGGCTCATTGGCCTGCAGCAGTCGCTCGACATGATGCTGACCGGCAAGAACATTCGGCCGGCGAAGGCCAAGAAGCTCGGCCTCATTGACGTCGTCACGGTGCCCTTCGGCCTCGAGGAGACCGCCATTCAAGCGGCCCGCGAGCTGGCCGACGGCAGCCGTCGTCGCAAGGTGAAGGAGAAGAGCCCGCAGGATCGCGCGCTCGAGGAGACCGCCCCCGGACGCGCCGTGGTCTTTCACCAGGCGCGACAGGCGGTGATGGAGAAGACGCTCGGCAACTATCCGGCGCCGCTCGCCACCCTCGACGTCATCGAGACGGGGCTGTCGAAGGGCATCGAGCGCGGGCTCGAGGAGGAGTCACGCCGCTTTGGCGAGCTCGCCATGACGCCCGAGGCGCAGAGCCTGATGCGCATCTTCTTCGCGCAGACCGCGCTCAAGAAGAACCGCTTCGGCCGGCCTGACAAGCCGGTGAAGACGGTCGCTGTCGTCGGCGCGGGCCTCATGGGCGCCGGCATCGGCCTCGTCAGCGTGCTGAAGGACAAGCGCGTGCTCTTGAAGGACATCAACCTCGAGAACCTCGCGCGCGGCAAGAAGTCCATCTACGGCGAGCTGAACAAGCGCACCAAGCGCAAGGCCATGACGTCGTTCGAGCGCGATCGCTTGATGGCCAACGTGCTCGGCGCCACCGACTACAAGGGCTTCGAGCGCGCCGACCTCGTCATCGAGGCCGTGTTCGAGGACCTGAAGCTCAAGCACCGCGTCATCCAGGAGATCGAGGAGCACATCTCCGACGACTGCGTGCTCGCCACTAACACCTCGGCGCTGCCCATCAAGCAGATCGCGGAGGCGTCCAAGCGCCCCGAGAACGTCGTCGGCATGCATTACTTCTCGCCCGTGCACAAGATGCCCCTCCTCGAGGTCATCGTCACGGACCAGACCAGCAAGCGCGCCTCCGCGCTCGCCGTGCAGACGGGCATCGAGCAGGGCAAGACCGTCATCGTCGTCAAGGACGGGCCGGGCTTTTACACGTCGCGCATCCTCGCGCCCTATATGGACGAGGCCGCGCTGCTGCTCACCGAGGGCATCGATCCGCACGAGCTCGATCACGCCATGAAGGCCTTCGGCTTCCCCGTGGGCCCGGTCACGCTGCTCGACGAGGTCGGCATCGACGTCGCCGCGCACGTGGCCAAGGACATGCAGCCCTTCTTCGAGCCGCGCTTCGGACCGCGCGACACCGGGCCGCTCGACGCCATGGTGAAGGCGGGCTTCCTCGGCCGAAAGAGCGGCAAGGGCTTCTTCCTCTACGACGACAAGAAGGGCGGCGCGCCGGACGCGCTCGACATGGTGCGTGGCCTCGTCGACAAGGTGACCGGCCGCCACGGCGGGAAGCCGATCAATGACGGCGCCGTCGAGATCCTGCGCGCGCACACGAGCGGTGAGGGAGCGAAGGGCTCGCGCAAGAAGGCACCGCGTGCCGTTCGACAACGCGTCGAGGAGACAGAGGTGCAGCAGCGCATGACCATGCGTATGATCAATGAGGCCATCCTGTGCCTCGAGGAGGGCATCCTCGAGAGCCCCGTGGACGGTGACATTGGCGCCGTGTTCGGGCTGGGCTTCCCGCCCTTCCTCGGCGGACCGTTCCGCTACGTCGACAGCCTCGGGCCCTCGCGCGTGGTCTCGCTCATGGAGCGCCTCGCGCAGAGTTACGGAAAGCGCTTCGCTCCGGCCGCGCTCCTCGTCGAGCATGCGAAGAAGGGGACGCCTTTTCATAAGGATTGAGCGCTGGAAGGGCTCGGAGCTCAATCAAACACAGGTCTCGCGCCAAGCTGCCAAGCCGCCAAGGAAACACAGAGTTTGTGCTTCCTTGGCGGCTTGGCGCCTTGGCGCGAGACCTTTGCTCTGCTCAGCGGGTCAGGGCGCACCGCGCCAGACCGCCCAGATGCTCGCGCCGGCAAGGTCGGTGCAGTTGGTGCTCGAGTAGCCGTAGTTGGCGAGCGGGAGGGCCGTGTAGCTGGCGCCGCCTATCTGAAGGTCGCCTTTCTCGAGGGCTTGCAGTCCGATCGTCTCGTCGCCCTGGAGCTCGGTGAGGTGTGCCTCCTGCGTGCCGCACTGTGTGTATGCGCTGGCGTAGACAGCCCCGCTGCTGACCGTGAGGCCTGGCACGTCGCCGTCCTGGAGCGCGTTTCCCCAGGTGCCCACCTCGACCGCGGCGACCAGGCCGTCGTCGTCCTGCAGCACGAAGCCGGAGGCGGTGCCGAACGACTGTAGCTCGCGATAACGCAGCTCGACGCTGTCTCCCACGCTTACCGGGAGCGGCTCGGTGATGTCCGTGTCGTCATCGTCGCGCCAGCCGTAACCGAGGCGGAGCTGCTCTCCGTTCGCGTCCTCGAGGGTGAGGAAGCGAGAGGCCAAGGCATCGCACTCGAAGGTGCTCGGGTCCGGCCCCTCGGGGTTCTCCTCGTCGGAGACGACGGTGCCGCTGCGATCGATGAGGATGTTCTCGGGGTCTTCCGGGTCCTGGAAGGAGAGCGAATCGGCGACGCAGACGGCAGCGTGGCCGCGCTCGAAGCCGCAGGCGCTTGCCAGCAGCGTGGAGAGAACACAGAGGGCGAGCGTCGTCGAGGTTCGAGTGAACATGCCGGGAGGATACCACTCCGTCGGACCGAGCGCCGTAAGGGCTGAGCCTTTTGAAACCCAATTCGCGCGCCAAGCCGCCAGGCCAGAAAAGGGAAACACAGAGTTTGTGCTTCCTGGGCGGCTTGGCGGCTTGGCGCGAGACTTTGCGTTTGCGCTTTCCAACCAATTCACAACCTCGCCGGAGGTTCCTGCTCGACAAAGCGATGCCCATTGCCATCTTGATTGTGCTGCTTGTGCTCCTCGATCTCCTCCTCGAGCTCCTTGGCCGCGTCCTCGACGTAGCGCTGCCGGCGCTTCACGAGGCCCTGCGTCTCGTCGATGAAGTAGAAGCCCACGCGCAGGAACGCGGCGATGACGGCGACCAGCAGAGAGGCGAAGAACCACTCGAGGATCGGCGTGACGACGCCGAGGTCATGGGGCACGTCGATGGGGTAGGTGCCGGTGAGCGGCACGACGAGAAACGCCACCCAGTGCGAGACGCAGTAGGGGCAGGAGACGAAGTAGCCGCCCCAGGTCTCCTTGCCGCCGAGCCGATCGCGCAGCGGACGGAAGATGCGCTCGCGAGCGATGGTGTGCGCCATCCCCATCACGAGCGCGGACACGAGCAGGAGTTGCCAACCAGACGACATGCGGCCCCCGAGGACGGTCCGCCTCATGAGAGGCGTACCGATTCGGGGGCCGCGGGAGGAGCAGGAGCAGAGCTTGCGCTTCAGCCCTCGAGGTAGATGCAGGTCCCTTCGAGGCACTGCAGGGGAGAGGCGCAGTCCATGAAGGTCTCGCAGACGTCGCCGATGTCGCCGAGGCTGCCGTCGTCGCTGCCGTCGTCGACCGGGACCTCGTCGACCGGCGTGCCCTCGACGTCGTCGCCGTCCTCGCCGTCATCCCCCGTGCCGTCGTCGCCGGTGCCGTCGTCGCCGGTGCCGTCGTCGCCGGTGCCGTCGTCGCCGGTGCCGTCGCCGCCGGGCTCGTCCGTCGGCTCGCAGCCCTCGGAGGCGCTCTGCAGGTCGGCGTCGTAGCGCACGTTGATGCGGCCGGCGTCCGCGACGCTGCCGACGAGGACGGCGCCGTGGAAGCTCATCTCCCCCGCGGCCACGAGGCGGGCGTTCGGGGCGTAGAGGGCGCCGCCGAGGACGGCCTCGCCCGCGATGGCGATGTTGCCGTCGCCGCCGACGTAGGTGCGCACCTTGGCCGGGGCCGTGGCGCTGCCGAGCTCGAGCTTGCCCGCGTGCGCGAGCCGGCCGGAGAGGAACAGGTCGAGCTCCGCGCTGTCGTTCTCGAGGACGACCTCGAGCTTGCCCGCCAGCGACACATCACCGTCGACGTAGAGCGCGGTCGGCCCCGAGAGGTGCAGCTCGATGTCGCCGGCGGCGGAGATGCCCGTCAGGTAGTAGCGCCCGGGCGCGAGCTCGACGCTGGCCTCGCCCGCGAAGCCGTCGAACGCGTCTGCCGAGAGGGAGGCCGCGGCGTTGTCGTTGTCGCTCGCCGCCTGCTGCACGAGGCCGGCGATGTCGAGCACGTCGTCACAGCCGCAGGGTGGGTCGACGGTGAAGTCCGACACCGCGGTGGCGCCGGCGTCCACCCAGCTCATCATGCCGAGCTCTTCCGTCGTGTGCAGCGTGCCGTCGACGCTCATGCCGATGGCGACGAGCCGGCCGGCGACGTACGCGTCCTGGCCGACGTGGAGGTCCCCGACGACGGACGCGTCCCCGCCGGTGCGCAGCTCGCCCGCGATCTCGTAGTCGCCCACCGGGCTGAGCTTGCCGCCGACGACGAGCGAGCCGCCGATGTCCGCGCCTCCGCTCGAGGTGTAGCGGCCGTTGACGCCGACCCCGCCGCCGTCCCCGTCGGGCGCGTTCGGATCGCTCGAGTGGAAGGAGGAGGTCTTGAGCTCACCCGCCATGGCGAGGTCGCCGCAGACGCAGAGCCCGTAACGGAAGGTGTCGGTCGCCAGGTCGCCGCTGCAGACGGGAGCGCCGCTCTCGTCGGCGCCGAGCGCGAGCGCGTTCACGTATCCCTCGGCCGAGGGCGAGGAGGGGGTCCCGCTCGAGGGCAGCGCGACATCCTTATCGCTCGGGCCTTCGGTCTCGATGACGTCGGCGCCGGAGCCGTCCGCGTTCCCGGTCTCGTTCTCGTTCGTGGAGTCGCCGACCCCGAGGCCACAGGCAGAGAGGGCGGCGATGGCGACGAGCAGCGGGAGCGTCCTGAAGGCGTGGAACATGGTGGTTTCTCCTCCTCGGGGGAGGCACAAAGCACCGGCCGTGCCGATCTAGAACACGCGCAAATACGGGTACTTGAGGGTGCCTGTAGACCGCTGGGCTACAGCCTGGGAGGCCGCTGTAGCCCGCTGGTCTACAGCCTCGTGTCTACAGTCCGGCGCAGAACACAGGTCTCGCGCCAAGCCGCCAAAGCCGCCAAAGCCGCCAAGGGGACCACAAAACCTGTGATTCCTTGGCGGCTTAGCGGCTTGGCGCGAAAATTCCTTTTGTTCGCTCGCAGCGACGAGCCTCAGCGCAGATTGACCTTCAGGCGACGACTCTCCCCCGGTTTCAGCGTCACGGAGAGCCGCTTCTCGAGCCCCTGCTCCGGGTTCACCAGCACGAGCGAATGCTTCCCCGCCGGCAGCTCAATGGAGTGGAGCGGAGTCAGCCCCACCTTCCAGCCATTCACCCGCACCTCCGACCAAGGCTGCGAGTCCAAAGTCAGCGAAGCGGGCTCCGCCGCCACCGCCCGCTGCGAACGCCTCGACGTCACCCGGGCCTTACTCGCCCTCCCCGCCCTCGCCCTTTGCTTCCTCACCGGCTCGGCCGTCGTCGCTGCCGCAACCTCCTTCGCCGTCGCCGTAGCCGTAGCCGGAGTCCCCGCACCAGCATCCGCCTCCGGCGTCGTCACATCCGCCGTCGCTGTCGTCGCAGCCTCCGTCGCCGACGCGACCTCCGTCGCAGTCGCAGAATCAGTCGCAGCATCAGTCGCAACATCAGTCGCAGCATCAGTCGCAGCAACAGCCTCCGACACAGCCGCGGTCGCCGTCACAGCCCCCGAAGGCCCGACCAACCACCATGCCCCTCCACCCCCAAGCCCCACCATCAACAACACCGCCGCCAACAACGCGATCCCCGCCCCCCTCCGGGCGACCACAGCAGGCGCCGTCGACGATGAAGGCGACACCACCGCGAGCTCATCCTCCGTCGGCACCGCCGAGATCGCGCTCGACGCCAGCGTCACCACCCGGCTCTGCGTCTCCGGATCCTGCGCCGCCGCCGCCTCCCCGTCGTCGCCAGCGAACGTCGCCCGCATGAACTCGCCGAGCGCGACCGTCCCCGACAGCAACCCTCGGCTCCCCGCGTAACGCTCGAGGGCCCCCTGCAGCTCGAGCGCCGTCTGAAAACGATCCCGCGGCTCATGCGCAAAGCCACGCGAGAGGACGTCAAACAGCTCCTCGTCGATCAGCTCCCGCACCTCGGCGAAAGGCCGCCGCTCGCCGTGGTTCACGGCCGACATCACCGCCTGCACCCCGACGCCGGGATACGGCAGCATGCCGGTGACGACGTGAAAGAGCGTCGCGGCGCAGGCGAACACGTCGGTGCGCGCGTCCACGGGCTCCCCGCGCATCTGCTCGGGCGACATGTAGCCGGCCTTGCCGACGACGGTGCCGGGGCTCGTGCGCTCGACGCCATCGAGGGTGCGCGCGATGCCGAAGTCGATGAGCTTGACGATGCCCTCGTACGACACCAGCACGTTCGCCGGCGAGACGTCGCGGTGTACGAGCCCGATCCGCTTGCCTTCGTCGTCGCTGCGCGTGTGCGCGTAATGGAGCGCGTCGCTGACGGCGACGCCGATGCGCAGGGCGTGCGCGACGGGCAGCCGCTCTCCGCGCGCGAGCAGCCGCTTGGCTGCGTCCTTGACGTTCCTGCCGTCGACGTGCTCCATGGCGATGAAGTACTGGCCGTGCTGCTCGCCGAGCTCGAAGATCTGCACGATGTTCGGGTGCGAGAGCCGCGCCGCCACGCGCGCCTCGTCTACGAAGCGCTGCAAGAGGCGCGCGTCGCCGGACAGGTGCGGCAGCACGCGCTTCAGCACCACGCGCTTCTCGAAGCCCTCCACGCCGACGAGCCGCGCGAGGAAGACCTCGGCCATGCCGCCGCGATCGAGCGATCGGAGGATCTCGTACTGCGCCACAGCGGCGAAGCTACCGCTACGGGAGCTGCAATGTGCCGAGCGTGGACTCTGGCGGCTGCCCGCGGGCGAAGAAGAACAGCGCCCCGGCCCCGGCCACGACGACCGCCGCCGCGACCGCCGCGACCGCCGCCACGCCGACCGCGACGGCGGAGATCCCCTCGTCGTCGTCCTGTGCCGTCGGGGAGGTCGCTGCGGCAGCAGCGGGAACGGCCGCCGCCGTAGGCGCGGCTACCTCCGGGGCAGGCTCGGTGACGGGCTCCGGCGGGCGCGGTTCCGCCAGCGCCGCTTGCTCGGCCTGCAAGGCCGCGCGCACCTCGTCGAACACGATCGTGATCTTCGGTGACAACCCCGATGGCAGCGCCGCGTCGGGCTTGGCCTCGAGCAGCTCGCGAAAGCACGCGCGCGCCTCCTCGTCGTCCCCGCGCACGACCTCGACGACGCCCTTCAGCAGCAGGGCCTGCTCGTGCTCGGGCTCCGTGAGCGCGCCGTGCTCGAGCGCAGACTCGAGGAGCGCGGCGGCCTCGTCGTAGCGCAGCTCCTCGTAGGACTGTCTTGCGCTGTCGAGCGCCGCGTCGCCCTCCGCGAGCGACGCCGCCGAGGCGACGAAACAGCAGAGCAAGGAGCAGAGGGCGAGCTTCACTCCTTCGTCCTCTCGACGCCATGACGACGCATCAGCCGGTAGAGATAGTTGCGATCGATCTCCGCCGTGGAGGCCGCGCGCGACACGTTCCCCTCCGTCTTCTCGAGCAGGCGCTCCACGTACATGCGCTCGAACAACGCCAACGCCGACGCGCGCGCGTCCTTGAACGGCATGCTCCACAGCGAGTCGTCTTGCGCTGCGCCGGAGAAACGCCGCGCGGGCTCGTCCGGCACCGCGCTGCGCAGCGACGTCTGCTCTGCCAGAGGCGGAGACCGACGGGGTGGGGCGCGGTCGTCGTCACCGAGCCCGAACAGCTCGAGCGCACCTCCTTCGCTGAGCGCGACGCTCTGCTCGATGACATTGCGCAGCTCGCGCACGTTGCCTGGCCACGGGTGCGCGAGCAGCCGCGCCAGATCGGAGCGCGACAGCGCGCTCAGGCGCAGGCCGTGCCCCTTCAGGAAGTGCTCGACGAGCGGCTCGATGTCGAGCGCGCGCTCTCGCAGCGGCGGCACCGGGACGCGGATGATGGCGAGCCGGTAGTAGAGGTCCTGCCGAAAGCGCCCGGCCTCCACCTCGGCGGGCAGCCCACGGTTCGTCGCCGCGACGATGCGCACGTCGATGTCGCGCGGCTGGTTCTCGCCGACGCGCCGCACCTGCCGGCTCTCGAGCACGCGCAAGAGGCTCGGCTGCAGGTCGAGCGGCAGCTCGCCGATCTCGTCGAGGAACACGGTGCCGCCGCGCGCCGCCTCGAACACGCCCGCGCGGTCGTCGTGCGCGCCGGTGAACGCGCCCTTCTTGTGCCCGAACAGCTCGCTGGCGATGACGTTCGGCGACACCGCCGCGCAGTCGAACACGAGGAAGGGCTTCTGCTGACGCGTGCTCGCCTGGTGCAGCGTGCGCGCGAGCACGTCCTTGCCGACGCCGGTCTCCCCCTCGAACAGCACGGTGGCGAAGCTCCGGGACGCGCGAGAGAGCAGCGCGAACACCCGCCGCATGCCCGGGCTTCGCGCGGTCAGCTCGCCGAAGCGCTCCGGCCCCTCCCCGATCTCGACGGGCTCGAGCGCGGCCTCGAGCAGCAGCGTCGTGCCGCCGAGCACGACGCGCTCGCCCGGCGGCAACACGGCGTGCGCGATGCGGGTGCGGCCGTGGAACACGCCGTTCTTGGAGCCGAGATCGACGACGCGCACGCCATCGTCGACCACCGCCACCTCGAGGTGGCGGCGCGAGACCTGCGGATCGGAGAGGCGCAGATCGGCGTCTTGGTGCGTGCCGACGAGCCGCGTGCCGACGTCGAGCTCGAACGAGCGGCCGCGGTCGGGTCCCTGCACGACGCGCAGGGTCACGCGGCGCACGCAGGGGCGACCGGACTCGACGTCGGTGACGAAGGTGCCGCCCGACACCTCCTCGAGCAGAGGGTCCCACGCGTGCGTCACTCGCAGCCCTCGTCCGTGTCGCCGTCGCAGTCGTCGTCGTCGTTGTTGTCGCAGATCTCCTGCACCGGCAGGGTGGCGTTCGTGCAGTCGCTCCACGAGCCGCTCGTGCACACCTGGTAGCCGTAGCGGCACTCCCCGACGATGGTGCCGCAGATGTGGTTGTCGGCGAGCTGACAGTCACAGCCCTCGTCGACACCGAAGTCGCAGTCGTCGTCGATGTCGTTGCACAGCTCCGGCGCTCCCGGATGCACCTGGTCGTCGCTCTCGTCGCAGTCGAGGCCCGTGCAGTCCGGTCCGTCGCCGTAGCCGTCGCCATCGGGGTCCAGGCAGTCGCGTGGACCCGCGTCCTCGGGCGGTGTGCCGGCGTCGTCGTTTGGCGGTCCGCCGTCCAGCGGTGGCTGCGGCGGAGAGAGCGTGACGATGAGCTCCTCGAGCGCGCCTTCGCGAAAGGCGCCGTCCATGCTGCCGGACGCCACCACGACCGCGCCCTTCAGGGCGTCGACCGCGACGTGAACGTCGCTGCGCATGCGCTCCCCGGGCAGCAGCGTGAGCGACTCGCGCAGCGACGATGAGGACTGCTCGAGCGGATAGCGCGACGAGGCCTCCTCCTCGCCGGCGCTCACGGTGACCACCAGCTCGTTCGTGTCGTCCGGCACGGACAGGTCCCCGACGACGAGCAAGCGCAAGGCGGTGGTGTCACAGCCGAGCAGCGCCGAGGCGGCGAGAGCGCACCCGAACGAGAGCACACGAGAGGCTCTGGCGGGTCGTCGTGCCGTCGTCGAGCGCCGCGCTGCGCGAGGGGGTGCCATCGCTGGGGAGCATAGTCGGGCGCAGCGCTGGCGGTCAGCCCGCTCGCGATCCACGCGCCCCTTCGCCGATGCGGCGGCTTTGGGGCTCGCCCGAGTCCTGAGGCGCCGGTCACACGGTGGCGGGGTCACACGAGCGAGCGAGAGATGATCTCCTTCATGATCTCGGTCGTCCCGCCGTAGATGCGCTGGACGCGCGCGTCCACGTAGGCCTTCGAGATCGGGTACTCGGTCATGTAGCCGTAGCCGCCGAAGAGCTGCACACCCTGGTCGACGACGCGATCGAGCATCTCGCTGGTCCAGTACTTCGCCATGGAGGCCTCGACGGGGATGTTCTCGCCCGCCACGAGGCGCCGAAGGCACTGGTCCACGAAGGCCTCGCCGATGGAGATCTCCGTCGCCATCTCGGCGAGCTTGAAGCGCGTGTTCTGGAAGTGGGCGATGGGCTTGCCGAAGGCCTTGCGATCCTTGGTGTACTCGAGCGTCATGTCGAGCGCCGCGCGCGCACCGGCGACGCAGCCGACGGCGATGATGAGGCGCTCCTGCGCGAGCTGCTGCATCAGATAGAGGAAGCCGGCGCCGCGCTCGCCGATGAGGTTCTCCTTCGGCACGCGGCAGTCCTCGAAGTGCAGCTCGGCGGTGTCCTGCGCGTGCATTCCGATCTTGCCGAGCCGCCGGCCGCGGCCGAAGCCGGGCGCGTCCTTCTCGACGACGATGAGGCTCTGCGCCTGCGCCCCCTTGCTCGTGGAAGCACCGTCGCCGTCCTCCGTGCGGCAGACGACGATGCACAGGTCACACAAGAGGCCGTTCGAGATGAACGTCTTCGATCCGTTCAGCACCCACTCGTCGCCGTCGAGCACCGCCCGCGTCTTTATGCCCTGCAGGTCGGAGCCGGTGCCGGGCTCGCTCATGGCGATGGCGCCGATCATCTCGCCGGACGCCATCTTCGGCAGCCAGCGCTGCTTCTGCTCCTCGCTGCCGAAGTTCTCGACGTAGGGCGCCACGATGTCCGAGTGCAGCGAGAAGGCGACGCCCGACGCGCCCACGCGCGAGAGCTCCTCGGTGACGACGGTGGCGTAGCGGAAGTCGAGGCCGAGGCCGCCGTACTGTTCCTGCTGCGGGATGCAGAGGTAGCCCTGCTCGCCCGCCTTCTTCCACAGCTCGCGCGGCACGCAGCCCTCTCGCTCCCAGTCCGCGTGGAAGGGCTTCACCTCCCGCTCGACCCACTTCCTGAAGGTCTGCTGAAAGGCGCGCAGCTCATCGTCGAGCATGGACTCGTGCATCAGGGCTCCTCCTGGTCGCGGCGGAGCTTACCCCCCCGACCACTCGCGTTGCTCCCCCCTCGCTCGGTCTTTCGCCCGCTGGCTGCGTTGCGTGCTTGTATCGACCAAAAGGTCGCGCCTCCGCTGCGCCTTGCCAGCGAACGCCTGTGCTTTCGAACAGCAGGCCGCTTCGCGATCATGGGACCAACGCAAGCGATCGGGGGGTAGCGGCCCGGCGTGGTACCGTACGCGCGCGATGAAGCCGAACAGAGCACAGGCACTGCGTGCGCTGCCGATCTGCGTCGTGATGGCCGGCGCCCTCCTCGTGGTGCCCGCCGAAGGCAATCGCCTGGAGCGCCAGCTGACGGGGGCGGCGCGCGTGCTCATTCGTACCGAGCACGCGCCCGTCGTCATCGGCGGCGAGCGCTACCGCATCGTCACGCCGCGCGCGCCGCTCGTGGCCGCCGTGCACAAGAGGCCCGGCCGCACGCCGCAACAGATCGTCGTCTACGTCGTGCGGCTCGGCACCGCCGACGAACCGGCCGAGGGCGCGACGCCTCTGCTCGTCAGCGTCGGCGGCAAGCAGCACATCTTCCCGAACCGGCCGCGCCTCGTGGACAGCCGCGTCGTCGAGCCGAAGAGCGAGGTGGCGCACATCGCCTCGTACCCCATCCGCTATCCCGTGGGCCGCGCGCGCGCGCGCGACGTCACCGTGCGGGTCGCGCTACGGCGCCCAGACCGGGGTGGCGTCGTCGGCATCCGCGTGGCCGTAGAGCCCCTGCGCAAGGACGGGGTGGTGCCGCTCAACCGGCTCGCCAAACCCCGCAAGCGGCGCCCTCGCCGGCCGACGGCGCCGCCCGCGACGACGGTGCAGGCCCTCGACGCGGGACCGACCCTCGCGCTCGCCGACCCCGTCAAAGACGAGCCAGCCGTGCCGCCCGAAGCGCCCGTCGTCGCGATCCTCGGCCCCGACGCGGGAGCGCCCGACGCGGGCCCCGCGAGCCCGAGGGCGACGACGACGGCGGTGACGACAGCGCCGCCACCGCTAGCCGCCGTCGCCGAGGGCCGCGTGCGGATGACGCTGCAGAACGACATGAGCGCCGTGTTCCGCCTCGAGGCGGTCACGCTCGCCATCGACGGCGCGCCGGTCGACGTCGCCGCCCTCACGCCGGGCGCGAAGACGCTCGCGCTCTTCGACGGTGAGCTCGCGGCGGGGGCGCACTCCTTGGACGTCGGCCTCCGGTACAGCGGCGACGGCGGCCTCTTGTTCAGCTACCTCGACCAGTACGCCTTTCACGTGCGCGATCGACACCGCTTCACCGTCAGCGACGAGGGCGGCATCGACGTCACCATTCAGGCCTATGAGGCCGGCGACTTCCTCACCGAGATCGTCGACCGCCCGGCGCTGCGCATCCGCTCGACGACGCGCGCGCCCGAGTAGCCGAGCACGTCAGTCGCGGCAGGTGGCGGAGATGCCGAGGAGCGCGTCGTCGACGCAGCTCGCCGCGTTGGTGCGCGGGCAACAGTCAGGGTCGCCGCTGCAGCTCCGTTGGCCGCCGGCCACGCCGCTCGGCGAGCAGTTCTCCTGGCAGGTCTGGAAGAAGTAGCCGCAGGAGTAGCCCCACCGGCAGTCGGCGTCCGTCGAGCAGGACGCACCGACCCCCGCGAGATTGGAGCTCGCCGGCACACAGACGCCTGCGCCGTTGCAGACGTCGCTACCGCTGCAGTCTCCGTCGTCGGCGCAGCCGCTCGCGCAGCTTCCGCCGAGGAACAGGGCCCAGGAGCAATACTCGCCGCCCGCGCATTGACCGCTGTGCTCACACGAGACGAGCGTCCCGCCGTCGTCGGGCACGCCGGCGTCGCCGCCACCGCCGCCCTGACAGTCGGCGTTCGCGATCACATCGCCGTCGTCACTGGCCGTGGCGCCGTTGCCGCCCCAGCTGATGGTGATGCCGTCCCACAGATCCTTCTCGCCCGTGAGCAGGCGCGTGAAGGTGCCGATGCTCTGCCCGTCTCTGCGCACGACGACGGTGGCGGTGGTCGAGAGGGCGCTTGGCAGCGTGTAGGCGTGGACGCGCGCGTAGTAGGTGCCGTTCTGCGGCGCCGCCAGCACGATGACCTCGGGGCCGTAGCCGACCAGGTCGTCGATATCGAGCAGCGGGTCGCCGGCGCTGCGCGTGCCGTTGCCATCCCACTCGGGATAGCCGCCCGCGTTCGCCTTGCAGTTGGCGTAGCGGCAGGTGTCGGCGTCGCAGAGCCCGTCCTCCTCGTCTCTCGCCAGCTGCAGGTCGAGGTCGCCTTCGGCCGCGTCCCAGGTGAGCACGATCTCGAGGCCGCTGTCCGATGCCGCCAGGCACTCGCCGTCCTCGTTACAGATGCCGCCGCAGCTGCCGCAGGGCTCGCCGCAGACGGGGTCCGGCCCGCACTCGCGCTCGCCACACGCCGGCGTACACGAAGGCGCCACGCACGCCCCGTCCTCGCAGACCTTCCCTGCCGCGCACGCCGTCACCGTGAGCTCGGAGCCGATGGCATCACAGCTCTGCGTGGACGCCGGCCCGGCGCAGGAGCGGGTGCCGGGCTCGCACACCTGCGGGCTGCAGACGCCGCCCTCGCAGTAGTCGTCCGCGCCGCACGCCGTGGTCGTGCTCGCGGTGCCGATGCCGTTGCAGGTGATGACCGAGCGGCCGTCGTCGGAGCAGACCATCGACAGCGGCTCACAGGCGCGCTCCGCACAGGAGGCGCCGTCGCCTGACTCCACGCAGGCCTCGCCGGTGGCGCCGCAGCTCGTCTCGATCCAGCCGTTCCCCGTCCCGTTGCAGGTGAGCAGCGTGTCACCCGAGCACCGCGCCTCGCCCGCGGTGCACGTCGACGGCACACAGGCTCCGCCGGCGCAGCTCTCGTCGCAGGCCACCAAGGGGGCATAGCCGGTGCCGTTGTCGTTGCAGCTCCGATAGCCGTTGGCCGCGCACTCGCTGGTCTCCGGCTGACACACGCGCGGCACGCAGCCGTCGTCGACACAGGCGCAGCCAAACGCCTCGTCCTCGCACGCGGGCGTGTCGTCGCAGAGCAAGCTCTCCGTGGCGGAGCCCAGCGCGTCGCACAACACGAGGGCGTCGCCGGAGCACGTCGCCGAGGAGGGCTCGCACTGTCGGTTGCGGCACACGCCGGCCTGACAATACTGGTTGTCGTTGCAGGGCACCTCGGTGCGCGAGGTGCCGGTCGCGTCGCAGAGGAAGGCGCCGCCCGCGTCGGAGCAACCGATCTCGTTCGGCGCGCACACGAGCACGAGGCAGGCGGCGAGATCGCCGTCCTCTACGCAGCGCTCGTCCGCGGCGCAGTCGCTGCGCGTCGCGTCCGTGCCGTCGCCGTTACAGTCGACGACGACGTCGCCGTCGCAGCGGAGCGTGTCCGCCTCGCAGATGACGGGATCGATGCTGACGCAGCGCGACTCGGTGCACAGGTAGCCGCCCTGACAGTCGCTGTTCTCCTCGCACTCCTGCTCGAAGCACGCGCCGCTCTCCTCGTCGCACGCCTCGTCCGCCGCGCAGTGGTCGTCGCTGCGGCAATGGAACTTGCAGAGCCCCTCCTCGCAGGTCTCGTCCGCGTCGCAGGGCGCGTCATTGAAGCACTCGACGCAGTGCTGGAGGTCGGGATCGCATTGGCCGTAGAAGCCGGAGCAGTCGTCCGACTCGGCGCACACCGTACGGCACAGGCCTTCGCGGCAGGCCTCTCCGCCGGAGCAGTCGCTGTTGTCCTCGCAGCCGGGCAGCGGCGGCGGCCCCGCGTCCTCCTCGCTGACGGGCGTCTCCGTGCCCGCGTCGAGATCGGGAGCGGCGGTCGAGCACGCGAGAAACGGCGCGGCGAGGACGAACAGGCAGACGAGGCAGAGACGAGGCATGGCGATCCAGCTCCCGGTCGGGGGTCGGACCGGACTCGCAGCCGTGTCGGAGTGGGGCAACCGGGGCGTGCGGCACACCGGGGAGATGTGTGACGTACCGCAGACGCGCTTGTTGACGGGGCTCACAGCGTCGAGAGCCCGGCGGCTCAGCTGGAGGCGTCCAGGCGCTCGAAGACGACCACGGCGCCGGCGACGTCCCCGTCGTGCGTGAGCGTCAGATGAGCGCGGTCCGCCCCCACGCGCTCGGCGAGCGAGGCCGCGCCTCCGCTCAGGTGCAGCGCCGGCCGGCCGCGCAGGTCGCGCTTCACTTCGATGTCTCTCAAAGCGACGGCAGGCGGATGGATCCCCGCGAGCAGGCAGGCGCTGTCGAGGGCCTTGAGCGCCGCCTCCTTCGCCGCGAAGCGGGCCGCCAGGTGCTCCGCGCGACGCCCGCGGCCGTCCTCGGCGTAGGCCACCTCCTCCTTCGTGAAGGTGGCCTCCGCGAAGGCGCTGTGCTCGTCCGCGAGGAGCTCCTCGAAGCTCGGCAGCGAGACGAGGTCCATGCCGAGCCCGAGGATCACGGAGCGCGCTCCGACGGGAAGCGCCCGCTGGCAGCGTCGACGCGAGCGCCCGCGTCGAGCAGCACGCGCGTCTCGTGGGCCGCGTGCGCGGCGTCCCCGAGCTTGCCCACGAAGGGCCGCTCTTCGCGCCGCTGGTAGAGCGGGCGGCGGCCGGCGAGCACCGCCTGCAGCTTCGTCGTCGCGAGCGACTGCCGGCGGCTCATCCGCTCCTGGTACCCGGCGCGCTCGTCCTCGGACAGCATGCGCCAGAACAGGAACGGGTGCGCGAGGCACACGAGCGCGCTCACGTGCCCGAAGCCGAGCGTGGTGACGAGGCCCGCCTTCATGCGCTCCCAGCCGACCTCGAGCGCGCGGTCCGACATGACGAGGTCCGGGAACGCGCGCAGCTCCGGGGACACGTCCTCGAGCGACGCGTTCGGCGGCACGATCCCGTCGGCCATGGCCTGCAGGAGGCCGTTCATCTGCCACGACGCCGCCGCGCCCTTCGGGTGCCCGGTGAGCGCCTTCTGCGAGATGACGAGCAGCGGGTTCCCGCTCGTGCGTCCCATGGCGCTCGCGAGCGAGGAGTGCAGGCGCGCCTCGTTCTCGTCGTTGGCCTGCGTGGAGCTGTCATGCTTCGACACCACGCCGACGTCGTCGGGCGTCAGGCCGAGCACACCGAGCGCGCCGCGCAGCGGGGACACGTCGTCTCGGCCGCGGTAGTACTCGTGCGCGTGCTCCCTGCGCGCGACGTCGATGAGGCGGTCGGCCTCAAGGGCGCCGAGCGCCTCCACCAGCGCCGGCCGCTTCTCCAGGATCGCCGCCACGCGACGACGACGCTCGAGGAAAGCGCAGGCGTCCCTGGCGTCGCGCGAGTCGCGCTGAAGCTCCGCGCCCGCCGCGAGCGCGCCTTGGCCCGGCGCCGGGACCGACTTCTGCAGCCCGTCGCCGAAGGTGCCCGCGTACGCGACCACGCCGTACACCGGCAGCCCCATCTCGAGGGCCTTTGATGCGCGCACGAGCAACATCGCGCCCGCGCCGTGCGCCTCCACGAAGCCCCGACGACGGCGATCGCTCGGCCGCGACATATGCCGGGGCTCCACGCCGCGCTCGGCCAGCTCGTCCGTGTTCGCCGTCGCGCCCATGTCCGCGAAGCCGATGAGGCCGGCCTCGGAGAGATCGTCGGCGCCACCGGCGACGACGAGGTCCGCGGCTCCGGACAGGATGCGCTCGCAGCCCTCGGTGACGCTGAGGCCGCCCGTCGCACAGGCGCCGACGGGGAAGCTCATGGCGCCGTAGGAGCCGAGGTAGCTCTGGACGATGTAGCCGCCGATGACGTTGATGAGCGTCTCCTGCAGCGTGTCGTTCTGTCGCTCGGCGCCGTTGTAGAAGTCGCGGTGCAGGCGGTGGAGCTTCTTCATGCCGCCGATGCCGGTGCCCACGGTGACGCCCACGCGCGCCGGATGGATCCAGCGGTAGATCTCGTCGGGCTCGACGCCGGCGCTGAGGAACGCCTCCGCCGTCGACAAGAGGCAGTAGAGCGTCACGGGGTCGACCTGCTCGACCATGTCGGGCGGCACGCCGAAGCGCGCGGCGTCCCAGCCCGAGGGGACCTGGCCCGTTACGCGGCGATCGATCTTGAGCGCCGACGGCACGCGCACGATCGCGCCACGCTTTCGCAGCACGCTGACGCGGCCGTTCTCCTCGACGATCTCGCTGTTGTCCGGATCCTCGCGCTGGATGGCGAGCGCCACGTCGCGGTCGGGCACCGGGAACAGGAAGTCACGGTCGAGGTGCACCTCCACGAGGCGGACCAGCGCCGATGGATCGAAGCCGACCACGGAGGGATCGGTGACGCGCACGCCGCTGTGCTCGAGGATGCGCTGCTCGTACTTCGCGTGCAGCTCGTCCTCGTGCACGGGCTTCTTGCTCTCGGCGTCTGTGAAGCCGCCGCCCTCGGCCGGCACGATGAGGCCCATGGTCCAGGCGAGCTCGGTGATGCCCTCGAGCGAGAGCACGCCGTCCTTCTCGATGTCCCAGCGCGTGCGCGCGCTACCCCACGGGCCGACCTCGCCATAGCCCGCGATGACGACGACGCGGCCGAGGTCCAGGTGGTCGAGCTCGGGCAAAGACTCGAGATCCTGCTCCGTCGGCACGGGCACGTTCACGGTCGGGCGAACCCGGGGGCGCAGCGCGCGCTGCTCGTCCGTCGGACGCGTACGGCCGAGCGCCTTGGCCAAGGCCTCGTTCAGCTCGTGGAGCCGCCGCAGATAGCGCGAGCGGCCCTCGAGGCGCTCGCGTCCCGCGCGCAGGCGCTCGCCGAGGTCCTCGACCTGCGCGAGGCCGCCGGTGAGATCCGCGAGCAAGGGGCGCCGCGCCGCGCGCGCGGCGACGTCGTCGCTGCACAGCCCCGTCAGCAAAAGACCCATCTCCTCGGCCGAGAAGGTGCGCAGCCCTTCGTCCTCGAGCAGCGCCGCCAGGGCGTCGTTCTGCTGCATGAGGCCGGTGCCGCGCACCCACCCGATGCGCGCGCCCGCCAGCGAGGCGTAGCGCCCCCAGGCGTCCTGCTCCGAGCGCCAGCGCTCGAGCAGCGCCTCGAGAGCGGCCTTGCTCTCGCCATAGACGCCGTCCCCGCCAAAAGTTCCATGGTTCGGTGACAGTGGAAGCAGCACGTGCAGGCGCTGGCCCGGCCGGCCGCCGTCCCGCACGCGCTCGGCCAGGCGCGCGATGAGCCGCTCGACGCCGAGCACCAGCACGCGCAGCGTCGCGAGCGAGCGGCCACCGAGCTCCGTCAGGCTGGCGGTCTCGCCGACGGCGCCGAAGGGCACGAGCAGGTCCGGCACCCAGGGCTCCTTGAGCGTGCGCTCGCTCGAGCCGACGCGCTCCTTCTCCGCCGAGGAGAGCCACGCGCACAGCGCATCCACGTCGACGAACGAGCCCTGGTTCGCGGGCACGACGTGCAGCTCCGCGCCCGCCGCGGCGTGCTCCTGGTAAACGCCCTTGAACGCCCGCACCCGCCCGGCGCTGTAGCCCGACGTGGTGACGACGACACGCGCCCCCCCTTGCAGCAGCGCCTTGACGACCTCGAGCGCGATGGAGCCCGCGCCCGCGCCGGTGACGACGGCGGTCTTGCCGGCGAACGAGCCGCCTTCGGCCGCGAGCCGTCCGAGCGACGCCGCGAGCTCCTCCGTGAGGTGCCCCTCGGCGGCGAGACGGTCCACGAACGCCGCCGCGCTCGGCTCGTTGTCACGCGGCGTGCTGCGCACGTGCAGCTCGCCGCGCTCGTCGACGTCGACCAGCGGGCGCTCGCCCGTGAGCGCCGGCCGGAAGGCGACCGCCCGGCCGGCTGCGCTCTGGATGGCCTGCAGCGCGGTGACGACGTCGAGCCGCCCGTCCGCGCGCGCCTTGCCTTCGAGGAAGGCCGCCAGCCGCAGCCCCGCCTCGTCGAGCCGGCCGCCCACGCGGGAGAGCTCGGCCGCGCTCAGGCGCTCCTGCCGGCGGGCGCGCGCCTCGAGCGCGAGCAGATCGCGGCGCCCCCAGGCCCACCAGGAGGTGAACGCCACGTGCTTCTTGGCGTCGAAGCGCGGCGCCAGGGCAGCCTCGTAGGCCTCGCCGTGCTCGTCCTCGAAGCGCGCGAGGCGCGCCTGCATCTCCTCGCGGGCGGCGTCGGGCGCGCCCGAGGAGCGGAAGGCGACGCCGAGCTCCGCCGCCGCCGCGCGCAGCGCTCGCTGCAGCGCCCCGTCGTCGCCGAGCACCCGATCCTCGAGGTCCGCGAGCGCTCCGGAGTCGATCGCCACGGCGCTCTCGCCGGCGCTCGGCTTCGACAGCGAGAGGCCGAGCTCCCGCGCCCAGGACGCGACGACGTCATCGACCCAGCCGAAGGCAGAGGCCTTGTCGCCGAGCTGGCCGCTCGGCGCCTGCGAGAGCGGACCGCCGGCCGTGGAGTCACCCTCTCGCGCCGCCAGCGTGCAGCGGTTCAGGACGACGACGACGTGCGCGCCTTCGAGCTGCCAGGTCTCGCGCAGATAGCGCTCGATCTGCGCCTCATCGACGCCGGCGGCGCCGAGCGCACGAGACAGCGTCGTCGCGCGCGCCTTGCTGAGGTACGGCCCGCTGCCGGTGTAGGCGTCGGCCTTGTCCGCGAGCGCGTCCACGAGACGGACGAGCGGCATCTCGTGGGCGCCGTCCACCGCGCGCGCCTCGAGCTCCGCGGCGAGGTCGGCGAGCACCTGGTTGCGCCTCGCGGAGTTGCCGCCGAGCAGGGCGTCGAGGCTGTCCCCGAGAGGCACCTGCTCGAGGCGCCGCTTGGTCTGCAGGGCGAGCAGCGTACGGACCCCGTCCTCGACGAGGGAGACGGGCGGCAGCGTCGCCGCCGTGGCCTGCTGCGCGCTCGGGGCCGCCGGGGCGGGCAGGGCCTCCGGTGCCGGCGTCGCCGGCGTGGCCACCAGCGCCGGAGCTTCGCCCTCGTCGGCTGCCGGCGCCGCCGTCACGGGCGCGTTCGGGGCCGGATCGTCCTCGACGTCGAGCGGGCCCGCGAGGGACGCGCGATCGAGCTCGCTGTGCAGCACGCGCGGCGCCGCCGGGGTGGACGCGGACGACGCCAGCGTGGCCCGCGCCATGTTCGCGAGCGTGGGCTGGTGCGCGGCGCCCACCTCCACGTACGTCTCGACGGCTTTGAGACCATCGAAGAGACGCTCCTGGGTCTGGATCCAGCGCACGGGAGAGGCGAACTGATAGGCGAGCACCTCGACGAGCACCTCGCGGGCCAGGCGGCCGCGATCGGCGCCCTCGCGCAGCGCCCTTCGCCACGCGGCTACCTTCGGGGAAGCGCACGCCTCCTCGACGTCGTCGAAGAAGCGATCGTCGAGCGCGAACAGCGTCCCCGTCAGGTTCGGCAGATAGCGGTGCTCGAGCGCGCTCGGATCGCTTCGCTCGGGCATCGCCTCGTCGAGCGTGCGCCGGAAGGCGTCTACGCCGTCGCGCAGCAGCGTCGAGTGGAAGGGTACGTCGATGCCGGGGACGTCCACCCAGGCGGCGCCGAGCCTCTCCTTCAGCACGCGCAGCGCGTCCTTGTGGCCGGTCACGCTGTACTGGCGTCCACGCACGTTGTGGTTCACCACCTCGATGGGCAGCCCGCTCTCGCGGCGCACCTCGTCGACGAGCGCGAAGGTGCCGGCCTCGTCGAGCTTCGCGTAGTGCGGCCGGACCACGCCCATGGCGTACGGAGAGCGGCCCTCTTCGTCGCGCGCCACGAGGCGGTCCATGGTGAGCCCGCGGTGGTAGACGATGCTGACCACGCCCTCGAGCGGCATGACCCCCGAGAGCGCCGCGAGCGCGCTGTACTCGCCGAGGCTGTGCCCCGCGAAGCGCGCGCCCGGCACGAGCAGTCCCTGCTCCTCGAGCTCTCGCGCCTGCGCCACGGCCATGACCGCCATGGCCACCTGCGTGAACTGCGTCAGGAAGAGCACCCCCTCGGGGTGCGCCACGCGCTCGCCCTGCACCCACAGCTCGCGCGGGTTTTGGCGCACGACGTCGAGCAGCGAGAAGCCGAAGCGGCGCTTACAGACGCTGTCCGCCTCGTCCCACACGGCCCTGGCCGCCTTCGAGCGCGCGTAGCTCTCCATGCCCATGCCGGGCGTCTGGATGCCCTGCCCGGGAAAGACGTACGCGGTCCGCGGCGCGGCGATGATCGCCTCGCCCGTGAGCACCGGCCGGGCCGAGGCGCCGGCGAGCACCTCCACCGCGAGGTGACGCTCACCGTCTCGGACCCCGGCGGCGCGCACGACGACGTGGAGCTCCTCGCCGAGCGCGACCGGCGAGGTGAGCTGCACGAAGAAGCGACGCACGCGCTCGCTGTGGCCGCCGGCCGCGAGGCGGGCCACCCGGTGCAGCGCCGCGGACGCCGTCCACATGCCGTGCACGATGGGGGCGTCGAAGCCCGCGAAGCGCGCGACGCCGATCTCGGTGTGCAGCGGGTTCCGGTCACCGCTGGCGGCCGCGTAGGCCTCGAGGCGCCGGGGGGCGGCGATGCGCTTCTTGCCGACCTCTCCCTCCGCGGCGACGAGCGCGCCGCCCTCCGCCTCGAGCAGCGCGAGCGCCTCGAGCACCGGGTGCGCCTCGGCGGACGTCTCGTGGACGAGCTCGAGCGTGCCCACGAGCTGCTCCCCGCGGCGCGCTTCGCCGCGAGCCGCGAACGAGCGCGCGCCGTTTTGGTCACGGCTCTCTTCGATATCCACAGAAATATGGATGTGATCACCCGCGTGGAGCGCGGCCCGTCCGCTCCACCAGGGCTGCGCCGTGAGGAAGCTCACGTCCGACTCATCGCGCAGCCGCACGCGGCTGACGTGCGCGAAGCGCCGCTCGACGAGACCGGGCGTCAGATCGACAGTGTCGCGAATGAAGAAGCGGCTGCTCACGACGGCGAGCAGCTCGGCGCTGCCGGCGCGACGCAGCTCGGCGCGGGTCGACACGCGGCGCCCCGCCGGCAGGTGCTCGAGCTCCGTGACGCGCGCGGACACCGCGAGCGGCTCCTCGTCGCGCGGCGGCCACGCGGCCGTGCACTCGATGGCGTTGTCCTCGTGCACGAGCTTCAGCACGTCGGCGCGCGCGCCGGCCAAGGCGGCGAACACGCCCTTCCAGACGAGGGGGAAGGCAAGCTGGGGAGAGATGCCGCGCGTGTCATCGCGCGTCGCCGCCCGGAACGCGGCGAGCTGCTCGCCGGGCAGCGTCGTGGCGCTCGTGGCCTCGCTGAACGGCGCCACCGGCACCACCTCCTCGCCGAAGAGCACGCGCCCGTAGAACGCGAGCTGTGCGTCGAGGTAACGCTCCCGATCCCAGCGCAGCCAGGCGGTCCCCCGCGTGACGTTGGGCTCCACCCACGAGAGCCCCAGATCGAGCGCGAGCTCCTGCTCCGGCTCGCCGCCGAACCCGGGCCGGCGCGCGAGCAAGGCGACCGAGAGCTGGTCGTCGCGCAAGCACAGGCGCGCGGCGTCGCGGCCCTCCGGCGTCAAGGAGCGCAGCTCGCTCAAGCGGCCCTCGTCATCGACGGAGAAGCGGAAGGACGCGCCGGCGGTGGGACGCAGCAGCGCGCGCAGCGGGCTCGTGAACAGGCGCGTGGGAGCGGAGCGGTCGGCGCCGGGCGCGACGACGAAGGCGTTCGGCTCGCCGATGGCGGCGGCGAGCGCGCCGCGGCCGAGCTGGCGGAGGCGCGTGAACCACGCCTCGGGCTGCTCGACCTCCTCGCCGCTCGGCACGAGGGTGCCGCTTGCCTTTGGCGGCGTGGTGGCGGCGGCGATGTCGGCCAGCGCTGCACAGGCGTGCTGCTCGACGGCGAGCGCGCTCAGGCGCTCCACGAGGTGACGAGCGAAGCCGCCGAGCACCTCCGCCACCGGCTCGTCGGCGCGCTCGATGCCCTGGACCGCGCGCGGCCCGGGGATCGCGAGCACGGCGTGGGCCGGATAGCGCCCGTCGTGCGCCTGCCACAGGCTGTCGGCCTTGAACCAGCGGCGCACGTTCTCGTCGAGCACGGGCACGAAGCACACGGGCTTGCCCGGACGGCGGCACAGCTCGAGGAAGAAGCGCACGTCGTCGGGGTGAAGGCGGGCGGAGCTCAGCTCGGGGAAGCGAGCCGAGAGCGCCTCGAGCGCGGCGAAGGGCGCGTCCGATCCAGGCTCCTCATCGAGCAGCGAGCGCAGGGTCCGCGCGCCGACGAAGCGCTCTTCGCTGCGGCGCAGCAGGTCCTCGAAGCGACGGCGGTAGCTGACGTCGGGCCAGGGCCCGTCCTCGTAAGCGCTGCCGCGACCGATGCAGGTCAGCTCGACGAAGCGCTGCAGCACCTCGGCGTAGCTCATGTCCTCGAGGTCGCCGAAGTAGGGC
>CAYLZW010000051.1:0-26895 GCA_964388085.1 uncultured Myxococcales bacterium | reverse complement strand
TCGCGGCCTGGGCGCTCGTCGCCATCCTCTGGAGCGTGGAGCTCGTCGCCAAGCGGGCGGCCGCGAAGCTACAGCATTCCCACGGCGTCCCCGGGCACAGCGTCGACCCAGCCGCGCTGCGCGAGGAGGAGTACGAGCGCGTAGCGGCGGCGCGCCACGCGGAGGACGCGGGGCAAGCGGACGAGCCGCGCGACCTCGCGCAGCCGCGCGTCTACGACGAAGGCGGGCGGGGAGGCCCCGAGGGCTCTCGTCCACCTTCGCCGTAGCGCGCGTCTTCGCGTCACGACGGCGTCCAGCGTCGTCGATCTCGATGCGCCCTGCGTAGGGCTCAATGCGTGTCGAGCGCGCTGCCGGGCGGCGGGCTCAGGCCGTTCGGGCCGAGCGCGTGCGCCGACAGCCAGCTCCGCACCATGCGCAAGTGCTCCTGCTCCTGCTCGAGCGCGTGCTGGAAGCGACGTGTCAGGTCGAGGGCGCCGATGTGCCGGGTGAGCTCGAGCAGCAGCTCCCAGCCCGCGTGATCGGCCAGCTCCACGACCAGGATGGCGTGCAGCCCCTGCGCCAGCGTCGTGCGCGGGTCCACGACGACGCTGTGCACGCCCATGCTCTCCACCCCGGCCAGGTTCGCGCACGGCGTCATCATCGTCGGGTCCCCGCCCTGCGCGCGGATGACCTCGTCCAGGAGGAGGAAGTGCTCGCCCTCCTCGCGGCGGATGTGCTCGAGGTCCTCGCGAGACGGGCCGCCCTCGAACGCCTCACCGTTCTCGAGCTTGTCCATCAGCGCCTCGTACAGCCGCACGCCCATGCGCTCGAAGGCGAGGCGCTCCCCGAGCTTGTCGAGGAGCATGGCCAGGTCGCGCTCCGCCGCCGGGGGCAGCGAGCCGATCTCGTGCCCCTCGGCGGCGTACTCGACGCGGTTTTCGTGGATGCCTTCGTCGGAGCCGAGCGCGCTCGGCTCGGTCAGCTCGATGACCTCGAGCATCTCGGCCGCGCGAGGACCGGCCGCCTCGAGCCCCGTGCGGTTCATCTTCATCGTCGTGGACGTCATGGGTGCACCTCCGGCCCCGCCTTCCGTTCGAGACGTTCTCCGTTGCCGCGCTCTCGCGGCAGCCGATCGGCGAGCTCGGTCCCCGGCGACCAGACGTAGCCGGCCGCCACGGTCTCCGTCGGAGAGCCGTCCGAATTCAGGTGATGGCGGTGCTGCTGCGTCAGATCGGTGTCCTCGACGCTGCCGATCTCCTCGCCGCTCGCGCGGTAGTCGACCTCGACGTCGAGCACGCGGCGCACGAACTCGCGTTGGCTCTTGTACTCGATGGGATCGGGCAGTGTCGCCGGCAGGACCTCCATGGGATCGCGCCGCTCGTGCTCCTTGAACAGCTCCATGACGAAGCGCAGCTGCCCGATCTCGTAGTCACAGAAGCGCTGCCACACCTGGCGGATGCGCGTGTCGTCCTCGTAGGCGCCGCACGAGAAGTAGTTCCACACCTCGTTGGCCTCGTGCAGCAACCACTTCTCGAGCCAGCTCTCGTCGGGATCGATGATCGACTCGTACTGCGTGACGTGCTGCTCCTCGATGGACGCGATCTCGGCGTAGAGCTGCCGCGCGGTCGGATCGGCGAACATCGGCCCGATGGTCATGTAGTAGTCGTGCGTCTGGTGCTCCGACGCCATGATCGTGAGCGCGTTCATCTTCGAGAGCGGGTCGGCCGTGTCCTTGTCGTACGCGCGGCGCAGATCGTCGAGCGGGTGGCGGTGCTCGTCGGACGTGGGCCGCCCGGGCAGGATGTCGGTGTAGCCCTGCAGGATGTTGTTGGCGTCCTTGCCGTCGACGCGGTCCATGAGCGCGGCGAAGCGGTACATGTGATCGAAGTCCTCGAGCAGGCCGAAGCGGAACACCTGCGCGAGATACGGGTCGGGCTCCGTCTGCGCGACGCTGGCGGTGACCTCGACGGCGACCTGCTCGAAGCCGATGGTGGTCTCGAGGGGCGACTGGTCGGCGGGGTTCAACCAGTTCACCAAGGTCTGCTGGTGCTGCTCGATGCGGCGCACGATGGCGGCCGGCTCGCGCAGGTGGCGGTTCATGCGCGCGAGCGAGTGCAGGAAGCGGTTCTGCTCGCTCTCGATGCCGTTCATCAAGATGATGCGCACACGTGTGAAAGCGTCGTTGTCGAGCTTCGAGATGGGAGCCCGCACCAGGTCGCGCCAGGTGAACTGCTGTCTGTCCACGGACACGCCGCGCTCTTTCATGAGGTCGAGGGTCATCGGTTCCTCCCGCGAAGGGATGGGTAGTCGGCGAAGGGGTGGCGGCTGCCATGCATCGCTCGGGCCGCCTCCGCGTTCGCGCGCCCGGTCCTCGTGCCGTGAGCGTGGAGGCGGCGGGGGGCAGGCGGCGCAAGTGATGCCGGCTGCGTCACGATGGGGCGAACCGCGACAAGTGCAGCCGGCGGCGAGCACGCCTGCCGGTTCCGCATTCGGTGGTACGCGCTTTGAACAACCCACTCCTCGACGCTCGGCGCTCGCTCAGCGGCGGACGCGACCAAGGAGGGCTCGGCCCGTGCGGCAGGGCGCTGCCCTCGGAGAACTGTGGCCATGGGACTCGAGCGCTACCACGAGCGGCGGGACTTCGAGCGGACGCCCGAGCCCTTCGGCGCCGTGCCGGGTGCGGGGGCAGGCAACTCGTTCGTCATCCAAAAGCACGCGGCGCGACGCCTCCACTACGACTTCCGCCTCGAGCTCGACGGCGTGCTGCTCTCGTGGGCGGTGCCGAAGGGGCCGAGCCTCGACCCGAGCACGCGGCGCCTCGCCATGCGCACCGAGGACCATCCGCTCGACTACGCGGAGTTCGAAGGCATCATCCCGAAGGGCGAGTACGGCGGCGGCACCGTCATCGTCTGGGATCGAGGCTCTTGGCGACCGCTCGGTGACCCGCGCGAAGGCCTACAGCGAGGGCGGCTCACGTTCGAGCTCGTGGGCGAGAAGCTCCGCGGCGTCTGGCACCTCGTGAAGACCGGCGGCGAGGACAACAGCTGGCTGCTCATCAAGTCCTCGCGCGACCAGGCGGTGCAGCGCGCGGACAGCGAGATCGTCGAGAAGGCGCCGGCGAGCGTCCTCTCGGGGCGCACCCTCGAGCAGGTCGAGGACGCTCCCGAGCGGGTGTGGCACTCGGAGCGTGGTGACGGCGGCGGCGGGGAGTGGACGCCCCCGGTGCGGCTGACGAGCCCGAACAAGGTGCTCTGGCCCGAGCAGGGGCTCACGAAGCTTCAGCTCGCGCGCTACTACGCCGATGTCGCCGAATTCATGCTACCGCATGTGTCGGACCGTCCGCTCACGCTGGTGCGCTGCCCGGAAGGGCGGGAGAAGGGCTGCTTCTATCAGAAGGCGGCGCGCGCACCGCTGCCCGAGGGCGTGCATCCCGTCGACATCCCCGAGGGCTCCGGCGGCACCGGCGTCTACACCTACGTGGACAGCGTCGAGGGCCTGCTCGGCCTCGTCCAGATCGGCGTGCTCGAGGTGCACGTCTGGGGCTCTCGCCGCGATCGCCTCGAGCGGCCGGACCAGATGGTGTTCGACCTCGACCCCGATCCCGAGGTGCCCTGGCGCGCGGTGATCGAGGCCACGCGCGCGGTGAAGGACAAGCTCGCGAGCCTCGGCCTCGAGAGCTTCTTGAAGACGACGGGCGGCAAGGGGCTGCACGTCGTCGTGCCGCTCGTGCGCCGCAGCGAGTGGGACGACGTGAAGGAGTTCTCGCACGCGCTCGTCACGGCCCTGCGCGAGGAACATCCGGACCGCTACGTGACGACGATGTCGAAGGCGAAGCGGAGGGGGCGCATCTTCCTCGACTACCTGCGCAACGCCCGCGGCGCCACGGCCGTGTGCGTGTACTCGACGCGGAGGAGGCCGCGCGCGCCGGTGTCCGCGCCGGTGTCCTGGGACGAGCTCGACGAGAAGCTGCGCTCCGATCAGTTCACCGTCGAGAACCTGCCGGCGCGGCTGCGCGCGCAGGCGCGTGATCCCTGGGACGGCTTTTTCGACGTGAAGCAGTCCATCACGAAGAAGATGCGCCACTCGCTCGGCATGGAGTGACGAGGTCATGCACCTGCCCCTCGAGCCGCCGGTCCCGCCCATGCTCGCGCGCCCGGCGTCCGAGCTGCCGCCGGGGGAGCACTGGCTCTTCGAGCCCAAGTGGGACGGCTTCCGCTGCATCGTGTTCCGCGACGGAGACGAGATCGAGCTCGCGAGCCGCAACGGCCGGCCGCTCAACCGCTACTTCCCGGAGCTCGTCGGCGCGCTGAAGGAGCGCTTGCCGCCGCGCATCGTCACGGACGGCGAGATCGTCATCGATCGCGACGGCACGCTCGACTTCGAGGCGCTGCTCTTGCGCATCCACCCTGCGGCCTCTCGCGTCGACATGCTCGCGCGTACGCTGCCGGCGTCCTTCGTCGCCTTCGACGTGCTCGCCGTGGGCGACGAGGACCTGACGCATCGACCGCAGGAGGAGCGCCGGGCGCGACTCCTCGAGGCGCTCACGCCGGCGCTGCCGCCGCTGTACCTGACGCCGGCCACCACGGATCGCAGGCAGGCGCAGGAGTGGTTCGACCGCTTCGAGGGGGCCGGCCTCGACGGGGTCGTCGCGAAGGCGCTCGATCAGCCCTATGTGTGCGGCCGCCGCGAGATGGTCAAGGTCAAACACCAGCGTACGGCCGACTGCGTCGTCGGGGGCTTTCGCCAGCACAAGAGCGGCGACGGCATCGGTTCGTTACTTCTGGGACTGTATGATGAGCGCGGGCGGCTGCAGCACGTCGGCGTCGCCACGGGGCTGAGCGGCGAGCGGCGCCGGGAGCTTGCGCGGGAGCTGAAGGGGCTGAGCGACGACGCGGGCGCAGGGCACCCCTGGTGCGCCCCGGAGAACGGCGACGGAGTCGACGGCGACGAGCGGCGGGTGCCCGGCGGGCCGAGCCGCTGGACGGGCACGCGGGATCTCTCCTGGGAGCCGGTCCGCATAGAGCGCGTCGTCGAGGTCGCTTACGACCACCTGCAGGGGCGGCGCTTTCGTCACGCCACCCGCTTCTTGCGCTGGCGTCCCGACCGGGAGCCGGCGTCGTGCACCTACGAACAGATCGACGAGGTCGCGCCGCGGGAGCTCCTCGAGGTGTTCCGTGATCGGCCGCCGCCGTGAGGGCGCCGGCGCGCCCGAGGGAGCGATGGACATCTACGCGGTGCTGAAGCGAGACCACGCGCGCATCGAGGCGCTCCTCGACGCGCTGCGCGAGCACGCGGGGGGCGCCGCTCCTCTGCGTGGCTCGTCGTGGCGCGCCCGCGTGACGCTCGGCCGCCTCCTCGACGAGCTGCGCGTGGCGTTTCGTGAGCACGAGCGGGCGGAGGAGGGCAGCATCTTCCCGCTGCTGTTGCACGACGTGCACAGCCACGAGGAGGCCGTGCGCGCGCGCGAGGAGCAGCGCGACGCGGAGTCGCTCCTCGACGAGCTGGCGCGCACGGACGCGTGGGACGCGCGCTACGCCCGCAAGCTGACCGAGCTCGACAGCCTCGTGCGCTCTCACTTCTTTCGCGAGCAGCAGCGGCTCGTTCCGCGGGCGCTCGAGCTGTTGTCGAACGACGACGCGCACCGACTGGCGCGTCGCGTGGCGAACGATCGGGGCCGCGCTGGTGAGGCGAGCTCGCGCCGATGACACCGGCTGCCGCGCGCTGCACCGCTGGCCTGCAATTCGCTTCGCGCTTCGCCGCACGGGGCGCTGGCCCACGTCGGAACGCGCGCGGCCGCGCAGAAGCCGCCGCATAGGACGACAAACGGAGCGCGGCGGCGCAGGTCGTGCGCTGAAGGAGGAGCGGTCCATGGAGCGCGATCCGGAGCAGCCGGTCCTTCAGGCCTCGGCGCACTTGAAGCCACCGAGCAGGGCCCGCTCGGTGCTGCTGGCGCTGGCCGCGCTGGCCCTCGCGTCGCCCGCCTATCTGTTCGTCGCGCTGAACCGGCCCGCCGTCGTCGTGCTCTTGAACGACACGCTCGACGCGAAGCAGGACGTCGTCGTGAAGGTAGGCGAGGCGGTGGTGTGGCGGAACGAATCGAACGGCGTGCGCACCCTCGAGGTCCACGAGGGGAGCGAGCGCCGCTCCGCCGTGCTCGAGCCCGGAGACACCTACGTGCACACCTTCCACGAGCCGGGGCTGCACCACTTCTGCGCCGCGGAGGGGCCGCGCGACTCCCCGCGCGACGGCGTCATCACGGTGGAGCCGTAGCGTCGCCCGACGTCGGAGAGGGGGGGATGCCCCGATCCGTCTTGCGCGGCGCCGGGCGAGGGAAGCGCGCCACCTCGTCGAGCGCCCGCTCCTGCTGCTCCTCGAGGCGGCGGACGTCCAGCAGCTCACGGGCCGCCTCGCTGTGCTCGCGATCGCCCCAGCTCCCGTCCCGGCGGCGATCCAGCTGCGACAGCGTCTTCTCGCGGCCGTAGACGACGATGACGTCGCCGGCGCGGATGCAGGTCTGCTTTCTCGGCGCTCCGATCCAGGCCCCCGTGCCGCGCTCGATGCCGAGCACGACCGCCCCCTCGTCGAAGAGGCGCAGCACGCCGAGCGGGCGGTCGACGAGCCAGTCGCCCTCCTCGACCTCCAGCTCCTTGACCGCGTAGTCCTCTTTCAGATGGAGCAGGCTCGCGGCGTCACGCCGCTCGAGCGGCGCCCAGCGCCTCAGCGCGCGGCCGATGCGACGTGAGAGCGCGCGGTCGACGTGCGGGCTCAGGGCGAGGGCCGCGACCACAAGGGCGCCGAGGACGATGCCGCCGAGGCGTCCGACGAGGGGGGCGGCGTGCTCCCCCGCGAACGAGAGCACCAGCGTCGACACGATGCACACGGAGCCGACGTTCCCGAGCAGCATCAGGCCCATGACGATGCGGCGGCGCACGGGGTGCCGCACCGCCGCGCCGGCGTCCGTCGACGGAAAGCCGACGCCCGTAAGCGCCGAGCGCGCGTGAAAGCGCGCGGCCTCGCGCCCCATGCCGGTGTGCACGAGCGCCACGGTGGCGACCTTTGTCACGAGCACAAAGAGCGCGATCAGGGTGACGAGCGAGAGCGCGGCGAGCATGCGGACCTCAGCGACGAGCAGCGCAGTGCGCGGTCGCCGGTCGTGCTCGGCGACTCGCGCAGGTCGGCAGCAGCGCCTCGCCGCTCGGGAAAGAACTGCGCGCTGGAGCCCTCGGATCCTCCCTCGTCACCACTCGTCGTCGTGCAGCACGCGCGCCAGCGAGCGATGAAGCCTTTGCGCTCACGGTCGCGCCGCGGCTCCCTCTACAACCGAAGGCGGCCCGGAGGTCCCATGAAGCGAACGGTGATCGCGGCCCTCGTCTCGTCCGGCCTCTGTGGCGCGGGGTGCTTCTATTTGCTGCCCTCCCGCGGGGGTGGCGAGACCGCCATGGACCTTGCGCGCGTCGTCGACGCCGAGGACGTCGCCGTGCCGAGCGGCTACCGCGTCGAGCCCGTCGCGAGCGGGCTCACGTTTCCGAGCGGCGCGGTGTTCGACGACGAGGGGCGCCTGTACGTCATCGAGACCGGCTACTCGTACGGGCCGGCGTTCGGCACGCCGCGCCTGTTGCGCGTCGACTCGGACGGGACCACGACGGAGATCGCGCGCGGCGACGACCCGCCCTGGTTCGGCGCCGCCTTTCACGACGGTGCCTTCTACCTGTCCGCGAACGGCGCCAGCGGCGGCGCCAAGATCCTGCGCGTCGGCAAAGACGGCACGAAGACGGTCGTCGTCGCCGGTCTCCCCGGCCACGGCGATCATCACACGAACGCGCCCGTGCTCGGACCGGACGGCCTGCTCTATTTCGGCCAGGGGGTCACGACCAACGCCGGTGTCGTCGGCATCGACAACTACGAGTTCGGTTGGCTGGAGAAGCGGCCGGCCCTGCACGACATCCCCTGCGAAGACATCGCGCTCACCGGCGAGACCTTTCGCACGAAGAACCCGCTGACGCCCGATCCCGACGACGAGGCCGTCACCGGCGCCTACCAAGCGTTCGGCGTCGCGGGAGAGGCGGGGCAGGTCGTGAAGGGGCAGGTGCCCTGCACGGGCTCGCTGCTGCGCGTGTCGCCGAGCGGCGGTGACGTCGAGCTGGTGGCCTGGGGCTTCCGCAACCCCTGGGGCGTCGCCTTCTCCCCCGACGGAAGGTTGTTCGTCACCGACAACGGCTACGACGAGCGCGGCAGCCGCCCGGTGTTCGGCGGCGCCGATCTGCTCTGGGACGTCACGCCCGGCGCCTGGTACGGCTGGCCCGACTACGGGGGCGGCATCCCGCTCGCGACGCAGCGCTTCGATCAGCTCCGCATCCCGAGGCCGAAGCCTCTTCTCGTCGAGCGAAACGTCGAGGTGCCGCGTCCGAGCGCGCGCTTCGCGGTGCACTCGTCCTCGAACGGCATCGCGTTCTCGACGAGCGAGGCCTTCGGCTTCGTCGGGCAGGCGTTCGTCGCGCAGCTCGGGGACATGGCGCCGGACGTCGGCAAGACGCTGAGCCCCGTCGGCTACCGCGTCGTGCGGGTGGATCCAGAGACGGGCGTCATCGTGCCGTTCGCGCTCAACCGCGCGAAGCTCGGGCCGGCGTCGCTCGTCGGCGGCGGCGGCCTCGAGCGCCCGATCGACGTCGTGTTCTCACCGGACGGCGCCACGCTGTACGTGGTCGACTTCGGCGTCATGACCATGGGGGAGGACGGGCCGCGGCCTCAGCCCGGCACCGGCGTCGTGTGGGCCATCCATGGGCCGGGCGCTCAGCTCGCTCGTTCACGCTGAAGGGGGTCAGCATGCTCTCGCGCCAGCTCGCGCTGCAGGTGGCTCGTCATGTCCTCGCCGTCACGGCGCTCACCTTGCCGGTGCTGCCGGTGTTCGTGGCGTCGAGCTGCCAGACCACGCGCGGCGACGTTCCGCCCGCGAAGCTCCTCGAGCCGGTCCCGCTCACGAGCGCGGGGATCTCGAGGGGGCAGGTGTTGTACATGCGCTACTGCCACACGTGTCATCCGAACGGTCAGGGAGGCCTCGGCCCCTCGCTGCTCACGCCGCTGCCGGCGCCGCTCGTACGCACGCAGATCCGCGTCGGCGCCGGCGGGATGCCGCGCTTCTCCGACGACGTGCTGGCGGACGACGAGGTTGACGCGATCCTGCTCTACCTCGATACCTTGCGAGATCACTTGAGGTGACCGTGACGCGACCCGGGGGTGTTATGCAGCGCAGCGCGGGGCCCTGGTTCACGACGCGCGTCCTCGGCCCGCTCAGCGTCGTCGGCGTCGCGCTGCTGTGCACGCCGGCGGCGAGCGCGCAGGAGCCGGCGGCGGAGGGGGAGAGGGCCCGCACGGCCGCGGGCCAGCAGGTCGAGCACGAGCAGGTGACGGCCGAGCCCGAGGAGGCGCCGCGCACGTTCGTCGACCTCCGGCTCGGGGCCACGTCGACCGAGACGTGGAGCCAGGTGTGCGCCGCGGGCTACCCGTTCGAGATGTTGGCGCTCGAGGCCTGTGGCAACGGCTCCGGCTTCTTGCACCGCCAGGGGGCGCCCGAGATCGCGCACTTCCGCGGCAAGGTGCGGCTGCTGCAGCAGGCCGTCGGCCCCGTGTACGTCGAGCCCTGGCTCGGGCTCGGCTTCGCGGAGCTGCAGATCGCGGCGGACGAGCCCGGCTTCGACTTCTTCGGCCCCGGCCCCACCGGCGTCGAGACCGCGGGCGCCGAGCTCGGCGGCGCCTTGCGCGCGGTCTGGCCGCTCTGGGCCGGGTTCGAGGTGATTGGAAACGTCGATCTGAGCCTCGCCTACTTCCCGGAGGCGCCCGACCTCGTGCGCCCCATGAGCCCGTGGCAGCCGACGGTGAGCGCGGACGTTGGTATTGGTTGGTAGATGCCCAACCTCAAGCAGCGCGCGAGGGAGCTGAAGGCAGAGCTGCACGCGCTTTGGCTCGCGACCGGTGACGAGCGCGTGCCCTGGTACGCCAAGGCCGTCGGCGCCGTGGTGCTCGCCTACGCGCTCAGCCCCATCGATCTCATCCCCGACTTCATCCCCGTGATCGGCCTGCTCGACGATCTCGTGTTGGTGCCGGCGGGGATCCTGCTCTTTCGGCGCCTCGTCCCCGCGGCCGTGCTCGACGACTGCCGCGCGCGCTCTCGCTCGGGCGAGCGCGCGCCGAAGAGCCGCGCTGGCGCCGGCATCGTCATGCTCACGTGGATCGCCGCGCTCGCGGTCGTTGCGTGGCGCGTGCACAGTTGCGCGCCGGGCACGTAAGGTCGCTACCCTTGGGGCAAGGAGGCGGCGCACTTGGGAGTCGGGCACCACCACGGACATGGCCACGCGCATGGGCACGCGCATGGCGACGCGCACGGCCACGAGAGCGGGCGCGCGAAGAACGCCCGCCGGCTGGTGATCGCCCTCGTCCTCGCCGCGCTCTACCTCGTCGCTGAGGTCGTCGGCGGCCTGTACACGAATTCCCTGGCACTGCTCGCGGACGCCGGACATATGGCCTCGGACGTCGGCTCCCTGGCGCTCGCGCTCGGCGCGTTCTGGCTCGCGGCGCGGCCGCCGACGCCGGAGAAGTCCTTCGGCTACCAGCGCGCCGAGATCCTGGCGGCGCTGGCGAACGCGACCATCCTCTGCGTCGTCACCGCGCTCATCTTCGTCGAGGCGTACGAGCGCTTGTCGCGGCCCCACGACGTGCTGGCGGGTCCCATGCTGGTGATCGCCATCGGCGGCCTCGTGGTGAACCTCGTGGCGGCGGCCATCCTGCACAGCGGCAAGGACGAGAACCTGAACATGCGCGGCGCCTTCCTGCACGTGCTCGCGGACGCGCTCGGCAGCCTCGGGGCGATCGTGTCCGCGGCGCTCATCCTGAGCTTCGGCTGGACCTGGGCGGACCCGGCCGCGTCGTTCCTCATCGGCGCGCTGGTGTTGTTGTCGGCCTGGGGCTTGTTGCGACAGGCGGTCGGCGTGCTGATGCAAATGGCGCCGGCGCACCTCGACATGCGCGAGGTAACGGCGTCGATGCAGGGCACGAGCGGCGTGTGCTCCGTCCATGACGTCCACGTGTGGACGGTCACGAGCGGTCGCGAGGTGCTCTCGGCCCACGTCGTCATCGACGACGCGTCGCGGCACGATGCCATCCTGCGCGCGCTGCAGGAGCAGCTGCGGGTGCGCTTCGGTCTCGATCACGTGACGCTGCAGCTCGAGGAGTCGAAGGACGCGGGCTGCGACTGCTCCTTCGGGCAGCCGCTCGCGGGCTGAGCCTCGAAGGCACGACGCTTGCGCCGCCTTCTGGCCAGCAGGAGGCAGCGCATGGCGGAAGAGCGACGTCCCCCGAGGCACAACGGCGAGGAGCGGCGACGCGGCGAGCGACGCAGCCAGCGAGCCAGCGAGCGACGTGACGACGAGGAAGCGGCCGCGACGCGCCCGGACCTCGGCGATCCGGGCTTTCAATCGAAGCGCAGCGAACTGCACGAGGGCTGGTACGACCGCGATCGCCACGCCGAGCGCGGCGGCGAGTGGGGCTGGCGCGATCAGGATCGCGCGGAGGAGTACGGCTCCATGCACCGCGAGGTGGGGGCGCCGCCGCGGCGCCCGTGGCGCGCCGAGGACTACCCGGAGTACGGCGGCGAGGGGCCGCGAAGGCCGCCGCCCTCGAGGTGGGCGGCGCTGCATGGGCGCGCCTATCCGCGCGGCGACTTCGCGTTCGAGCACCGGGAGCGGCCGGGCTACCAGGCGGACCCCTACGAGAGCGGCCTCACCTTGCGGCACCCCGAGCACGTGACGCGGGCGCACCTCGACGAGGGCATCCCCGCTCGCGAGCGCGGCGGCTTCGCGGGCCGAGGGCCGCGGGGCTACCGGCGCTCCGACGAGCGCATCTGGGAGGACGTCTGCGAGCACCTCACGCACGCGGCCTCGGTGGACGCGTCCGAGATCGAGGTGCGGCTCGAGCGCGGGGAGGTGACCCTCGAGGGGACGGTCCACAGCCGGTACGAGAAGCGCGCCGCCGAGGACATCGCGGCCGCGGTGGGCGGCGTCGTCGACGTGTACAACCGCTTGCGGCTGGCGCACCTCGAGGGTTGAGCTTGCACGCGCGCGGGCGGCGACCTACCTCGTGGCCATGCTGCGCGACGACCTCCTCATTCGGCAGATCCGTAAGCTCGTGCAGGGCCTGTTGCAGGCCGCGCGGCTGCGCCGGGAGAAGGACGCGGCGCGGGCGGAGCACACGCTGGACGACATCCTCGCCGGCGAGCTCGGGCTGTCTTCCGCCATGGTGCGCGCCTTGACGGGCGAGACGCTGCTCGACCTGCTGTCGCCCGGTGGGGAGCTCGATCGGGAGCGCGCGCTCACCCTCGGCCTGGTGCTCGCCGAGCGCGCGCGTGCCTCGCTGGCGAAGGGCGCCCCGCGGGAGGCGGACGCCACGCGCGCGAAGGCCCGCACGCTGCTCGAGGCCGCCGAGGCCGCGGACGTGCAGGCCCTCCTCGACGACGAGCGCGCGCTCGAACGCTACGCGCGCGAGCTCGAGGAGCGTTGAGCTTCGCGAGCTGGCGCGGGCGCTGCACTGTTCCGTGGAAGACGCTCGAGGAGCGACGGCGTCGAGCAGCGGAGGCGAGATGTCGAGTGACGCACCCGGCGTGTGGCTGTTGCGCCAGACCTGGAGCCCGACGCTGTTCGTGCACTGGGAGGTGGAACCAGACACCGTGCGCGGGCTGCTGCCGCCGGCGCTCCGGCTCGACACCTGGCAGGAGCGCGCGTTCGTCTCGCTCGTCGTCGTCAACATCACCGGCGCCCGGCCGCGGGCGATGCCACCCGTGCCCGGCACGCACGCGTACCAACAGCTCAACCTGCGCACCTACGTCACCCACGAGGGCGGCCCGGGCCTCTACTTCTTCGGCGCCTACCTCTCGAAGGCGCTGCCCGCGATCGCGCAGTCGCTCGGCGCCGGCATTCGCTCTCGTCGGGTGAAGCTGCGCTTCGAGCGACACGGCGCGAACGTGAGCTTGCGCGTCGAGCCGAGCGGCGTCAGCAGGGAGGGACTGTCGCTTGACGCCGTCGTCGACGGGGAGCCCCGTTACGCGCGCGCCGGATCCCTCGAGGCCTGGCTGCACGAGCGCTACGGCGCCTACTCGCGACGCGGCCGCGCGTACCTGCGCACCGATGTGCGTCACCGCCCCTGGCTGCTCGCGCGCGCGCACGTCGACGAGCTGAGCGGTGGCCTCGACGGCGCGCCGATCCCGCTGCGCGAGCCCACGCTCGTGTGCGTCGGCGCACAAGCGAACGTGCACCTGCTAAGGCCCCGCCGCGTGCGTGGCGTGGAGGAGCGGCGCGAGCGGGCGGCGCCGTTCCGAGCCGCGGGTCATCCGGCCTGAGCCCCGCGGGGCATCGTTATGTCGACGTCGCGCGCGGACCGCGGTTAGCGTTCCTAAGGGAAGGGCCTGGAGGAGCTGCCATGAAGACGACGCTGCACGAGGAGCAGAGGGTGCTGCTCTGCGCCGAGCTGCCCGCGATCCAGGCGCCGGCGGCGCTCTCTCCTCGTCCGGCGCACGTGCTCTACGGCGGCGCCCAGCGCTTCTCGCGCAACACGGTGCAGAAGCTGAGCGGGCTCGCGCGTGACGCGCTCGTCGAGCACGCTCAGGACGCGAGCAGCCTGGCGCGCCTGTTTCAGCTCGACGACGAGCTCGCCGCGCGCGTCCACCCGCGGCTCGTGCGCAAGCTCGAGCAGGGCGCCATCGAGGACCTGCGCATCGACTTCGAGGACGGCCTCGGTCCGGTGTCCGACGACGAGGAGGACGCTCACGCCGTACGCGCCGCGGACGAGCTCGGCGCGGCGCACGCCGCCGGGGAGCTGCCGCCGTTCGTGGGCATTCGCGTGCGCGCGCTCCGTGGCGCCACGGCGACGCGGGCGCTGCGCACGCTCGATCTGTTCCTGAGCAGGGCGCGCGACGTCGTCGCCGAGCTGCCGGGCTTCGCCGTCACGCTGCCGAAGGTGGAGGACCCGCGCGAGGTGATGGTGCTCGTCGACACGCTGTCGTTCCTCGAGCGTGAGCTCGGGCTGCCCGCCGGGAGCGTCGCGCTCGAGCTGATGATCGAGTCGCCGAGCGCGCTGCTCTCGAGCGACGGACAGCTGCGCGCGCGCACCTTCGTCGACGTTGGACAGCGCCGGGTGCGCAGCGTCCACGTCGGCAGCTACGATCTGCTGAGCGCGCTCGACGTCACCGCGGCGCACCAGCGCGGTGACCACCCCGCCGTGGAGCTGACGCGGCTGCTCCTGAAGCTGTCCCTGGCCGGGACGGGGGTGACCGTGTCGGACGGCGCCACGCACGTGCTGCCGATCGGACCGCAGCGGGCGTCGAGCGGGGCCGCGTTGAACGAGCGGCAGCGGGCGCACAACCGTGACGTCGTCACCGGCGCCCTCCGGCTGCACGCGGCCAGCATCCGCGCGGCGCTCGCGTGCGGCATCTACCAGGGCTGGGACCTGCACCCGGCGCAGCTCCTCGCGCGCTGGACGACGGTGCTCGCGTTCTTCCTCGAGGATCTCGATCAGCAAGCGGGGCGCCTGTCGGCCTACCTCGCGCGCGCGGCCGCGGCGGATCGGGCAGGGCACGTGTTCGACGACGCCGCGTCCGCGCAGGGCCTCTTGCACACGTTCCTGCGCGGTCACGCGGTCGGCGCGTTGAACGACGACGAGCTCCGGAGGGCGGGCGTCGACGACGCGCTCCGGCAGGCAGGCTCGCTGGCGCCGCTGCTCGCGCGCTCCAGCGTGTCGTCGAGCGCGGCGCCCGACTCATCCATGGCGCGTCGGCCCGGCGGAGAGTAGGCCGGGCGTCGAGAGCCTGACGGCGGCGAGGGTCAGCGAGGGGTCGGCTTCGGCCCCGGCAAGCGCGACGTGAGCTGCGCGAACGCCTGCAGACACGCGGTGCGCCCCTCGTCGAGGCTCGGCTTCTGCTCGAGGCGGGTGACGCCGATGCCGACGAGGTCCTCGCCCGTGATCGCCGCGTACACCTCGACGACGGCGTCTTCGGCGCCGGGGAGGGCCTTCGGCTTGGTGACGCGAATGCCTTGAAACGCGTGCCCGCCGACCTCGATGGCGGGCGCTCGCGCGGTGTCACCGTTGTACGCGTTGGCGCCCGCGGCGAGGTACTCCTCCGCCTGCTTCTGGGTGCCGTGTCCCACGAGGATCGCGAGGTCGCACGTCATGCCGACGGCAGGCATGACGTGGACGGCGGTCATCGCCGACTCCTCGCGCACCTTCGGTCCCCACGCCACCGGCAGCGACAGGTCACCGCCCGGGAAGTGCACGGTCCTCAGCACACCCGCCCCTTTGGCTGCCGTCGCCTGCGCCGCCGCCTCCGCGGCGTTGGCCTGCGCGGGCGCAGGGGTCTTTGTCGCTGTCGTGGGGCCGTCCAGCGGCGCGGCCGGCTCGCTGCAGGCGAGCACGAGGGACAGCGGTGCGAGGAGGCACGACGACGACAGGCTGCGCATGGCGCGACCATGCCACGGAACGGGTCGCTCCCGACAGAGGCGCCCTCCTCGACCCCGCCCGCTCTCGCTCGCGCAGCCCGTGCGCGATGGAACGCCTCGGGCCCGTCACGTTCGCTAACCCAGGGTCCGCGGCGGTAGCCATTGGTTACGACGCGGCGCGGCCCTTTGTCGTCGACAAACGCGTCTGCAAGGCCATTGAAGGAGCCCGCGGGGCGCCCTACGCGCAGGGTCCATCTCTCCGCGCGGAGCTCCTCATGCACACCCTCCTGCACGTTCCCATGCGCCGTCGGCACCTGCGGCTCTCGCTGTTGTTGTCGATGCTCGTCGTCGTCAGCTGCGAGTGCGGCCCCGACCTGAACGTCATCCCCGAGCCGTCGGCGAAGCTCGTGTACCAGCAGCAGGAGGCCCCACCGCTCGAGCTCCTCGAGATCGACGTCGGCGTGCACGCGGTCGGCGCCGGCGGCGGCGCGCGCTTCGCGGTGCAGAACGTCGGCGGCGCCACGCTGAACGTGTCGCAGGTGGTGCTCGCGAGCGATCCGGCGCTGTGCCCCTCGGTGTCCGCGGCGTTTCACGTCGACGAGCCGAGCCAGGCCTTCGCGCTGCCGGGGCGCGCCACCGAAGCGGACGCCCCCGCCGGGAAGGACGTCGTCGTCAGCTTTCAGCCGACCGACGGCACTCCCGCCTGCGCCATCGTCGAGGTGCACAGCGACGACGAGGTGAACCCGGTCCTGCGCGCGCTCGTGGTCGGGCAGGGCGACGCGCCGCGGCTGTGTACGAGCACGCCGTCCATCGACTTCGGTGCGGTTTTCCTCGGTGACACCAAGGAGGACACGGTGACGCTCGAGTCCTGCGGTACGCGTCCGATCACCATCGCGGACGTCGTCGCGGGCGATGCGTTCCCGCCCTTCGCCTTCGAGGCGCCCCCCGCGGGCACGTCCCTCCCGCCGGGGGAGGTGCTCAGCATCCCCGTCAGCTTCACGCCCGACGTCGAGCGCACGTGGTCCTTCGCCACCAACAACGCGGGCCTCCTCACCGTCACGACCGACGACCCGAGCGGACAGGCGTACCAGGTGGGCCTCGAGGGCGTCGGCGTGCGGGAGCCCTCGTGCCGCCTGCTCGTCGTGCCGAGCGCGCTCTCCTTCGGCACCGTCGCCAGCGGCTTCTCGTCGACGCAGCAGCTCGTCGTGCGCAACGCGGGCGAGCTCGACTGCACGCTCGACGGCATCGCCGTGCGCGCGCCGGCGGGCTCCTTCGCGGTGGATCTGACGGGCGTGACCCTGCCTGCCGCGCTGGCGCCGGGCGACCTCGTCACCGTCTCCGTGAGCTACGCGCCGGCGAGCGCCGCCGGCGCCGAGAACGGCTTCCTCGACGTCACCTCCAGCGATCCCGTGCGACCGAGCATCGAGGTCCCGCTCGAGGGGCTCAGCGTCGAGCCGCAGCCGTGCATGCTGCAAGCCGCGCCCTCGGCGGTGAACTTCGGCAACCAGCCGCTCAACCGCACCAGCGAGCGCGAGGTCACCTTCACCAACGTCGGCACGGAGGGCTGCTCGCTGAAGAGCCTCACGCTAACGACGGGAGCGCCGGACTTCGGCGTCATCGCGAGCCTGTTCCCCTTCATCGGCACCTTCGTCTCGCCCGGCGGCACGGCGAGCGCGCGCGTCACGTTCCGGCCGACGGCGAACGGGACGCTGCAGGGCAACCTGCGCGCCACCTTCAACGAGATGGGCCTCGGCAACCCGTCGCAGACCCTCGACGTCCCGCTGCTCGGTAACGGCGTGCCGCCGGCCATCTGCGTCTCCCCGACGAGCGTCGACTTCGGCAGCGTCAACGTCGGCGCCAGCGCGGACGAGACCGTGCAGATCGCGAACTGTGGCTCGGCCCCGCTCGAGCTGCGGGGCCTCTCGCTGCGCGGCGGCACGCACCCCGACTTCTCGATCGAGACCACGCCGGCGCTGCCGCGGATGCTCGACGCCGGCGTCACCGTGAGCGTCACCGTGCGCGCGGCGCCCACCAACGCGGGCATCGCGTCGGCGGGTGCGGCCATGTACGGCGCCCTCGAGGTGCTGTCGGACGATCCCGACGACCCGGCGGTGCCTGTTCCGCTGGTCGCCAACGGCGACGACTGTCAGGGCCTCGTGTGTACACCGCTGCCGCTCGACTTCGGCGTCACCCCCGTGGGCCTCTCGCTGGTGCGCGCGCTCACGTGCCAGAACCCCGGCGTGTCGGCCGTGACCGTGTCGCCGTCCATCGCCGCCCCCTTCGAGGTCGTGTCCGCGCCGGCGTCGATCGCGGCCGGGGGCGTCGGCGTCGTCGTCGTGCGCTACACCCCGGCCGGTGCCGGCGTCGACAACGGCAGCCTCCTGATGGGAGCCAACGGCTGCACGGGCGCGCCGCTCAGCGTCGGCGTCGTCGGCGAGGGCGCCATGAACACGCTGCCGGTGTGCCCGACGCCGCAGGCGTTCACGCCCGATGTGGTCTGGCACTGGGAGGGCGGCACGACGCTGCCGGCCTCCAAGCAGGTGTGGGTGACACCGCTGGTCTCGCGCCTCGAGGACACCACCGGGGACGGCCGCGTGACGCGAGACGACATGCCGCGCGTGGTGTTCATCAGCTTCAACCACGACGACTTCCCCGGCATCACCGACACCGATCACGTGAACGATCCCGTCCCCGGCGTGCTGCGCGCGGTGGACGGCGCGACCGGCGCCGAGGTGTTCACGAACACGAACGAGGAGCACCGCCTGAACTCGTCGGTGAACCTGGCGCTGGCCGACATCGACGCCGATGGCCTGGTCGAGATCATCGGCCAGTCGTACGTGGTGCTCGAGGGCGTCGAGACCATCGAGAACGGACCGAAGCTCAACGGCAAGTTCGCCTACGGGCAGCTCATCGCGTTCGAGCACGACGGCACCTTCAAGTGGAAGAGCGACGAGTGGACGCGCAGCAGCGACGAGCTCGAGGACACCGGCGGCATCGCGGTGGCCGACATCGACGGTGACGGCTTCGGCGAGATCGCGGTCGGCGACCACGTCTACGACCACAACGGCAGCCTGCTGTGGGCGGGCGGCGAGGGCACGGGCTCCACGGGACATGGGCCCGTCAGCGTGTTCGCCGAGCTCGACGGACAACCCGGCCTCGAGCTGGTCGCGGGCCGCACCGCCTATCGGAACGACGGCAGCGTGCTCTGGAACCGAGACGACATCTACGACGCGCTGCCGGCGGTAGCGGACCTCGACGGGGACGGCTTCAACGAGGTGGTGCTGCGCTCGAGCAAGCTGTATGTCGTCGACGGTATGACGGGCGCGGACCTCACGACGCCGAAGCTGCCGCCGACGCACATGAGCATGCCGGACGAGTGCGTGCCCGCCAGCGACCCCGAGGCGGAGGAGGACTGCAACCCCATCCCGACGAACCCCGCGATCATGGAGGTGAACGGCCAGCCCGGCCTCGAGATCGCGGTGGCGAACACCGAGGTGCTGATCGTGTACGACGCGTCGCTGAACGAGCTCTGGCGCGCGCCCATCGGCGACTTCACGGGCGCGAGCGGCCCCATCGGCTTCGACTTCGAGTCCGACGGCAAGGTGAACGTCACCTATAGCGACGAGAGCAACGTGTGGGTGTACGACGCGCTCGGCGACGACATCTATGACGCGGCCCGCCGCAGCGTCACCATGATGGAGACCATCACCGTCGCCGACATCGACAACGACGGACACGCGAACGTGCTCGCGGGCTCGAACGAGCCGCAGCTCGGCACCGCCGACGGCCTCGACGCGCTCTCGAACTCCGGCGTCAGCTGGACGCACGCGCGCGGCCTGTGGAACCAGCACGCCTACGTGGAGGCGCTCGTCGGCGAGCTCGGCACGCTGATGCCGCCGTCGTCCATCGGCGCGCTGCCCGGTTTCCGCATCGCGAGCGCGGCCTGTGAGTGATAGGCCCGCGAGGGACGGGCGACGTCCCTGGTGGACGCTCGCCCAGACCCTCGTTAGGAGCCGCCCATGAAGAAGATCGCACTCGCTACCGCCGCGACGTCGTTCGCCGTCGCCACCTTGACCGCGTCCGCCTGTGCGTCGGACAAGAACGCCACGAAGGCCGCCGACCCCGGACCCGCCACGACGACGGCGCCCGCTCCGGCCGCGGCTGAGCAGCGTCCGGCGTGGGCGCGGATCGACGAGGGCGCCTGGAAAGAGCGCCTGTCGCGCTACGCGCGCGTCGAGCTCACGGCCGACATCTCGAAGCTGCCCGAGAGCGAGAAGGCCGCGCTGCAGGAGATCATCGAGGCCTCGAGGCTCCTCGACCCCGTGTTCGACCGACAGGCGTGGGCGGGCAACCCCGAGCTGTTCGCCGCGCTCTCGAAGGCGGCCGAAGGGGAGGACGCGGCGGTCGCGAAGCTCGCGCTCGAGTACGCGCGCATGCACCGCGGCCCCTGGGATCGCCAGCAGCACCACGAGCCCTTCGCGGTGGACTTCCCGCATCCGCCCGGCGCCGGCTTCTATCCCGAGGACATCACCAAGGAGCAGCTGCAGGCGTACGTGGCCGCGCACCCCGAGCAGAAGGCGGCCATCGAGGGGCTGTTCACGGTCGTCTCGCGCGCGGGCGACGAGCTGGTCACCGTCCCCTACAGCGAGGCCTACGCAGAGTGGCTGAAGCCTGCCGCCGAGAAGCTGAAGGCCGCCGCGAAGCTGACCAAGAACAAGTCGCTGGCGAAGTTCCTGAACAGCCGCGCCGACGCGTTCCTCTCGGATGACTACTACCAGAGCGACAAGGACTGGATGGACACGGACAGCCTCGTCGAGGTCACCATCGGACCCTACGAGGTCTATGAGGATGGCCTGTTCGCCTACAAGGCAGCGTTCGAGTCTTTCGTTACTGTGACGGATCCAGAAGCGTCGAAGAAGCTGGCGCGCTACAAGGAGCTGCTGCCCGCCATGGAGCAGCACCTGCCCATCCCGAAGCACATGAAGGTGAAGCGCGGCGCCGAGAGCCCCATCCGCGTCGTCGACCTCGTGTTCACCTCGGGCGACGCGCGCAAGAGCGTGCAGACCATCGCCTTCAACCTGCCGAACGACGAGCGCGTTCGCGCCGAGAAGGGCGCCAAGAAGGTGCTCTTGCGAAACGCCATCGAGACCAAGTTCGACACCATCATGAAGCCCATCGGCGAGCGCATCCTCGCCGCCGATCAGCTCCAGCACCTGTCGGGCGAGGCGTTCTTCAACGAGGTGCTCTTCCACGAGCTGAGCCACAGCCTCGGCCCGGCCTTCACCGAGAAGGACGGCAAGAAGGTGGACGTGCGCATCGCGCTCGAGGAGACCTACTCCGCCATCGAGGAGGCCAAGGCCGACGTCATGGGCGCGTACAACATCCTCTTCCTCATCGAGAAGAAGGAGCTGCCGAAGGCCCTGCGCGAGAAGCTGCTGGTGTCCTACTTCGCGGGCCTGTTCCGCAGCGTCCGCTTTGGCGTCGCGGAGGCGCACGGGCAGGGCGCCGCGCTGCAGATCAACCGCATGCTCGAGGCGGGCGGCGCCACCTTCGACGAGAAGACCGGCCGCTTCCACGTCGATCTGCCGAAGCTCGAGAAGGCCGTCGAGACCCTCGTCACCGATCTGTGCGTGCTGCAGCACAACGGTGACAAGGCCGCGGCCGAGGCGCTGCTCGCCAAGTACGGCGTCATGACGCCGCCCATGGAGAAGGCGCTGGCCGGCCTCGACGGCATCCCCGTCGACATCAACCCGGTGTTCCCGCTGGCGGGCGAGTCGCTGTAGATCGATCCGAATGGTGAAGGTCAGCCGCCGCTGGCCTTCACCGCCGAGGTGGGGTGACCGGCTTCCTTCCAGCCGAGCAGGCCGTCGGACATCACGAGCGCGTTTCGGTAACCAGCTTCAGCCGCGCGACCCGCGGCTCCGTGGGAAGCCGTTCAAGAACGGCTGGTACAGTAGAAGATCAGCGCCGCGTTCTTGTCCGCCGGCAGCGTCGTCGCGACGTCATAGCGAACGGCGGAGTCGACCAGCTTGGCGCCGGTCACGACGCCGTACTCCTCGCGAAAGTCCGGGACGTTCACGTCGAAGAAGGCCGCGCCCGACTTGTGCAGCGCGAGCGCCTCGTCGAGCGTGATCTCGCGGTAGTCGTGCTTCTCCGCGGCCGGAGCGCTAGGGGTGGAGGGAGCTGTCGTCGTGGGGGTCGTCTCCGCGGGCGCCTTCGAGCTCGCGTCCTGGCAGGCGCCGAGGCAGAGACAGGCGGCCGCGATGGCGAAGAGAGAGATGCCGCTGCGTCGCTTCATGAGGGAATCATGATGGCCGCTCCGCGCGCCTGCAACCCGAAGCGCGGTCGCGCCGCGGGTGGCTTTGCCCTCGCCGCCGCCCGCGGCTAGAGAGCGAGCCGGGCAGGAGCGAAGCATGACGGACGACTTGTCGGTGCCCCACATCCGCCTCGATCAGCTGCTGAAGCGCGAGGGCGTCGCCGGCACGGGCGGGCAGGCCAAGTGGTTGATCCAGGACGGCGCCGTGAAGGTCAACGGCGAGGTCGAGACGCGCCGCGGACGGAAGCTCCGCGCGGGGGATCGCGTCGAGGTCGGTGACGCACGGATAGAGGTCCATCTCGACCCCGAGTGAGGGCTTCGAGTAACGTCAGCCGGTGGCCTCGGGCCACGCGAGGAGGCCCACCGTGACGCAGGCAGGCGCGTTTCAGACCGAGTTCGCGAGCCGCGCGTACATCGTCGCGAACGTCTTCAACAAGAAGTTCCAGACGACCGAGTTCTCCGGCAAGGCGCCGCGCGTGGTGCTCGTCATGCCTTCGGCGGAGCAGTCCACCGAGGGCGGCAAGCTCGCGCGCAGCAGCATCACGCTGAAGGCGTACGCCGGCAAGAGCCACCCGCCGCTCAACGCCGGCTGGTTCGACGTCGGCACCGACAACGCCGTGCTGCACAGCTATGAAGCCATCTACGACATGCACCTGCAGCGTCACGGCAAGGGCGACTTCCACCTGGACCGCGCCGAGTACGACGAGTTCCTCGACGACGCGCGCAAGTTCCTCGAGGGTGAGCGCTTCAAGGTGAGCATCAAGGCCGGCAAGGGCCCGGCGGAGTCCTCCGGCGGCGGCCGCAACATCGGGCTCATCCTCGTCGGGCTCATGGCCATCGCCGCCATCGCGGGCGGCGCCGCGCTGTTCTTCTTGAAGGGCTGACCTCCGTGCGCGTGTCGCTCGCCCTCGTGCTCGTGTGCTTGCCGCTCGCGAGCGCGTGCTCGAAGGGCGCGCCGGTGCAGCCGAGAGACGACGACGCCGCCGCGGTCACGGAGCGCGCGCCGCCCGCGCCGCCCACGGTGGACGACATCATCACGGCGGCGGATCCCTTTACGCGCCCGATCCCCGCCGGCGAGACCTTCCCGCTGAAGCAAGGCGAGTCCCGGACGACGACCGGCGGGCTCGAGGTGACGTACGCCTCGCACGGCCACAAACAGCCCGCCGGCCCTGGACGCTTCCTGCAGATGGTGCGCCTCGAGCTCGGCCGGGGAGAGCAGCAGCAGCAGGTCGAGCTCCGCGGCACCGACGACGTGTTGGAGGCGGAGATCGACGCGCTCGGCGCGCTGCTCGTGGTGCGCGGCGGCTACGCGGGCATCGACGTCACCGTGGCCGCGCGCAAGACCCCGGCTCCGCTCGACGAGGAGGCGGCGTGGGCCCTCATCGACGAGCTCGCCGCGCGGCGCGGGCTCGTGAAGGACGGCGGCGGCGGCAGCGTGGACGAGGGCGTGCTCCACTACGGCGCCGTGCACGAGGGCAAAGGCGTCTGGCACGCGCGCCTTGGGATGTACACGCGACGAGCCTGGTTCCTGCGCGCGTCGTTCGACTGACGCGTGCCGCCGGCATGAGAAAACCCCGATCTCTCGGGGGCTTTTAGCGAGTACGCCCGGAGGTACGCCCGAGCCGCGAACGCCGGCTCTTCTTGGCCCTAACGTGAGGTGTGGGCGTCGGGGTCGAAGACGTACGACGTGTTCCACCCGCCCTCGTCGACGAGCCGCTTGAAGCACGCGCGGCAGACGTTGATCTGCTTCCTGGTCTCCACCTGGTACACGGCTGTGATGGGAGCGGGCGTCTTCGCCGTACACACCGGTGTCTGCACGCTGCACGTCCCGACGAAGACCATACCGCTGGCTTGCACGTTCATGTCTTCGTCTCCATGTACTCGCGCCAGAGCGCGAGGAGCCGCCCATACTGTGTGCCAGCGCTCGCTAGCGAGAGCGAACGCCGGGCGTGCCATCAGCTCCTCGATGTGTCGATGGCGCGGAAAGCTGCACCAGCGACGGTCAACGGGGGGCTCCGCACTCTTCGCCAAGTCCTCGACGACGCCGTCGCCGCTGGCCTCCTCACGTGGAACCCCCACGACGGGCCAGGGAGCTGATAAAGCAAAAACCCCCGATCTCTCGGGGGCTTTTAGCGAGCGTTTGGAGCGGGAAAGGAGATTCGAACTCCCGACTTCAACCTTGGCAAGGTTGCACTCTACCACTGAGTTATTCCCGCACAGTGGCGCTCCAGGGAGCAGGGAACTTCTAAGGACACTCCGCGGGGCCGTCAAGACCCTATTCGCGCGTCATGAACTCCGACCGGAAGGGCGCGGCCATGACCGCTCCAGAGGCCGCGCGCAGGCCCTCGGTCAGGACCAGCCGGTGCAGCGTGCGGGCGTCGAGCACGTTGTCGGGCGCGAGCGTGACCACGGCGCCGGTGTCGTCGACGAACACGCGGAACTCCACGGCCTTGGTGCCGCCGCCTTCGTCCTGCGAGACCAGCGCGAGGCTCTCGTCGAGCGACGCCTCGTCGACGACGTCGCTGAAGCCGATCGCGATCATCGGATCGCGGCGGACCTCGATGGTGCCGTGGCTCGGGCTCACGTGCACGACGGAGAGCGTGTCGTCGCTCAGCTCCACCGACGGGCCGCCGCACGCGACGAGCGACGGCAAGGCGAGCGCGAGCAGCGGGAGGCAGCGGATGACGAGCGAGGAGGCGGCGCGAGCGAGCATCTCAGGGACCTCTCCTGCGACCCTCCGGCCGCGGGGTGGAACGCCGCTCACGGTAGCGCAAGATCGCCTCGAGGTTGCCATCCAACCATGCGTCCGCCTCATGGGCGCGCTCGAAGCGGGCCTCCTCGCGGCGGAACGCGGGCGTGTGCACGAGTCGCCTGCCGCCCGGGGACTCCTCCGCGGGGTGCCGGGCGTGGCACATCTCGTGGTGCAGGATGCGCGCGACGCACATGCGCGGCACGAGCGGCTGGTCGAGGACCGGATGGATCGTGATGCGCTTGGCCCGGTAGTCGTAGGAGCCGAGCGTGATGCTCCGCCGCGACGTGCCGCGGAAGGAGCCGGTGCTGCCCCAGGTGAGCTCGGCCTCGATGCCGGAGCCGAAGTAGCGGGCGTTCAGCTCGACGAAGATCTCGAGCAGGTCATGGTTCTCGCCCTCGTGGGCGTCCGGCGGCAGCGGGTCCGCGTGCAGCGCCAGCAGGTGCTCGCGCTCCTGGATGAACGCGTCCACGACCTTGCCGGCGCGGCGGTTGCCGTCCTCGAGGAAGCGGGCGAGGGCGGCGCGCACGCGCTCGGGAGCGTCGAGGAACATCTGGTGCAGCCGCACGGTCCGTACGCCGCTCTTCACCGACTGCGACGCGAGCACGGTGCGGGCGTCGGTGATGACGACGCGGGTGTGTCCGCCGAGGCGCGCGCGCACGGCGTCCTCGAGCAGCTTCGTCCTCGAGACCCGCTTCTCGGCCGACGGCGGCGACGAGGGCAGCGTCGCCGCGGCGGGCGCGGGCCGCTCGGCGACGCGCGCTTCGAAGGGGAGGGTGAGCTGCAGCTGAACGGTTCGCTGTGGGGACACGGGCGTGATCTTCCGGCCCGACCATACCGCGCGCGCAGGGTCCGCCGTCGAGGGTGAGCCAGTGGAACGGTGCCGAATCGGCGGCGTTTGCGTTCCGGTTCAGAAGACCGAGGCCGGAGGGGCGCGCGCCCCTTTGACAGCGACGGAGACGGTACCCATATCGGAGGCCGTCCGACCCAGTCCTTCGTCACTGCCCTCCGGGGGTCGTCTTGTCCGAGCTCCTCTTCGCTGTCACCGCCGTCACCCAGCGGATCGCCGCCCAGACGCCGGCGCCGCCCGATCCGACCGCGATCCCCGTCGCGGACATCGCCGGCGTCGCGTTCCTCGTCGTGTTCGGCGTGCTCTTCGTCGTGCTCGGCATCGCCTTCCTGCGCAAGAAGCGGAAGGAGCGCCTACAGCTCCTCACGGAGGCGTCCGAGGAGGCCGACAAGGAGCACGGCCTCGAGGACTACGTCAGCGGCAAGAAGCGACCTCCTGAACCCCTCCCGGAGCTCGAGGCGGACACGGGCGCCGAGGTCGTGCGCCCGAGGGCTGGTGAGCTCGTCGCCGCCGAGAAGGAGGCGATGGCGAAGAAGGCGGCCGAAGAGCGCGCGCGCCGGGAGCGGGAGCGCGCGGAGAAGCAGGCCGCCGAGGCCAGCGCCGCCGCCGATGAGGAGGAGCGAGCGGCCGCGCAGCGGAAGATCGACGAGGCCAAGCGAAGGGAGCAGGAGGCGACGCGCGCGGCCGAGGAGGCGCAGCAGAAGGCGAAGCAGCTCCGCTCGGCGCTGTCCGCGACGAGAGACGGCTTCATCGGCCGCATCTCGAAGGTGCTCGGCGGCCGCGAGCTCAACGACGACGTGCTCGAGGACCTCGAGGCCGTGCTGTTCACCGCCGACATCGGCGCGCGCACGGCGGAGCGGCTGCTCGACGCCGTACGCGGCAAATTGAAGGCGAAGGAGCTCAAGGACGTCGCGCGCGTGCAGGCGGCCCTCAAGGACGAGGTGCGCAAGATCCTGCAGCAGGTCGAGCCGCAGCCGCTCTCGCTCGACGGCGACAAGCCGCGGGTGTTCATGATCCTCGGCGTCAACGGCAGCGGGAAGACGACCAGCATCGGCAAGCTCGCGGCGCAGCTGAAAGGCGAGGGCCACAGCGTCCTGCTCGGCGCCGGTGACACCTTCCGCGCGGCGGCGGCCGAGCAGCTCGAGATCTGGGGCAAGCGTGCGGACTGCCCCGTGGTGCGCTCCGACAAGGACGGCGCCGATCCCGCCAGCGTGCTCTTCGACGCCGTCACCAAGGCGAAGGAGGGCGGCCATGACGTCGTCCTCTGCGACACCGCCGGCCGCCTGCACACGAAGGTGAACCTGATGGAAGAGCTCAGAAAGGTGGCCCGCGTCCTCGACAAGGCGCAGCCGGGCGCCCCGCACGAGGTGCTGCTGGTGCTCGACTCCACCGTCGGCCAGAACGCCATCGCGCAGGCCAAGGAGTTCGGCGCCGCCGTGCCGCTGACGGGCATCATCCTGACCAAGCTCGACGGCACCGCGAAGGGCGGCGTGATCATCGGGATCGCGGATGAGCTGAAGGTGCC
>CAYLZW010000050.1:0-26971 GCA_964388085.1 uncultured Myxococcales bacterium | reverse complement strand
TCTGGCCGACCGCCTCGGGCACCCAATGAATGGTCTGGTTGTGCTTCACCATGCGTTCGCGCATCTGCTCGACGCGTACGAACCAGACGGGGAAGGTCTTGTAGATGAGCGGCGTGCCGCTGCGCCAACAGAAGGGGTACGAGTGGTGAATGGTGGCCTGCTTGTAGAGCCGGCCCATGTCCTTGAGCGCGCGGATGATGGCCTTGTCGGCCTCTTTGACGTTCTGCCCCTCGAAGTCGGGAACCGCGCTCGTGAAGCGGCCCTCCTCGTCGACGGGATCGATGGGATCGATGCCGACCTTCTGGCAGGCCGCGAAGTCGTCCTCGCCGTAGGCGGGCGCCATGTGCACGAGGCCGGTGCCGCTCTCCGTCGTCACGTGGCCCGACGCGATGACCTTGAAGGCGTCCTGTGTCTGCTTCTTGTCGGCGAAGTAGGGAAACAGCGGCGCGTACTTCTTGCCGAGCAGCTCTCTGCCCGGGAAGGTGCTCAGGACCTCGGCGTCGTCACCGAGCGTCTCCTTCAGGAGCGCCTCGGCGACGATGTAGATGGGTCCACCGCCCGCGCCGTCCGCCCCACTCTTGCGCGCGCGTACGTACTCGATGTCCTCGGCCACGGCGACGGCCAGGTTCGACGGCAGCGTCCAGGGGGTCGTCGTCCACACGAGCAGGCTCGCGCCCTCCGGGTCGTCGTCGAGCGGCATGGCCACGGTGATGGCCGGATCGTCGACGTCACGGTAGTCGAGGTTCGCCTCGAAGTTCGACAGCGCGGTCGAGAGGCGCCACGAATAGGGCATGACGCGCACGCCTTCGTAGACGAGGCCCTTCTCGAACAGCTGCTGAAACACCCACCACACGCTCTCCATGAAGGAGAGGTCCATGGTCTTGTAGTCGTTGTCGAAGTCGACCCAGCGGCCGAGGCGCGTGATGGAGCGACGCCACTCCTCGGTGTAGCGCAGCACGTTGCTGCGGCAGGCCTCGTTGAACTTGCCGACGCCGTACTCACGGATGCTGGCCGGGCCGCTCAGGCCGAGCGCCTTCTCCATCTCCATCTCGATGGGCAGGCCGTGCGTGTCCCAGCCGAAGCGGCGCTCGACGCGCTTGCCGCGCATGGTCCAGTAGCGCGGGATGATGTCCTTCAGCGTCGAGGCGACCAGGTGGCCGTAGTGCGGCAGGCCGGTCGCGAAGGGCGGCCCGTCGTAGAACACGAAGGCGCGCTTCGGGTCGTCTTTCGGGTGGCGCTCGACGGAGCGCGGGAAGGCGTCGAGCTGCTTCCACAGCTCCAGGATCTCCTGCTCGCTCTCGGCGAAGGCGGAGGCGTTCTGCAGCGGACGAAACCGGGTCTTCTCTACGCGCATGGCGCTCCCTTCCACGTCGGAAGGTAGCTTTCAATCCGCTCGGGGCAGGCGTCGCGCCGGCGAGCGACGCAGCGAACGATCTCTCGAGCGGCCTCGCGGCGGCTCACCCCGGACAGGCGGAGGGGTGTGCTTGAACCAGCCTCCCGACCCGACTTAGCGTCACCTTCTTCGGCCGGGGGGGCACGGGGCTGCGCGGTGACCCTCACGGAGAGTGAGGGATCCATGCACACCATCTCGCGTCTCATCGTGGTCGTCGCCGTCGTTTCATGCGCGCCACCCGCGCTGGCCGACAGCCTCATCGACGTCGACACGACCTGGAGCAGCGATCAGGTCATCGCCGGCACGCTGACCATCGCGCCCGGCGTGACGGTCACCGTGCAGGGCAACGTCCAGGTGACGGCGGACGCGCTTGTGATCAGCGAGGGCGCGCGCGTGACGGCGTCCGGTCTCGGCTACGGCAGCACGCTCGGTCCCGGCGCGGGGATCAGCGACGGCGATGACGGCGGCTCGGGCGGCGGACACGGCGGCGCCGGCGCGCGTGGCAGCGGCTCGACCCTCGTGAACCCTGGCGCGCGCAACGACGCGCCGCTGGCGCCCGTCGAGATGGGCTCGGGCGGCGGCAACGGCTGCGGCGGCACGGTGGGCGGCGCGGGCGGCGGCGCGCTGCGTTTCGTCGTCGTGGGCGCCTGCGCCGTGGACGGCGTCGTCGATGCGGACGGCGCGGCCGGCAGCGCCAACGGCAACTGCGGCGGCGGCGGCGGCGCGGGCGGCACGCTCTCCTTCACGTGCGCGTCCTTCGACCTTGGCGGCGCCCTCTCCGCCGAAGGCGGCGCGGGCGGCGCCGCGGGGAAGTCGGACGGCGGCGGCGGCGGCGCCGGCGGTCGCGTGTTGGTGCGCGCCGAGGCCCTCCTCGACCTGACGGCGGAGGCGCTCCACGTCGACGGCGCCGGCGACGCGGGCACCGGCAGCGTCGCGCTCCATCACCCCGGCAGCGACGCGCTCGAGGTCGTGCACGGCTTCGACGTGCGCGCGGCGGACGCGCCGCACCAGTTCGGCTCGTTCACCGCGACGGACGCCGACGTCCTCGTGGAGGGGCTCATCCCGACGCTGACCGCGGGCTCCATCGTGCTCGAGCGATCGACCTTGCGCGCGTCCGGCGACCTGCTGCTCGACGCCGGCGCCGGTCTCGTCGCGCTGCGCCAGAGCAGCGTCCGCGCCGCGCGACTCGACGTGCACGCGGGCGACGTCGTCATCGACCTCGGCAGCCTCGTCGACACCTCGGGCCTCGGCTGGGGGGCCTCGCAGGGGCCGGGCGCGGGGGCGGCCAACACGCTCGGCGGCGGCGGCGGTGCGCACGGTGGCCGCGGCGGACAGGGCAACACCAACAACGGCGGCGCGGCGGGCGGCGCCGCGTACGATCTTCCGTTGCTGCCGCGCGAGCCTGGCTCTGGCGGTGGCACCGGCAACAACGGCAACGCCGTCGGCGGTGCGGGCGGCGGCGTCATCGTCATCCTCGCGAGCGGGACGATCATCCTCGACGGCAGCCTCAGCGCGAACGGCAACAACGGCGCGCTCTCGGGCGATCGCGGCGGCGGGGGCGGCGCCGGCGGCTCGCTCTACCTCGAGGCGGTCACCCTGAGCGGCGGCGGCACGCTCGACGCGTCCGGCGGGCGCGGCGGACCCCAGTCCTGGCAGGGCGGCGGAGGCGGCGGCGGCCGCGTCGCCGTGCTGGCCGACGACCTCGAGGGCTTCTCGCTGCCCTCTCCACAGTCGGTGGCCGGCGGCGTGGGACACGTGAGCGGCGCGCCCGGTACGCTGGCGCTGTACGATCGGGACGACGACGTGCTCACCGTGCGTGGCGGCTTCGATCTCGTGGCCGCCGACGCGCCGCACCAGTACGCCGCGCTCGACGTCAACGGCGAGCTGCGCACGGCGGGCGCCGACACGCTGACCGTGAGCGGCGACGCGCGCTTGTCAGGCAGCGTCGACGCCGCGACGGCCTTCACGCTCGCGGTGGGCGGCCACCTCGACCTCGTTGGCGCAACGCTGGGCGGCGAGTCCCTCACGCTCTTGGCGGCCTCCGCTGCCATCGATCAAGCGAGCAGCCTCGACGTCAGCGGGCGTGGCTACGCGGCCGGGGCCGGGCCGGGCGCCGGAGAGAGCCCGAACACGTCCGAGTCCGCCGGTGGCGGCGGACACGGCGGCCGGGGCGGCAGCGGCGTCGCCGGTGGCGCCGGTGGCGGCCGCTACGACGACGCCTTCGCGCCGAGCGAGGCCGGCTCCGGCGGTGGCCACGGCAGGAGCAGCACGGCGCCCGGCGGCCGCGGCGGCGGCGTCATCCGCGTCGACGTCAGCGGCGCGCTGGTCTTCGACGGCGCGGCGTTCGCGCACGGCAGCGCCGGCGCCAGCGTCGGAAACCGTGGCGGTGGCGGCGGCGCCGGCGGCGCCATCTGGATCAGCGCGAGCACCCTCTCGGGCCGCGGCCACGCGCGCGCCGACGGCGGGCTCGGTGGCTCGTCGAGCGATCGGCCGGGCGGCGCGGGCGCCGGGGGTCGCGTCGCGTTCGTCTACGGCAGCGGCGGCCTCGTGCAGCCGCGTACGTCATGGGCGCTGACCCAGAGCCAGGCGGCCGGCGAGGACGGCAGCGTCGTCTTCTGGCGCACGTCGACGGACGACCTCTTCGTCGTCAGCGGCCTCGACCTCGACGAAGGCGCCGCGGATCTCCAGTTCCACGATGTCACCCTTTACGAAGCGTCGTTGAGGCTGACCGGGCAGAGCGCGGGCATCGCGCTCTCGGCGAGCGGAGACTTCGCCGCCACCAACGCGAGCGTGGCCGTCGCGGGCGCCGCCACCCTCGACGTCGAGGGCAGCACCCGCTTCGTCGCGGGCGGCGCGGTGGGCGGCGATCTCTCGCTGTCGACGACCGACTTCAGCGCGAGCGGGGCGTCCTTCCGCCTCGCTCTGTTCGACGTCGCAGGCAGCACCATCACCCTCGACGCGGCGACCGTCGTCGACGGCAGCGCGCGCGGCTACGGCTCTGGAGAGGGGCCGGCCGCGGGTACGGACGCCGGTGATCGGGGCGGTGGCGGCGGCGGTCATGGCGGCCCGGGCGGCAGCGGAGAGCAGGGCGGCAGCGGCGCGCTCGGCGTGGGCGGCGCCATCGTCGGCAGCGCCTACGAACCCGTCGCCAAGGGCTCGGGAGGCGGGTCCGGGCGCAATGGTCAGATCGCCGGCGCGTCCGGTGGCGGCGCCGTTCGCCTGGTGGCGTCCGGCCGCATCGTCGTCGACGGGCTCATCCGCGTGAACGGCGGCAACGGCGGCGAGGTGTCGAACCGCGGCGGCGGGGGCGGCGCCGGCGGCAGCATCACGCTGAAGGCGCCCGCGGTGCAGGGGCTCATGACGCTCGAGGCCGAGGGCGGACGGGGTGGCGGCTGCTGCTCCGTCGGAGCCGGCGGCGGCGGCGGCGGTCGCATCCACGTGCAAGCCGACGTCGTCGAGGTCCCTCGCAAGATCCTGTGGAGCGCGGCGGGCGGCGGTGGCCTCGCGGCGGGCGGCGTCGGCACGGCGGCGATCTTGCGGCCGGCCGCCGGCACGCTCGAGGTGCTCGAGGGCTGGCTCTTCGACGCGGCGCACGCGAACGCCGCCGCCGGGAGCTCTTACGAGTACACGAACGTGCACGTGCACGCGGGCGCGGTGGTGCGCGCGGCGGACGGCATCACGGCCCTGGACGCGGGCACCCTCGTCGACGAGGGCGGCGTCTGGCGGCACGGCGCGGCGTTTACGCTGAGCGCCGACGAGCTCGTGTTCGAGGGCGCGGATCTCCTCGCGGAGAGCTCCCTGTCCTTGCTCGCGAGCGAGCGCATCTCGCTCGCGGGCACGACGCTGCGCTCGGCCAACCTGCACGTGAGCGCGCCGGTCGTGGCGCTGGACCTCCACTCGGTCCTCGACGTCAGCGCGCGCGGCTTCGGCGCCGAGCAGGGTCCGGGCGCGGCGACACACGGCGGCGATCGAGGCGGCCCAGGCGCTGGCCACGGCGGCGCCGGCGGGCGCAGCGAGACGGGCGGCAGCGGACCGCTCGGCGCCCCCGGCGTCGTGTACGGCGACTCGCTCGCGCCGGCCACCGCGGGGTCGGGAGGCGGCAGCGTCGACGTCTCGAACAACCCCTCGCTGCTCACGCGCGGTGGCGCCGGCGGCGGCGTGATTCGCGTCGAGGCGGCGACCAGCCTCTCGCACGACGGCGAGCTGCGCGCCAACGGCGGCAACGGCGAGGTGCGCTCGAACCGCAGCGGCGGCGGTGGCGCCGGCGGGTCCATCTGGGTGACGGCCGGTCACCTCGAGGGGGGCGGGCGCTTCGTCGCCGAGGGTGGCCAGAGCCCGGGCTGCTGCAGCGTCCAGGGCGGTGGCGGTGGCGGCGGCCGGGTGCTCGTCGAGTTCGACGACGGTGGCGTGCACGATCCCTCCGTCTCCTCCGTGCGCGGCGGCGCGGGCTTCGATGTGGGCGAGAGCGGCTCGCTGCTCTTCATCAACCGCGCGCTGAACGACGGCACCGTCGTGGGCGGCCTCGATCTCGCGGCGGACACCGCCTTCCGGAGCCTCGCCGTGCTGCCGGGCGGAGCGCTGCGCTTCGTGGGGGCGACGCCGCTCACCCTCAGCGTCGAGGGCGCGCTGTCTCTCGATGGCGCTCGCCTGACGTCGACGGGCGACCTGAGCATCACGGCCGCGAGCGTCTCGTTCGACGGCAGCGAGGCCGCCTCGAACGGCGGCCTCATCGTCAACGCGCCGTCGGGCGCGGTCTCCCTGCGCGCGAGTGACGTCGCCGCGTCCACGCTCGAGGTGCGCTCCCGCTCGCTCGCCATCGACGCGGGCTCACGCTTGCACGCGGACGCGCGCGGCCACCTCGGGTCGAGCGGCGAGGCGCCAGGAGAGAGCGCCAGCGCCGACTGCGGCGGCGGCGGCGGCGGCCACGGCGGCCACGGCGGCCGCGGGCTCATCAACTGTGTCCGCGCGGGCGGCGTCGAGAACGGCGATCCCTGGAGCCCGAGCGCCATGGGCTCCGGCGGCGGCGCCGCCTGGAACGGAGCGGCCGCGGGCGGCCGCGGCGGCGGGGCGGTCCACGTCGTCGTCGCGGAGACCCTCACGCTTCAGGGCGTCATCAGCGCCGCGGGCGGCGTCGGCGGCAACAGCTCCGAGCGCGGCGGCGGCGGCGGCGCCGGCGGCTCCGTCTGGGTCGAGACCGGGCATCTCACGGGCAGCGGCACCGTGCGGGCGCCTGGTGGCCGCAGCCCCGGGACGTCGCGCGGCGGCGGTGGCGGTGGCGGTGGTCGCGTCGCGGTCTACTTCGACACCTCCAACTTCGTCGGAGTAACACGCACGGACGTCGGCGGCGGCAGCTCGCACTCCGAGGCCGGCCAGGCGGGTAGCGCGATCTTCGTCGATCGCACGACGGGCGACCTCAGCGTGGCGGGCGGCATGACCTTCGCGGCCGAGGCTGGCCCGTTCTCTTTCCGCGACGTCGTCTCCCACGCCGGCAGCCTCATCCGCGCGACCGGCGAGAGCGTCCTCCTCGAGGCGCGGGGCGCTTTGCTCCTCGACGCGACGAGGCTCAGCGCGAGCGATGGGCTCGAGCTGCTGGCGGACAGCCTGTCGCTCGAGGCTGGCTCCGTCGTCAGCGGACGATCGCTGAAGGTCTCCGGCAAGGACGTGTACGTCAGCCTCGACAGCGTGTTGAGCGCGGACGCGGGAGGCTTCGCCGCCTCCAGCGGACCCGGCGCGGGCGCGAACGAGACGTCGGACCACGGCGGCGGCGGCGCGGGGCACGGCGGGCCGGGCGGCCGCGGCTCCAACAACGCCGCCGGCGGCGTGCGCTACGGCGCGGACGCGCTCGACGAGCTCGAGCCGGGGTCCGGCGGCGGCAACGGCTGGGGCGGCACCGTCGCGGGCGGCGCCGGCGGCGGTGTGGTGCGCGTGTACGCGTCCGAGACCATGACGCTCGACGGCGTCGTGCGCGCCAACGGCGCCGGCGGCGGCAACAACTCCAGCCGGGGCGGCGGCGGCGGCGCCGGCGGCAGCGTGCGCGTCGAGGCGCGATCCTTCGACGGTGTAGGAAGCCTGCAAGCCCGCGGCGGACCCGGCGGTGGCTCCTCGAACCGCATGGGCGGCGGCGGCGGCGGCGGTCGCGTCGCGCTCTGCTACCTGCAGGGCCGGCGTGACGCGCTCGCCGCCGTGGACGTCGCCGGCGGCGGCGGGCACACGGCCGGCGAGGGCGGCACGCTGTTCGTCGACGAGGACTGTAATCGCGCGCCGGAGCCCCTGAGCGCGTCCATCGAGATCGACGGCGTGTCGCAGCCCGCGGGCGTGACCGTGCCGGCGGGCTGGCCGTTGGCGTTCGTCGTCCGCGTGCTCGACGAGAACGGCCCGGCGGACATCGAGGAGGTGCGCCTCACGCCGCTCGGCAGCGCCGGACCGACGTTCACCTGGCGGCGCGCGACGGCGACGTTCAGCGCGCAGGGGGACGAGTCCGCCATCGCCCTCGACGCGAGCGAGAGCGGCGCCACCCTCGACGGCGCCGGCTTCGAGGTGCGCTTCTCCGCCTCGCCGTCGTTCGCCTTCCCGGCCGGCGAGGCGATGCCGGGCATCAGCGTCGAGGATCGCGCCGGCTTCAGCAGCTCAGCGGCGGGTGACGCGGCCCGCTACGCGGTGGCGACGGCGCTGCGGGTCTCCCAGCGCAGCTTCGTCTCCGGCGCGCGCGAGCTCGCGCCGAACGACTGGCTGACGGCCGCCGCCGAGCTTCGTGTGCTCGGCCGCGTCACCTACGCCGGCGTCAATCGAGGGCCACCTTCCGCCGCTGGCATCGAGGTGCTCGTGCGCGACGCGGCAGACGCCGTCGTCGGTCAAGGTGCGCTCGGGGACGGCGGCGACTTCGACCTCGCGCTCGAGGCGCCGAGCGGTGACGTCACGTTGACCGTCGCGCTCGCGAGCGAGAGCCTGCCGAGCGGCGCCAGCGAGGTAGAGCCCACGAGCGGCGTGCCGCTGCGCATCGACGGCGCCGCGCCGACGGTGAGCTCGGTGGCGCTCGATCCGCCTCGGCTGTCCGCCACCTACGTCGGGCCCGTCCGCTTCGTGCTGACCTTGAGCGACGCCGACAGCGGCGTGGGGCAGGCCAGCCAGCGCATCGACGTGAAGCTCGGCTCGGGCGCGTTCGACGGGGATGAGCTCATGTCGCCCATCGGCGCGGGCCAGTTCGCCTACGTGCTCGGTGACCGCAGCTTTGCGCCCTACAGCGGCGAGCGCCTCGCCTACCGGGTCACCGCCTCCGACGTGGCGGGCAACAGCGTCGTGGTGGAGGGGGACGCCGTGGTGGAGCCGTCGAACGAGGCGCCCGCCGTCAGCTCGACGCCACCGCCGACGGCGAGCGAGGGGCAGCCATGGACGTGGACGGTCGCCGCCAGCGATCCCGAGGGTGACCCCCTGCGCTACCTCCTCGTGCAGTCGCCGGCGGGCATGCAGGCCTCCGCGGCGGGCGAAGTGCGTTGGGTGCCCGCCTACGATCAGCTCGGCGAGCAGTCCGCGACGCTGCGCGTGCTCGACGCGCTGGGGGCCTACTCCGACGTTTCTTTCACCATCATGGTGAGCGCGCTCGACGAGGACGGCGACGGTATGGCCGACACCTGGGAGCGCTTGATGGGGCTGAACCCGCAAGCGGACGACGCGCTCGGCGACGCCGACGGCGACGGGCGCACGAACGTCTCCGAGTTCACGGAGGGCACGGACCCGATCTCGAACCGCGCCCCGGGAGCGCCGGTCGCGCTCGCGCCGGTGGCGGGCATCACGGTGGACGCCGCCCGGCCGGTGCTTCAGCTCGGTAGCGCGAGCGATCCCGAGGGCGACGTGCTGAGCTATCGCGTCGAGCTCTACGCGGACGCGGCGCTGACGACGCTGCTCGGCGCCGGCGACGGGCTCATCGACGACGGTGAGCGTGTGCGCTTCGTGCCGGAGCACGATCTCCCGGAAGACAGCGTCGTCTACTGGCGCGGCCGAGCGTTCGACGGCGTGAAGGGCGGGCCCTACAGCGACGTGGCGTCGTTCCGTGTCGACGCCGCCAACGGCGCGCCCGGCGTCCCGCGCCCGCTCTCCCCGCTCGACGGCGGCGTGCTGTCCGCGACCAGCGCCAGCCTCATCACCTCCGTCGCGTTCGATCCCGAGGGAGACACGCTGCGCTACGAGGTCGAGGTGTATGACGACGAGGCGCTCACGCACCTCGTCAGCGCCGCCGAGGCCAGCCAGCAAGGCGGCGAGCCGCGGCTCGTGGTGGACGGGCTCACGCATGGCCTGACGTACCGCTGGCGTGCGCGCGCGCTCGACGAGGGCGGCGCGGCGGGGCCCTGGAGCGAGGTGGCCTCCTTCAGCGTGCAGCTCGGCGGCAGCAACGCCGCGCCGAGCGCGCCGGTGTTGGTCTCGCCCGCGGGCGGCGAGCTCGTCGTCGCCGCGGAGGCGCCGCTCGTGCTCGAGAACGCCGCGGACGCGGACGGCGACCGCCTCAGCTACACCTTCGAGCTCGACACGCACGAGTGCTTCTGTAGCCCTGCGCTCGTCGTGGTGCGCGAGGTCGCGGAGGCGGCGAGCGGGTTGACGCGCATCTTCGCCACCTCCCTCGAGCACGCACGCACCTATCACTGGCGCGCGCGGGCCGAAGACGGTCGCGCGGCCGGCGCCTTCAGCGTCGCGTCGTTCCGCACGCTGCTCGAGAACCAGGCGCCGAGCGTGCCGCGGGTGCAGGCGCCCGCCGACGGCGGCGAAGGCGCGCCCGAGGGGCAGGCCTTCGTCTGGGTGCGCAGCGTGGATCCGGAGGGCGGCGAGGTGCGCTACGACGTCGAGCTGCTCGACGTCAGCGCCGGCGAGGTCGGCACCGTCGCCGTCGTGGGCGGCACGGAGGGCGGCAGCGACGTCCTGGCGCGCTGGGAGCCTGGCGCGCTGCTCACACCCGGCCACGTCTACGCCTGGCGCCTGCGCGCCGTCGACGCGCTCGGCGCCGCCAGCGACTTCTCACCCGCAGCCGCCTTCACCCTCTACGCGCCCTCGACGCGAAACCGCGCGCCGGAGGGCCTCGCGCTGCTGTCGCCGGTCGACGGCGCGCTCGTCGCCACCAAGGTGCCGACCCTCGAGGTGAGGAACGCCGTCGACGCGGACGGCGAGGCGCTGCGCTACACGTTCGAGCTCTACCGCGACGGCGAGCTCAGCGATCTCGTGCTCGCGAGCGAAGTCGCCGAAGGCGCGGGCGGCGCCACACGACTGCGCCTCACGGAGCCGCTCGAGGAGGGCGGCACCTACTACTGGCGCGCGCGCGTCAGCGACGGCTTCGCGCCGTCGGCGTTCACGCCGAGCGAGCGCTTCACCGTGCGCCTGTTCGTGGCGACGCCCGACGAGGAGCCGAGCGACGGCGGCGTGCTGGTTCCCGCTGACGGGGGGGACGAAGACCCACCCGTGCAGGGCTGTCCGTGCACGCAGGCAGGCCGAGGCGGCGTGGACCTGAGCCTCCTCGCGCTGCTGGGTCTGCTGAGCGCGCTCAGCCGCCGGAGGAGGAGCTGACATGCGCACCGTGCGACGAAGCGTCAAGCCGCTGAGCGTTCCTCTCGCGCTCGTTTGTCTCGTCATGTTGACCGGCACCCCGGCGTACGCGCAGCAGCGCCGGGTCGAGCGCCAGCGGGTCGAGCGCCTGCGGGGCGCCGCCGAACGCATGGGGCTCGACGAGGACTGGGTGCGCGATCCGCGCGCCTATCGGGACCGCGTCGTCGAGGCTCGAAAGGCGACAGGCCTCGCGCAGGTCGACTCACTGCGCCAGGCCGCGCTCGAGCGCCGTGCGCCCCTCGTCGAGGACGTCACCCGCCTCCGGCGCGCCGCCGCGCTGCAGGAGCTCGACGTCGTCGTCGCTGAGAGCGCGCGCCTCCTCGACGACGATGGGGCCACGGCCAAGGAGCGCGCGCGGGGGCTGTCCCGTCGCCTGGCGCACCTGCTGCCGGCGGCCGAGCACGGGCTCGTGGCGCGCGCCGAGGTCGCGCGCGCCCGCTCCGACGCCGAGGGGAACGCCGCTGAGCGCGCGCGCCGCGGCGTCCTCGAGGGCGCCACGCGACTCGGTGCTCAGCTCGAGGCCGTCATCGAGGAGGGCGTGGACGGCCGGGCGCGCACCCGCCTGTCGGACCTGACCGAGCCGACGCGCGAGCGAGCGACGCGTCGCTCGCGCGGGGCGATGGAGCCGAGCGGGATCCGCGGGCCACGCGCGCCCGTCGTCGAGCCGCGCGCGCCCGCCCAGAGCCGTGAGGAGTACCTCCAGCACGCGATGCTGCTGCGCGAGGATGACGGCCTGCGCCTGGCGGACGCGTGGGACGAGCCGCTCCCCTTCGAGCTCGAAGGCATCTTCGCCGACGTCGCGCCGGAGGCCCTCGCCGGCTACCGGGCCGCGCTGCCCCTGTCCCTCGCAAACTCGTCGTGGACATCGCTCGCCGAGCTCGCGCGCTCCGCCATCGCCTCCCAGCTCCCGGCGCCCGTCGCGGCCGACAGCGCCGAGACCGTCGACGCGCCCTTCGCTCCCGAGGTGCAAGCGCAGGCCGATGCGCTCGAGAACGACCCGGCGCGCATGTACACGTGGGTGCGCAACCACGTCGACTTCGAGCTGTACCATGGCTCCGCCAAGGGCGCGGTCGGCGCGCTCTTCGAGCGTCGCGCGAACGACTTCGATCAAGCCTCGTTGTTGATCGCGATGCTGCGGGCCAGCGGCTTTCCCGCTCGTTACGTGTATGGAACCGTCGAAATTCCGGCCGGCCCCCTCCTCGAGCTGACCGGCACGACGACGGCGTCGATGGCGGCCAACGTGCTGCTCTCGACCGGCACCCCGGCGTCCGTCGTCCAATACGCCGACGGCCGCCAGACCCTCGAGCTCGAGCACGTCTGGGTCACGGCCTACCTGCCGTACGGCGACTACCGCGGCGCCGGCCGGCTTCGCGGCGAGCCCATCTGGGTAGAGCTCGATCCGAGCTTCAAGGGTCATGAGATCGACGAGGGCGTCAACCTGGCGGGCGCGGTCTCTTTCGACTTCTCAGCGTGGCTGGCCTCGAACGACGCGCGGCTGCCCGTCGACAGCTGGCGCGACGCGCTGCGTGGACACGTGCTCAGCTCGGGCCTCTTGTGCCCGACCATCGCCGACGCGCAGTACACGCGCAGCATCGTGCCCGTGGCCGCCGGCAAGCTGTCCGACACCCTTCCCTATGCGGTGGTCGCGCGCCTCGACAACTACGCCGAGGTGCCGGGCGCCAAGCGTCACTCCGTCACGCTCACGATCCCGGACGCCTTCTACGGCGCCGATGTGACGACGACGCTCCCGTTGGCGCGCGCGTACGGCAAGAAGCTCGCGTTGCGCTGGGAGGGCTCGACGGCGGCCGAGCAGACGAGCATCGACACGCAGGGCGTCTTCGGCGTCGCCTCTTCGCTGCGCGTGCGGCCTTCCTTCTGGCTCGACGACGAGCGGCTCGCCGCGGGCGGCGTGTGGAACCGGGGCGAGGACTTCCGCCTCGACGTCGCGCTCTCCTATCCGGGCTTCGGCGCGCAGACCGCCACGCACCAGTTCAACGCGGGCGCCTACCACGTCGTACAGGTCTCGCCGGGCCGGCCATCGGCGTCTTTGTTGGCGCGCGCCGACGCGCTGCGCGGCCGCCTCGAAGCCGAGGGCGCGCCGGCGTGGCGGATCGACGAGGCGGGGCTGTGGCGCGTCGGGCTCAGCTACCACCAGCAGGTCTGGCAGACCGCGCAGGACGTGTACGGCGTCAACCGCATGGGCTTCTTCGCCGACCCCCTCGAGGCGCTCGTCACCCGCGTCGCGACCCCCACGGGCAGCTTCGGCTTCACGACGGGGATCAAGGACGGCGGCTGGAACCTCGACGCCGCGAAGAACACGGTCACCCCGTACGGCCGCGACGGCGGGGAGGCGGGCAAGGAGGCGGCGGTGCGGCTCTGGGGGTGGACCACGAGCGCCCTCGAGCATCGCGTCTGGGAGGCGTACGGGGGCGCCGACGGCATCAGCGCCGTGCGCGCGCTGCAGATCGCCAAGGCGTCGGGGCAGCCGATCTACACGGTGCGCTCGGCGTTCGAGTGGCAGGCGGTCCGCTCGGCGCTGACGCTGTCGTCGTTCGTGAAGTCGCAGATCCAACAGTACGTCGCGGCGGGCTACGAGGCGACCTTCCATCGCGATCCGGTCGTCGTGAACGGCTGGAGCGGCGCCGGCTACGTGCTGTTCCACCCCGAGACCCTCGAGGGCCGCTACCTCATCGACGGCACCAACGGCGGCGGGCTGCCGATCTCGGCGAACCTGGTGAACACCGACGAAGGCGGCGGCCCTTGCGCGACGCCGCCGGATCCGCCTTGGGGCTCGAACGTGAACCCGGCGAACGGGCTGTTCTACTTCGACGAGGTCGACCTCTCGACCGCGTCGCTGGCGGGCACGGTGAGCTTCCGTCGCAGCTATGGCTCCGACGCCCGCGTGCACAGCCGGCTCGGACCTGGCTTCACGCACACGTTCGAGCAACACCTCGATCTGAGCGAGCTCGACGACGACCTGATCCGCTTCGTCGACGACACGGGCGAGGTGCGCACCTTCGCGAAGCTCAATGACGGGACCTTCCTCGGGCCGCCGGGCAGCTTCGAGCTCATCCTGCCCGGCGCCAGCGGCTACTCGCTCGTGTTCGCGGACGACAGCCGCCTCGTGTTCGACGCCAGCGGCGCGCTGTACTCGTCCGCGCGCGGCCAAGGCCGCTGGTCGCCGCTCTACGTCGTGCGCGACAGCGGCGGGCGGCCGCTGCGCGTCGACGATGACGACGGCGGGCTGGTGTTCTCCTTCACGCACGACGAGCAGGGCCGACTGCTGAGCGTGGCCGACGCCAGCGCGCGCGTGGTGACGTACGGCTATGACGCGGGCGGGCACCTCGTGAGCGTCACCGGCCTCGACGGCGCCAGCTGGGCGTTCACCTGGATCGACGGCCGGCTGGCTTCGAAGACGTCGCCCACGGGAGACCTCACCCGCTACTTCTACGACGCGGAAGGGCGGGCCGTGCGCGCCGAGCTCCCGGACGGGGGACAACGCACGCTCGCCTATGATCCGCTCAACCGGCGCACCGTCTTCACCGACGACACCGGCGCGAGCACCATCTACGAGTACGACGACAAGGGCGTCGTGACGCGCATCGTCGACCCGGCCGGCAACAGCACCGAGCTCGGCTTCGACGAGCAGTACTGCGCCTCCAGCCGCACCGACGCGCTCGGCAACACCTCGAGCGAGACGGTCGACGACAGCGGCAAGGTCATCCAGCAGACGAGGGCGGACGGCGCCACGCTCAACATCGAGCGCAACGCCGGCGGGCAGGTGCTGAGCCAGACCGATGAGACAGGCCGGCAGCTGCAGTATGCCTACGACGCCGACGGAGACGTCGAGTCGCTCGTGATCGCCAGCGGCGAGACCATCCACTTCGCGTGGGACGAGCTCGGCCGGCCGTCGGAGCTCATCGAGGGAGACGGCTCGCCGCGTCGCCTCGAGTACGACCAATGGGGCAACGCCACGCGCGCCACCGCGCCCACCGGTGAGGTGTACGAGGTCATCTACGACGCGGCCGGCCGACCGCTGCGCTACCTCGGCGCGGGCTCCATCATCGACGTCAGCTCCGACGAGCGCGGCCACGTGACCCGCATGGACGCGGCGACCGGCGCGGTGGACTTCGAGTGGGATGGCCTCGGGCGGCTCATCCGGGAGTCGGGCGCGGGGGGCCAGAGCACCGAGTACGAATGGGACTTCAACAACCAGCTCGTGTGGTTCAAGGACAGCAGCGGCGCGGAGCTCACGGCGACCTACGACTCGCAGGGCCGCCGCCTGAGCGCGACCGACACCTTCGGCAACACCGTCCGCTACGAGTACGCCTCGGCGGGTGGGCTGGCTCGCATGGTCGATCGAGAGGGCGCCGAGATCGCGGTCGGCTACTGCGCCGACGAGGCGGAGGGCTCCCCGGTGCAGGGGCCGCTCACCTTGCCGGGATCGGAGGGCATCGAGCGCGGCTGCGTCATCGTGGACGGCGACGGCGACCTGATCGAGCAGACCTTCGACAGTAACGGAAACGTCATCTCGTTCTCGGCGGCGGGGGTCGGTCCCATCCTCCTCGACCGGGACACCGCCGGGCGCATCACCCGCACGGTAGACGAGCTCGGCCGCGTCACCACGCTCGCGTACAACGACGGCGGCGAGCTGACGCGCGTCGTCGATGCCCTGGGCGGCGTCACGACCTATCAGTACGACGGCTTTGGAAACATGCTGTCGCTGACGGATCCCAGCGGCCGCTCGCGCCACTACCAATACGACGCGCAGAACCGCGTCACCGAGACCACCTTCGAAGACGGCACGCGCCGCCTCGTGCGCTACAACGCGGCCGGGCAGTCGAGCGCCTTCGGGCCGAGCGAGGCGAAGCTCAACCAGGTGCGCTACCGAAACCCGGTGCAGGTCAGCGGCGTCGACTACTGGGACGAGGGCGCGGACGACGTCTTCGAGTTCGACGCCGACAACCGACTGGTGCGGAGGGTCTCGCGCGACGCCGCCGAGATCGTCCGCTATGACGCCGTGGGGCGAGGCGCCGGAACTGCTTTCGAGGACGTGGACGCCGGCTTCACGGTCTCCTACGACGAAGGCAGCCGCCTGTCGTCCGTCGTGCTCGATGGGGAGAGCGCCGCGCTGCGCTACTACTACGACAAGAACGACCGCCCCATCCGCATCGTCGCGCCGGACGGCAGCACCTTCACCATCCGCTACAGCGCCGGCGGGCTCATCGAGGAGGTGGGCTTCCCGAACGGACTGACGCAGCACTTCTTGTACGGACCGCGCAGCGAGGTGCTGAGCGTGCTGACCACCAACGGCGTCGGCGACCTGGTGGCGGGGTTCTCGTACACCTACGACGCCGCCGGGAACCGCACGCGCTCGGTGGATCACCTCGGTCGCAGCGTCGCGTACCGCTATGACGAGCTGAATCGCCTGGTCGAGGCGCTCGGGCCAGGCAGCCGCGCGGAGTCGTACAGCTATGACGCGGCGGGCAACCGCTTGAGCGCCACCCTCAACGGGCAGCTGACGAGCTACCAGTATGACGAAGGCGGGCGGCTCGTACAGACCAACGGGCCGGACGGGATCGTCAGCTATCTGTACGACGACGAGGGACGCCTCGCGAGCAAGACCACGACGCTCGGCCAGACCACCTACCAGTACGACGCGCGCAACCATCTGGTCCTGGTGGTGCCGCCCGCGGGGGCGCCCGTGCGCTACGGCTACAGCGCCGGCGGCGAGCGCGTCTGGCGAGAACAGGGCGGTGAGCGTGAATGGACCCTGTGGAGCCATGGGGAGCGCATCGCTGACGTCGACGACACGGGCGCCGTGCTGCGTCGTTACATCAACGGCCCCGCGGACGGCTTGCTCTTCGGCGTGCTGGACGAAGGCAACTGGCGCTACGCGCACGGCGACGCGCTTCGCAGCGTCACGCACTGGACCGACGACAGCGGCGCCGTGGTGTCGAGCTTCCACTACGCGCCCTTTGGTGCCGCCGAGCGCACCGCCGGCGCCGTCGGGGGGGCGCCGCCCATGTTCACCGGCGTGCACTGGGACGAGGCCGCCGGCATCTACCTGATGCGCGCGCGCGCCTACGACCCGTTCGTCGGCCGCTTCTTGTCCAAGGATCCGGTGCAGGGCGACGCGTATCGACCGAAGACGCTGAACCCCTACGCCTACGGCTTGAACAACCCGACGCTGTGGACCGACCGCGACGGCAGCTTCAACCTCGTCGACACGCTGTTCACGCTGCTCGAGGTGTGGACCGAGGCGGATCCGGTCAAGCGCGCGGACAAGGCCATCGACGCGTCGAAGAAGGCCGTCAGCGACATCGCCAAGAACTACGTCGAGAACTTCATCAAGGGCATGGGCATGTACGGGGCGCTCGCGCTCTTCATCATCGAGCTGCTCTGGAAGGTGACCGTGTTCGTCGCCTTCGTGATCGGCCTCGTCTTCTACCAGCACTACACAGAGTTCTTCTTCTTCGCCGCGGCGGTGCTCGAGGACCCCGACTTCCTCAAGGAGTGGGCGGCCTACACGTTCCTGTTCTTCTGGACGTTCATCACGCTGTTCTCGAAGGGCGTGCTCGACATGATCTTCGAGCCGATCACGATGCCGTCGATCCCGAACGAGCTGAAGAACGGTCGCTGGGAGTGCGCGCGCGGCTTCATGCTCTGCTACGTGGCCAACATCATCATCGCCAAGGTGTTCGGCAAGCTCGAGGGCGGTGACGAGTCCGTCCACGACTTGAAACAGCGGAACAAGTTCATCCGTCGCGCCTTCGTGATGTTGCTCAAGCCGTGGATCACCTGGCTCTCGCTCGCCTTGCTCGGGTGTCCGGAGATGGGCGGCAAAGGCCAGCCGGGAGGTTGATGATGCGTACCGCAAGGAAGCTCACGGCTGGCCCCCTCCTGCTCGCGCTCGCGGCCGCACCCGCCTTCGCGCAGAGCGCTCGCGACGACGCGCTCGCCTGGCTCGCGGGGGAGCAGCGCGCGGACGGCAGCTTCGGGCAAGCGCGCGTGCGCGACACGAGCGCCGCCGTCATCGCGCTCTCGTCCTCGTTCGGCAGCGCGGCAGACCTGGCGCACGCGGACGCGCACCTCGTCGCCGGCGTGGACGACGGCGAGTGCGTCGACGATCTCGCGCGCACCATCTTGGCGCTGTCCGCGCGCGGCGACCGGCACGCGGCGACGTTGGCGCAGCACCTGCTCGTGCGCCGAAACCGGGACGGTGGTTGGGGCTTCGCGCCCGGCTACCCGTCGGCCGTCCTCGAGACCAGCTTGGCGTTGCGCGCGCTCGCCGCGGTCGGCGTCCGCCAAGCCAGCGTCGTTGGACCGCCGCTCAATTGGCTGTTGGCCGCGCAGGGCGACGACGGGGGCTTCTCCTTCGGCGAGAACGCGTCGAGCCTCGGGCTGACGGCGGTGGCCCTCCGTGCCCTCGGCGCGTGGCGTGGCGTGTTCAACCTCACGGAGTCCATGGACGCCGCGGTCGCCTTCCTGCTGGCCGCCAAAGCGAGCGACGGCAGCTTCGGACACGTCGAGACGACGCTGTCGGACAGCGCGCTCGTACAGGGGGCGCTGCTCTCCGTCGGGCGCGCCGACAGCGCGACGCAGGCGTGGCTCGAGGACCAGCAAGACAGCGACGGCAGCTTCGGTGGGGAGGCGTACGCCACCGCGCTCATCGCGGAGCTGCTCGAGGCCGCGCAGCCGAACGTTCGCATCGCGCCGAGCGGCCTGTCGCTCAGCCAGACGCACCCGGTCGCCGGCGAGCCGGTCGTCCTCACCGTCACGGTCGAGAACCCGAGCGCGGTCCCTTTGACCGACGTGCGCGTCCGCGTGATGCGCGGTCACCCGAGCACGGGGGTGCAGGTCGGCAGCGATCAGCTCGTCACCTTGACCGCCGGCGGCGTCGCGCGCGTGCAGCTCTCGTTGCCCACGACCGGCCTCCTCGGGCCGCAGCCGCTCTACGCGCTGGCCGATCCGCTGGCGGCGCTGGCGGAGGTGCTCGAGTCGGACAACGTCGCCGAGGCTCTCGTCATCGTGCTGCTGCCCGCGCCGGACGACGTGTCCGCTCGCATCGACGACGGTGACGTGCAGCTCGCTTGGCGCGACCTGAGCAGCGCCGGCGCCGTCGCCTACAACGTCTATCGCGATGGCGCGCTCGTCGGCGCCGGTGTCAGCGATCCGGCGTTCACGGACGAGGGGCTCCCGGCCGGGGTCACTTACGTCTACACTTTTGCAGCTCTCGCAGCGGACGGCACCGAGGGGCGTCGCTCGCCCGGCTACGCCATCACGCTCAGCGAGCCGCCCGCCGGTGCCGAGCTCTACTTGAGCGGCATCGACGTCACGCTCGGCCCGAACGCGCGAGTCAGCTTCAGCGCGTACAACGCCGGGCGCACGGCGGTCACGAACGTACGCGTGCTCGGCATGATGCGCCGGGTCGCCGCGCCGGCCGCCGACATCCTCTTCGATCGTGTCCTGACGGTCCTCGACGGACAGGGGGCCACCGCGTTGGCGGAGTCGTTCTCGATGCCGTCGGAGGCCGGCAGCTACGTGCTGAGCTTGCTCATCGATCCGGACGATCTCGTCGTCGAGCTCAACGACGGCAACAACCGCGTCGACATCCCGATCACGCTGGAGCCGCCGCCGGAGCCGGAGCCGGTGCAGGACGCGCCCGCGCCGCCACCGCCGCCGCCGCCGCCCACAGATCCGGGCGACGTCGACGGACCACTGCCAGAGCCCGCGGTCACCATTCCACCCGAGGTGTTCGTGCGCACCGCCGACTTCTCGACCGACCCGGTGCAGTTGTTCGAGCAGACGCCCTTTACGCTGCACGGCGCGTTGTCGAACCGCGCCGGCGGGCCGGGCGAGAACATTAGCGTGCGCCTGTACAACGGCGACCCGCGCGAGAGCGGCCTCCTGCTCGGCGAGGCCCTGGTGCCGCTGCTCGAGAGCGACAGCGTCGAGATCGCCTTCGAAGACATCGTGCTCGATGGCGGGATCCACCAGCTGTGGATCTGGGGCGACGCCGACGACATCTACGCCGAGGGCAACGAGTTCAACAACTTCGGCAGCATCTTCGTCGAGGTCGATAGCCTGACACCGCGCCTGTCGCTGCAAGACCTCATCCTGGTCAGCCCCGCGGCCGCCGAGAAGGGGACCGAGATCACCGTGAGCAGCACGGTGGTCAACCGATCGAACCGTGACCTGACGAACATCACGTTGACCGCCACCGTCACGGAGCAGAGCTCCGGCGCCGTGGTCGCGAGCGACAGCGCCGCCGCCTTCGAGCTGGCGAAGCGCGACGTGAGCCTCGTCGAGCTGGTGCGCTTCACGCCGGCCGAGAACGGCGTCTACGTCATCGGGCTGAGCGCGGCGGGAGAGAACCCGCTCGATGGTCCCGGCTTCGTCGAGCCGGTTCCCGTCGTGAACGGCTCGCGAGAGCTGCAGATCGGGCCCTTCGTCGAGGGCAGCGTCAGCGTCAGCCCCGATGAGGTGGCGGTCGGCGATCCCGAGGTGCGCGCCACCGTCGAGCTCAGCGCGCGGCTCGGCACCATCGCCGACGAGGACCCGTTGGTCGCCGCGGTGGTCGAGGCCGCGCAGCGAGGCGCGGGCTGGTCGGGCAACCACGCCATGAACTGGAACAACGGCAACCGCTGCTTCGGCTGCCACGTGCAGACCCAGGCGCTGGTCAGCGCCACGCTGGCGGACGACGTCTTCATCCCGCCATCGACCACGCGGATGGACTCGCTGTTCGACGCCATCGCGGGCTACGTGAACCCGAACGGGACCATCTCGAACCGGGCCGAGGTGCGCACGACGACGCAGCTCACGGTCTGGGCGCTGTCCTTCTACGACGACATCACGGATCCGACGAACTGCGCGCGCGGCGAGTTCTGTGACGGGGACAGCGTCTGCGTGCCCGGCTGTGACGCGGACGCGGACTGCCCCACCGGCAGCCGCTGCGACCTGAACGGACGCTGCCTCGAGGCGTTGCCCCTGTGCAGCGCCGACTTCGAGTGCCCGGCGGGCAACTACTGCGACGGCGACGGCGCCTGCGTCGCGGCCTGCGCGGACGACGTGGACTGCGCCAGCGATGAGATCTGCAGCGCGCGCGGGCGCTGCGAGCTCGCGCGGGCCTGTCTCTCGGACGCGGTCTGCGCGGCCGGCAGCTTCTGCGGCGGAGACGGCGTCTGCACCTCCGGCTGCGCGCTCGACGCCGACTGCCAGGCCGGCGAGAGCTGCAGCGCGAGCGGACGTTGTCTCGGCGCGACACCCACGTGCGGCGCGAGCGCCGACTGCGCCACGGGCTCCTACTGCGACGCCGCCGGCGCCTGCGTGCAGGCCTGCGCGATCGATGACGACTGCCCCGCAGGGCGTGGCTGTGATCCCGCCGGCCGCTGTGTCGTCGAGGGCCTGTGCTTCACCGGCGCGCGCAGCAACGTGGAGCTCTTCCGGACGGTCGCCTCCTACGTCGTGGACAACCAGCACGCGGACGGCACCTGGAGCAACGATCACTTCGACGTCAGCTACCGCTCGGTGCCGAGCATCACGCAGTACGCCGTCACCGGCATGGTGCGCGCCGTCGATCTCTTCCCGGACGACCCGCGCTACGAGGACGCGGTCAGCCGCACCCACGCCTGGCTGCTGTCGAGGAGCCTGACCAGCTACAGCGACTTCGACCTCGGTCGCATCCTCGAGGGGGTCAACGTGCTCTTGGCGCACTATGAGCGGCAGCTCGACGATGAGCGGGTCGCGCCCCTGCTCGATCAGCGCGACGCGTTGGCCGAGTGGCTGGTGGCGCGCCAGGCCGCGGACGGGACCTGGACCGACGACGCGACCTCGTTCGACCAGGGCCCGCTCATCACCACCGCGGTGGTGCTCTATGCGCTCGCGTCCACCGGGCTGTTCGATCGCGACGATCCGACGCTGCGCTCGGGCGTGCTCGCGCTGCTGAACGCGCAGCAGCTCGACGGCTCCTGGGGACGCCTGAACGGCGGCGACAGCAACGTCGACGACACCACCATGGTGATGTTGGCGGTACCGAAGATCGTCGAGGTGCTCACCAGCCTCGACTTCGAGGTGGAGATGGAGCTGCCCGACAGCATCACGCTCAAGAGCAGCAACCGGCGCGGCGAGAACCTCGAGGTCGCGCGCGGCTCGCTGCACCGCTGGGACTTCCCGGGCCTGCGCGACGGCTTCCTGACGCGCCTCGACGTGGATCTCTTGCTGAAGGGCATGGAGCACGAGGAGGAGCGGCCCATCGCCTCGCGCATCTCCCTCTTCTACGTGAACCGCGCCACGGACACGCGCGTGGAGCTCCCGCTCGCGATCCCGACGGTGCACGCCACCACGGAGATCGCCGTCGACGTCGACGTTCCAGCGGACAGCTACACGCGTGGCGACGAGGTCCCCGTGGACCTCGCCGTCTCGGGCATCTCTCCCGGGCTGCTCGATCCGACCACGGTGGTGAGCATCCACGACGAGGACGGCGCGGTGGTCGAGGTGCTGCGCGTGCTGCGCCACGACCAGGCCGAGCTCGTGGGCCTCGAGGACTTCCGCTGGGCGCTGCCGCTCGCCGTCGTGGGCGGCGGATCGACCAGCACCGACGTCGTCGTCGAGCTGCCTCTCGATCTGAGCGCGGCGCTGGCCGACGCGGGCCTGAGCGGCGCCGTCGACGTCGGCAGCTTGCGCGTCTACGAGGAGACGCAAGCGGGCCTCGTGGAGCTGCCCTCGAGCTTCCTCGCCGATCCGGGCTTCGACTCCCTGCTCTCGGCGACGGGGCGCTTGCGCGTGCTCATGGCGGGCGAGACCCCGGCCGGCGGCGAGCGCCGCTTGCGCGTGGTGCTCTACGGCGCCGACGACGTGGGCGCGCCCGCCGCGCCCGCCGCGCCGGGCACCGCCGGCCGGCTCGTGGCTCGCTTCTACAATCTCGACACTGACGAATCGGTCCTGTCGACGCCCGAGGGCCTCGTGTTCCAGCCGGCGCCCGTGTACGTGCGCGCTCTGAACCAGGTCCGCTTCAACCTCGGCGCCAATGGGCCGGGCGGGGGTGTGTCGGCGGATTGGATCGGCGCGGAGGTGAGCGGCTTCCTCTACGCGCCCGAGCCGGGCAGCTACCTGTTCGAGGTGAGCAGCGACGACGGAACCTGGCTCAACATCGACGGCGCGCGCGTCGTCTCGCGCAGCGGGGCGGGCACCACGCAGGGGGTGGCGTTCCTGGAGCGCGGCTTCCACCGCTTCGAGGCGGTCTGGTTCGACACGACCTCGACGGCGAGCTTCGCGGTGCGCTGGCGAGCGCCCTCGGGCGCGGGCTTGGAAGAGATCCCGCCGAGCTCGCTGTATGCGCGCGCGCGCGGCCTGCAAGCCAGCGTCGGGGCGGCGCTCGAGATCGAGCCGCCCGCTGGCATCGTGTGGTCCTCGGGGAGCGCGCCCGCGGGCAGCTACATCGCTCGGGCGCGCTTTACCGCGGGCGGCGCTCCCGTCGAGATCGACGAGGATCCGTTCGTGTTGCTGCCCTCGCCGCAGCCGCAGCCGGGGGATCCGAACGCGCTGCTCGCCAACATCTCGCCCGAGCGCGGTCTCTACGCGCTGCACGAGGACGCCGTGTTGTTCCCGCGGCTGCGGAACCCAGACCTCGCGTACGCGTACCCCGCGCTCGCGGCGGACGTCGTCATCACGGCACCCGGCGGGGACGTCGTCGCCACCCTGCCCCGTGCGCTGAGCGGGCTCGAGCCAGGCAGCGAGCAGCGCTGGCGCCGCGAGTGGTCCATCGGCACGGCGGCGGCGGGCGTCTACACGGTCGAGCTCATCGCCACGGACGCGGACTCCGGCGTTGAGCTCGCCCGCGCGACGAGCGCCTTCACCGTGGTCGCGCCGGACGTGGCGGCGACGCTCGCCGGCAACGTGACCGCGACGCCCGCGCTGGTAGCGGCGGGTCAGGACGTCGAGCTGGCGAGCCGGGTGGGCAACGTGGGAGGCGAGCCGTGGAGCGACGTCCCGGTCACCGTAGTGGTGCGCCGCCTCGACGACGGCGCGGTGGTGGCGACGTACGAGCGCGTGATCGCCTCGCTGGCCGTGGGTGCCGTCGCGGACGCGAGCGACGCGCAGCCGAGCGCCACGCTCGAGGGCGGCGCCTACGTCGTCGAGCTGCGCGCGGCCGGCGTGCCGCTCGATCACGACTTCTTCGAGGTCGTGGGCGAGGGGACGGACGCAGGCCCCGAGGTCGACGCGGGCCCCGGCGCCGTCACGCTCGTGTTGCCGGCGGGCCCGGTCGATCTGTGCGCGCCCGAGGAGCTGCTGGCCTACGTCGAGGGCGGCACCCCGCCCTACACCTTCAGCGCCGACGACACCGCCGTCGCGACCGTCAGCTCTGCCGTTACCCCCGACGGAGAGCCGGTCGGCATCATCACGGCGCGCGCGGGCGGAAGCGTCACCGTCCGCGTCGTGGACAGCCTCGGCGCCAGCGACGAGGGCACGCTCCAGGTGCCGCCACCGCTCACACCTGTCTCGACGGTGCTGACGGCTGGGGAGCGCGTGGTGCTCGGCTCCATCGACGTGGCGACGCCCGTCGCTCGCGCGGTCCCTGGCTGGCGATGGCACGTGGACGACGAGGACGTCGCGGTCGTCGATGAGACCGGCACGCTCGAGGGGCGGTCGGCCGGCGCGACCCGGGTCCGGCTCATCGACGAGGCGAGCGGCGTCGAGCAGACCTCGCGCACCCTGCGCGTGTTGCCGGCGGGCGCGCTCGAGGTGACGGTCGTCGACGAGACGGGTGCGGGAGTCGCCGACGTGAAGGTACGCCTCGGCGCACACACCTCCGTGAGCGATGCCACCGGCGTGGCGCGCTTCGAGGTGGCGCCGACCGGCAGCCAGGTCGTCTGGGCGTGGCACGCCGGCATCGTGGCGACGTCGATCCCGCTCGAGATCGAGGCCGGCGAGACCACCACCGCGCGCTTGACGGTGGCGCGCTCGACGGGCTCCATTACGGGGCGCGTCATCGACGAGGCGGGCGCCGCCATCGCGGGCGCGCGCGTGTCCGTCGTGCAGGCGGCGAGCCGCAAAGCCTGGACGCTCGTGAGCGACGACGAAGGGCGCTTCGCGTTCGGGCTCGCGGCGGACGAAGCCGACGCGCGCTTCTTCACCTTCCTGCAGAAGGACGGCTACGCGCCCTATGTCAGCTTGTCGCGCACGCTCGCGCTCGGGGAGCACCTCGACGTCACGCTGCAGCGCCTACCGCTGGGCGCGCAGGCCGACATCACCGCGGCGGGCGGCGGCGGCGCTCCCATGCGGCGCTCCGCGGGCTGTGATCCCGACCGCAGCCGGCTCGTGCTGGCCCCCTTCGGCGCCTTCTCCAACGAGGAGCAGTCGCTCGAGCGCGAGCTCCAGGTCACCGTCGACGACGAGCTCTACGAGGATGAGCCGCGCACGGTCACGCGCGGCTATCGCTTCGAGCTCCCCGAGGGCACGGCGCTGCCGGCGCGGACCCCGGTCGAGCTGCAGCTACGCCTGCTCGCGGATCGCGTGGCGACGAGCGCGCAGGATCTCCGCATCGAACGTGCCGACGCGCTCGACGGCGCCTTCGTGGAGGAGCCGGTGGAGCTCGTCCACATCGAGGGAGATCGCGTGGTGTTCGAGGCCACGCGACTCGGGGCTTACCGCGCCACGCTGCGGCCGCTCGTGGCCTTGCCACCCGCGATTCCGCGCGAGACGGGGTTCCCGCGTGGGGGAGGCTGCGTCTGCGCGCTCGGGCCGCAGTCACAGGCCGACGCGCTCTTGTGGCTGGCGCTCGGCGGCGGCCTGCTCGTCGTGACGCGTCGCCGCCGGGAGGACCGTCCATGAGAGCGTCCTCCTCACTGCTGCTCTCGACGGCGCTGCTGCTGTGCGCGTGGGCGTCGCCGAGCCGCGCCCAGGAGGCGGGGCCGACGTCGGGAGCGGACCTGCAGCTCTTCCTACCCGCCGTGAATGACCTCGGTACCCCGGCGACACCGTCGGCCGAGAGCCGCCCGGCGCTCGCGCCCTCTTTCGGCTTTTGGCTGCACTACGCGCGCTCGCCGCTGCTGCGCGCGAAGCGCGACGGCACCGTGCTGCAAGAGGTCGTCGGCCGGCAGGTCATGGGCGTCGTCACCGTGGACGTACCGCTGCTCAGCTACCTCTCCTTGCACGCGGCGATGCCGTGGGCGTTCTTTCAGCAGGGCAGCATGTGGGGCACGGCCACGCCGATCGCGCCGGCCGGCCTCGGCGACCTCGGGCTCGGCGCGCACATGACGCTGCTCGACCTCAAAGGCGGCGCGCTTGGGCTCTCGCTCGACACCACGCTGCCCACCGGCGACGAGGCGTCCTACCTGGGTGACCAGAACCTCACGCTGCGCAGCGCCGCGCACGCCAGCTACGCCGCGGGGCCGTACTTCATCGGTGGCTATGCCGGTCTGCGCCTGCGTCAGAGCAGCGAGATCGGTGACCTCGTCATCGGCAACGAGCTCGTCTATGGCGCCGGCCTCGGCTATGTGCTGCCCCTCGAGCTCGGTGTGCACGACGTCGCCCTCTACATGGACGTCTACGGTCGCGCCGGCGTCGAGAACCTGCTCGGGCGCACGACGCTGCAGACCGCGCCCGTCCTGCACGCGGTGCGCGCGAGCCCGCTCGAGGGAGACGTCGGCTTGCGTTGGCGCATCGACGAGGCGCTCTCTTTTCACGTGGGCGTCGGCAGCGGGCTCATCGGCGGCTACGGCAGCCCGCTCTATCGCGTGCTCGCCGGCGTGCGCTACGCGATGGCTCCGCCCGCGGGCGACACCGACGGCGACGGCATCGCCGACGACGAGGACGCCTGCGTGACCGTGCCCGAGGACAAGGACGGCTACGCCGACGTGGACGGCTGTCCCGATCTCGACAACGACGAGGACGGCCTGCGCGACAGCGTCGACGCCTGCCCGCTCGACGCGGAGGACCGCGACGGCTTCGAGGACGCGGACGGCTGCCCCGAGCTCGACGACGACGAGGACG
>CAYLZW010000049.1:0-27014 GCA_964388085.1 uncultured Myxococcales bacterium | reverse complement strand
GAGTGGCATGTGCGGCCCCTCGCGCGGCTGCCCCTCGTGCCGATCAAGGGCAAGCTGAGCCTCTATCGCAGGCAGTGGCCGGTGGAAGCCGTGGACAGTGACGGATCGGAGCACCTCGTCCGCGCCGGCGACCTGTATGTGCCTCTCGAGGACGAGGAAGACGTCGACGAGGATCTCGAGGACACCATCGCTGCGGTGGTCTCGGCTGCCATGGGCAGCGACGAAGAAGCCGACGATGATGATGAGCCCGAGCGGACGAGTATTGACGAGATCGGCACGGAGGAGGTCCTGGCGGCGATGCGAAAGGCCCTGAAGGCGGGCTCGCTTTCTCGCGATGACCTGGTGCGCCAGGTCGCGTACTCGTTAGGCTATCGACGGCTCGGCAGCCATATCGCGGACACCCTCAAGGGCCACCTGCGCGCCGCCTTGCGTCGTGGCGTCGTGATGGCGCAGGGGGATGGGATCTCGCTCGAGGTCCGCCGCTTCGACGAGTACGACCTCGGCTCGCTCGTCGATGATCTCTCGGGCGTGATGCGCAAGGGCACGTGGATGGAGCGTGACGAGGTCGTGCGTGCGCTCTGCCACTGGCTCGGGTTCACGCGGGTGAGCGCGCAGATGGAGGCGCACGGGAAGAAGGTCGTCGCGCTCGGGCTGCGGCGCGGTGTTCTCGAGGCGGATGGTCGGGAGTTGGTGCGGCGGGTGTGAGGGTTGGCTCCTTTCAGCCGGTGTCAACCCGGCCACTCTAGCTAGTGCCCCGTTGTTTACGGAGCAGCACCTTTGACCGGAGTATTTTGACCGTCATGAACTGGAGCATCGGATCAACATGGCATCGGTGGGACCCGCACATCCACGCGCCGGGTACGCTGAAGGAGAACCACTACGGGTCCCATGAAGATGACACAGTCTGGGGACGCTACTTTGCCCGGATTCGCGAGGCTACGCCCAAGTGCGCGGCGATCGGCATCACGGACTATTTCGTGCCGCGTGGGTACCGCCTTTTCGTTCAGCGCGGCGGTCGGGAGCAACTACCCGGGCTCCTTGTGTTCCCCAACATCGAACTGCGGCTGAAGACCCGCGCCGAAAAGGGGAGCGCACTCAATGTTCATCTGCTTATATCGCCTGAGCCGGATAACCACCTCTCGGTCATTACCAGTAAGCTCGCGGCTCTCACCTCCTCCTTTGACGGAGAGGATTTCCGCTGCACGGAAGAGGAGCTGCGGCGGTTGGGGCGGGCGTTCCAGCGTGACTCGTCGCTGAACGATGAGGCTGCGCTTCGAGTCGGGGCCGCGCAGTTTCTGGTCGATTACGATCATTTTGCTAGGCTCAAACACGACCCTTGGATCTCTCAGCACGTTCTTTTCGCGGTTGCTTCCGGCAACGACGGCCTTGCCGGCCTGAAGGCCGATGGCGCATTCAAGGCCCATCGCGAGGAGTTGGGGAGAATCGCCGACGTGATCTTCTCTGGCGTGCCCAGCGACCGTCGGTACTGGCTCGGCGATCATCCCGATGTCGAGCAGCGGATCAGCGGCGTGAAGCCGTGCCTCCACGGCAGCGACGCCCACGCCTTCGACCGCATCCTCGCGCCCGACAAAGACCGGCGGACGTGGGTACGAGGCAGTCCGACGTTCGATGGTCTCCGGCAAACGCTGATAGAGCCCCGACGTCGCGTTCACATCGGTGCTGCTCCAGAAATCATGCGCAGCAACAGCAACGTGATCGCCAAGGTGCGTCTGCGGAACGCGCCCTGGTTCACGCCTACCGAATTCCTCCTGAATGACGGCTTGGTAACAGTGATCGGAGCGCGCGGCTCAGGCAAGACCGCGCTCGCCGATCTGATCGCGCTGGCGGCCGACGCCCGCGAGCAGGAGGACAGCAAAGCGTCGTTCCTCCAGCGTGCGGGTGACCTGCTCGCCAAGGTCGAGGTCGAGTTGGAGTGGGCTGATGGCGCCACGTCTCCGGCACGCGGATTGTCGAGCTCGTCCGATGAGCTTCCACGAGTGCGCTACCTCTCACAGCAGTTCGTCGAACGGCTCTCGCAGGGGGAGCGGGTTGCCAACCCTCGTCGTGACGACTTTTGGTTCGACGAGGACACCTCCGCGCCCGCCGACCCGCTGCTTGAAGAGATCGAACGCGTCGTCTTTCAGGCGATCCCTATGGAGGACCGCATGGAGGCCGAGAGCTTCACCTCGTTGCGCGATGCACGCCTCGGCGATCACCTCGAGTCGCGCCGTGCCGATCGCGAGACCATTCGCCGGATGACCGAAACGATCGCCGGCGAGAACGCGAAGAAAAAGTCGGTCGAGGGTCTCAAGAAGACCAGCCAGGAAGCCACGCGTGCCCGCACCGCCATTGAGGAAGAGCTAAAGAAGCTCCCCACCACGGCCCCACCTGAGCACGTGAAGGCGCACGCGGACGCCGTTCGTGCTCACAAGGAGCTTCAGGACGCGATCCAGCAGCAGGCTTCACGCGCCCAACGGTTCCAGTCGCTGCGCTCCGCACTATTGCAGGAGCAGGCCCGTATTGATGCCGAACATCAAGCCATCCGCGGCCGTTACCTGAATCTTCTCGACGACGCCGCTTGGGATCGGTTGCGACCGAAGCTCGACCCCGACGCGCTCACCGACCTCGAGACGCTTGGCAACAAGGCGCGCGACGACGAGCGGAGGTTGCGGGAGCACGGCAAGCCGCAAGGTGCCGATGTCGGCGCGGGGATCAAGGTTCTTGCTGACCGCGTGGCCGCCGCTCAGAAGACGTTGGGCGAAGACGAGACCAAGACGAAGCGCCGCGCGGAACTGGTGAGGAAGCTAGAGGTCGCGCAGACCACCGAAAAGAAAGCGAAGGAGACCCTCGCGGATGCGGAAGGCGCGGCTGCCCGCATCGCCGCAGCAGGAACGGCTCGAGCGGATGCGTACCAGCGCCTACTCCAGACACTCGAAGCAGAGGTGGACACGCTGAACGCCCTCTACCAGCCGCTGAAGCAGAAGCTGAACGGAGACGATCGCCTTCGCCTTCTTTCATTCGAGGTGTCTCGACACGTCGACCTTTCCGCATGGGCGGCGGCAGGTGAACGGATCTTTGACCTGCGGCGTGCACCGTTTCATGGGCGGGGAGGCCTGCAGGAAGCGGCGCAGCGTCTCCTCGAACCGGCATGGCGTGGTGCCGATCCGCAGCTCATGCGGAAGTCGATCGAGGCGTTCTACTCGGACTTCCTCAAGGACGCCGAGTTTCGCCAGGGGGCGACGATGCTCGACCTCGGGCAGTGGCTCTTTTCGACCGACCACATCTCGATCCGGTACGCCATCAAGTACGAGGAGAACGACATCGCGAACCTTTCTCCCGGCGCACGCGGCGTCGTCTTGCTGACGCTGTTCCTCGCCATCGACGATCACGACGATAGGCCATTGGTTATTGATCAGCCCGAGGAGAACCTCGACCCGAAGTCCATCAACGGGCTGCTCGTGCCCTTCTTCATCGAGGCGGCCAAGCGCAGGCAGATCATCATGGTCACCCACAACGCCAACCTCGTGGTGAACACCGATGCCGACCAGGTGATCGTTGCGACGTCAGAGCGCTCCGATGCGAGCGAGCTGCCGGACTTCAAGTACGAGGCCGGCGGGCTCGAAGACCCGCGCATCCGCACCCTGGTCTGTCAGTACCTCGAAGGCGGCGAGGACGCCTTCCGTCGTCGCGCGGAGCGCTATGGCGACATCGTCAAACGCGCACGCTGATGAGCGTTCTAGACAGCCATGGAACGGACACGATGAAGGAAGCTTTGCGTGGAGGCGCACGGGAAGAAGGTCGTCGCGCTCGGGCTGCGGCGCGGTGTTCTCGAGGCGGATGGTCGGGAGTTGGTGCGGCGGGTGTGACCGCCGTCAGGGGGACAGATGGGCAAGAAGCGCCAACGGCTCGATGATCCATATGTGTCCGGTCTGGCGAACCCGGGCGACCTGTCGTACGTTTCAGATAACCACGGGGCGCCCGGACGGGCGCGAGGGCACCATGGCGACCAAGACCAAGACTCCGCAGCAGCCTTCCCGGCAGACGGTGCAGCCAGTGCGGCAGCTCACGCCCGAGGTCGTGGCCGAGCTCGCGCTCGAGGGTCGCGAGATGAGGGCCGAGCTGCAGCGCCGCATCGCGAAGATGTGGGCGATCCCGCCGGAGCAGCGGCAGGCCCGCAGCCGCTAAGCGCGGCGGTCGCGCTTCGCTGCGAGCCGTTCCACCGGTTCGAAGACATCGTCCAGGAAGCATCGCTTGCGCCGTCGGGGGCGATCCCGACGGTGCAGGTGTCCTATCTGAAGTCGTACCTGAAGAAGGCCCCCGCTGCCGCACGCACCATCATCGTCGAACAGCCCTACGTCGACCGGCATTGGCTCGAGGAGTACACGGGCTACTACGCGACCGCGCTTCATCCGCCACCCTCGAAGGCGACGCGTCTCCACCTGCTGCGCAAGAAGCTCTCGACGGAAGAGCTGCTCGCGCTGCTACGCGAGGCCGCGAGCGACGGGCCTGCGAAGGTCGAGCACAAGCTGGCGGAAATCTACCTCGGCTTCATCGTCGTCCGTCCGCTGCCGAGCGCGCCCATCGGTCGAACCGTGCTGCGTCCGTACGACGACGATGACGCTCGCTGCTACGAGCCTGCAATGGTTCACAATGAGGTTCACCTCGCCGGGCTGACGCTTCACGTCGATGGTCTCCCGTTTCAGCAGCAGGACATCGGTGCCGGCGCGTGCGCCACCGCGGCCTTGTGGACCGCCCTCACGAAGGTGATGCGCAGCAACGGGCGACGGCCAATGACGCCACTCGAGATCACGCGCGCGGCGAACGAGCAGGGCATTCGATCGCGAACGTTTCCGGCGCGTGAGGGACTGACGCTCGAGCAGATGGCTCACGCGGTCCGTCGAGGCGGCTATGAGCCGCACCAACTTCAGCCCGCGGGAGAAGATGACGTCTTCCTCCTGGCCCTGAAGACCTATCTGTCGTCGGGCATCCCGGTCATCGCCCGCGTACTCCTTGCCCACGGTGAGTACCACGCCGTCACGCTGGCCGGCTTTCGAGAATGGCAGACGCTCGACACGCGCCCCGTGACGGTGACGGTGAAGCGCCGCCACATCGTATCCAGGGGCGTCGAGCGCTTTTACGTCCACGATGACAGGTTCGGCCCATACGCACGTCTCGATTACGACAGGCGCGGCGAGGGCGGCGATGTCGAGCACGTGCTGAAGCTGGCCCCGACGGAGAAGGGCTACGAAGCTCTCGTCGAGGACATGTGGCTCCACCATGCGCTGGTGCCGCTCTATACCAAGCTGCGGCTCACCGCCGAGGAGCTGATCGACTTCGCCGCGGACGCTTGGCCGCCAATCGCCTACGTGCTCGACGATTCGGATCGGGAGGCCCTGTGGGTTCAACCTCGGTTCTGTCTTGGTGGGAAGTACCTGAGGCAGGCCTGGGCGCGCGACGTCGAGCCTGAGCGCCTCGTCGCGATGGTCACACGAGCTCAGCTCTCCCGTTACGTTGGCGTGCTCTCGTTTTTCGTGCGCGACGAGTGGTTCTGCGATCTCGTCTACGACACGACGGATCTTCGTCGCGGAGACGCGAGCACTCCGCCGCCAATCCTGGTTGTTCTCGCTAGGGACCAGGGCGTGGCCGAGGGCCTGAAGTCGTACGCGCCGCGCGCGGTGATCGCATGACGAATACGCCTGCGTTCTCTTGGTGGCTGGCAACGGCACGAAGCAAGGCCGACGGACAGCGCGCGGTCCTCGAGGCCGCCAGGTCCGGCCAGTGGCGTCAGGACGCCGACGCGTGGTTCGAGGTGGCGAGGAACGCGCATGGTCCCGAGCACCCGCCCCCTGAGTTGGTGCACGCGCTCGTCGAGGAGATGTGCTCACGATCTCTGGACGACGCCGCTCGCCGGATCCTCCCGGGACTCTGCAACCTCGTCCGCTACGTCGGCATGCGCGACGCGCTCGCGGCGGTTTCCGCCTGGCTTGCGCCGCAGATTGAGCCCGGCGACGCAGGCCTGCTCGTCGAGACGCTCGCAGGCGTCCACTGGCACAGACCCGACGGTGATCTCGGAGCAGCCTTCCCGGTCGAGGTGATGCCGCTCGTGCGTGCGCTGCTCCTGACGGGCGCCGCGGAGCTCCGCGCGGTCGCGCAGACGCGCGAAGCGCACGTGCGTGGCGGGGATATCCACTGGCGGCTCGCGCTCTCGGTGTTCGCGCACGAGCAAGACGATCTGCTTCCGGTCGCTCTTCGCTACCTGGCGTCATCGCAGCGCGCCGCTTCTTTTGACGAGAGGATTCGGGAGCAGCTCTGGCCGATGGTCGAGCGCGGGCTTGAGCTGGGCCTCGAGTCGGGGGGCGCGGTCGACGTGCTTCATCTCGCCCTCGGCGTCAGGTGGATGAAGGACATCGAACGCTGGAGGCCGTTGGTGGAGCCAGCGCGCTTCCCGCTGACGGCCCGTGCGCTCCTCGGGGCGCTAGCCGACGACAAGTTCCACGAACATCACGCCAATGTCGGGTGGGAGGTGGCGGTCCGCTCGAAGGATCTCGCACCTGCTGCGCTCCCTCCGCTCGCGGCGGAGCGCGTGTTCACGATCGTCGACGTTGTAGCGGCGTTCGACAGGCCATACCGCCTGACGGATGTAGACATGCCATCGATGGAAGCCCTATCAATATGGGCCCGCGTCGCAGCGAGGGCATTGGCTGGCTGGTACGCGTCCACGTTCGATGATGGCGTACGCCGACAGATTGCACGGCAACTGACGACGAGCCGGAACGCCCTGCACTCGGCGGTGTGTGAAGGCGTTCGTGAAGGCCTCGAGAGGGCGCCCGCGTCGGTGTCGCCGGACCTCGCGCCGAGCCGGGCACTCATCGCGGCGCTCCTCGCGGCCGAGCACCCCGCCGCGAGCCCGCGCTCGAAGCGCCCCGATCTCGATGAGCGTCTGGAGCTCATCCGCCGGGAACTGGAACGTCTCCTTGCCACCGGGTTCAGGCCCGTGCGCGGTGTCGACTTCATGTCGATCGTCGGCCAGGCGCGGCGCGTCGAGCTGGCACACCTCCCTGGGGAGAGAGCGGTTTTCGTCGAGGCGGATGTCGTTCGCATCGAGCGCGATTTCCCCGAGCGAGTCTGCAACGGGAGCGGCTCGCGCGAGGACATTGTGAGGAGCGTGCTCCTCTACGTCGTCCACGAGCTCGTCCATGTCGCGCAGGGGTTCGACGGCAAGGAGAAGGCGACCACCGCGCGCGCGGTTGGCGTCGAGACGGCCATCGCACACATGGACCTCGAGGCCGATCACATCACGACCCTCCTCATCGCCCAGGCTCGCCCCGAGTGGAGCGTCGATGACTTGAAGGACCGGACCGGTCGAGGGGTGACGCGCTTCCCCTTGCGGCGATTCCACACCTCCGCTTCACGCCAGCGGAAGGCGCTCCGCTTCGTCTCGTCGAGGTTCGATCTCATCGCTCGTCGGCGAGGGCTACTGTCCCCGAACCGCCTGGGCGACTCGTTCTTCTACCTGGACTACGCGCCGTCCGGAGAGACGTGCCTCGTGTTCTTCGCCGGGCCGCCGCTCGCGCTCGCGTGCGCCCCCATCAAGCTCAGCCCCGCCGAGCATAAGGTCCTCGTCGCTGCAGCGGACGGCGACGTCCCGTTCGAGACACAGCTCCGCGTCGTTGACGAGGTCGTCGAGCTCATCGTCGAGCGCGCTCGAGCGTCGCTGGCGCGTCCTTTTGCGAAGGCATGACGTGGGTACTCGTGCTGCTCGTCCGTCACGCGACGACGTGAAGCGAGCCGCCGGGACGCTGCCCGCCGAGAGGCATCTCGTCCCACGTCTGCCCGTCGAGCTCTCGCCCCGTCTTCTTCTTCTGCACCCCACCCCACTGCTTGAAGAAGAACGCGACGCCCGCCGCATTGCATTGCTCCCGAATGTCCCGCACCCACGACGCGTCCATCGGTCGCGCTCCACGCCCGCTCTCGCCTCCGACGATGACCCAGTGGATGCCGTCGAGCGGCAGCCGCTTCAGCGGTCCAAGCAGAGGCTCGAGCGAGAGGAAGCGCACGGCCGCAGGTACCGTGGCGAGGTCGTGGATCCGGTGAATCTGCCGATCGTCCTCGACGGAGACCCCGATCCAGGCGTTGTCCGGAAGCTCCAACGACGGCCCGAGCTCACGCAGCCTCGAGGCACGCTTCGTCAGCACCTGAAAACGGTGCTGCGGACACGCGCGCATCACGCTGACGACGTCACGGATGTACTGCTCCGGGACGTCCTCGTGGAAGAGGTCGCTCATCGAGTTCACGAAGATGCGCCGGCCGCGCTTCCACGAGAGCGGCAACGTGAGCGCCTCGGGGACGAGCCGAAGGTCGAAGCCCTGCTCGTAGGGGTGGCCGGGGATGCCGCGCCAGCGCTCCGCGAAGGTCTCGGCGTAGCAGTGCTTACAGCCGGCGGACAGCTTGGTGCACCCGCGCACGGGGTTCCACGTCGCGTCCGTCCACTCGATCGCGCTGTTGTCCGCCATGGTTCACCCTCGTGGTTGCTTGTGCTGAACATTCGTTCAGGCATAATATGCCCGCTAGATCGCTGATCTCAAACCGAGATCCGTTCCGGCGCAAGTTCCTGGCCTGCCGAACGGATCGTGGGTGCGGGCCACGTGTACCAAGGGGGCCAGATGGACGACGAGTTCTATGAGGGGCGCGAGCACGCGGAGTTCAAGCACTTCGTCCTCAGCGAGTACCTGAAGACGTGGGGAATCAAGCTCGGCTCGCGCGCGCAGCGCGAGGCGGTCACGCTCTGGTACGTCGACGGCTTCGCCGGGCCGTGGGAAGCCAAGGCGCCAGACCGCCGGGATTCCTCAGCCGTCGCTGGCGTCCGTGCGCTCAAGGAAGCACGGAACGCCTGGGGCCCTGTCGCGGAAAACCTCCACTTGAAGGCAGCGCTCATCGAGAAGGACGACGAGCGGTTCAGGGAGGTCGCCGAGATCGCGAAGGCTGAAGGCGACGGGATCAGCATCGTCAGTCTGCATGGTGACTTCGTCGAGAAGCTGCCCGAGCTCGAGCACGAATTACGCCCGATGGACGGCGCCCTGTTCTTCCTGGACCCCTACGGCTGGAAGGACGCGTCGATCGAGCTCATCAGGCCGCTGGCGGGCCATCGTTTCCGCGAGGTGCTCATCAACCTGATGTCGCCGTTCGCACACCGAGCGAGCGGCATGAAGAAGCACGCGTGGATGGGCGACGCCATGCGTGCGTTCTTCGCGCTCGAGCCTAGCGTCGACGTCGACCGCCTGACGGAAGAGGAACTCGTTCGCCTCTATCGCCGACAGCTGTGTCATGTCTGTGGGTTTCGTTTTGCCGTCGACATCCTCATCCCGGACCCCGTTCAAAGACGCCCGAAATATCGCCTTGTGTTGGGCACGAAGAGCGAGGAAGGCGTTAGGGTATTTCGAGACGTCGAGGACAAGCTGCGCTCGAGAGTCGCTCAGGCTCGTGCTCAGATCCGCTTTGACCGGAGGGCTTCCGCGACCTCGCAGATGGACATGTTCGGAGGCAAGGATCTCACTCCCGACAAGTACCTCGACGAACTGAAAGCCGAGGAATTGGCTGCGGCGGAACGGGCTGTCCTTGGCATCGAGGGGCGTGAGCGGTGGGAGGACTGGTGGCCGCGCATTCTCGAGGACCACCACATCCGTGAGACACAGCTGAAGGACATCGTCGCGCGGCTACACAAGAGCGGACGGCTCGTTGTAGAGGGCTGGGTGAAGAACCAGCGAAAGCCTCGTGACGGCAATGTAATCTACCGTGCGAAGGAACAGCCATGACCACGTCCGCCGATGTCCGCGAGCAGCTCGTCGACACGCTCCGCCTCGACCTCGTCGGACCGAGACCCGGCCACGAGCATGAAGCCGAGGCTCTCGAGGAGACGCCCTCGCGCTGGTACCTCACCGGTTTCCTCGTCCCGTTCGAGGCACGCGAGGCCGTCGCCGACCCGACGGAGAGCGAGACGCTCGAGGCGATCCCGGCCAAGAGCGGCACCGACGACGACACCGCGCCCGAGCGCACCTCCGCGCGACGCGGCCTGTTCCCGTCGTCGATGGGAACGAGCGTCCTCGTCGGTCCTGGTAGTGCGCAGTTGAACGTGACCGTGCTGTGGGGCCAGTACCAGCGCACGGACCGCCGCCCGGAAGAGCAGGGACAGGACATCGCGAAGGGCGCCACCAAGGAGCGCTGGGTCCGCGAGCAGCGACGGGAAGAGCTCGTCGTCGAGGTGCCGAAGAAGGGGGGCCGCGTCGAGCGGGAGGTACCAAACAGCGACGGCTTGAAGCTGGTCGTGCACTCGAAGCTCGTCAGCGTGGCGGCCGCGAGCGTCGGTGGCATGCCGCCAGGCACGCGCGCTGTCTCGGTGTTCCTCGTGAACCACCGGGAGCCGATCGCGGACATCGCGCGCGACGAAGCGTTCGCCTTCCAAGCGAGCCTCGAGGTCCATTGCGCCGAGGGCTTCGTCCCGCGGCCCAACCTGAGCGGCCTCGACACCGGCGACGAAGACGAACAGGTCGCGGACCTGCGCTACCGCGATGTCTACGAGTGGGCCGTCGGCCACAACGTGTCCACCAAGGCCGTCGTCGTCGTTGATGGGACAACGCCCCGCTGCCAGCTCGTCCGCACAGAGTGGGTCCCGACCTGGGACGTCGAGAAGGTCACGCCGCAGGAGGTCGAAGACGTCGACGTCGGCATGGAAGGGCTCGCCACATGCGAGACCGCGGCCGACGTCCGCAAGCGGCTTGGCGCCGTCGTCACGGCGTACGGCGAGTGGATTGAGCGCCAGGCGAAGACCACTGTCGATGGCCAGCAGCGACAGGAGGTGCTGGCCGACCTCATGACGCAGGCGACGCGGGCGAAGAAGCGCATCGAGAGCGGCCTCGCGGTCCTCGAGAGCGATGCGCGCGCGCTGGAAGCGTTCCGGCTCGCGAACAAGGTCATGGCGCGGCAGGCGCGGCAGCGGGATCGCAGCGGCTACTACAGCGTCGAGAACGCTCCACGCTGGCGCCTGTTCCAGATCGCGTTCATCGTCATGAACCTCGAAGGCATCGTGAAGCCGGACCACCCGGATCGCGACGTCGTCGACCTCATCTTCTTCCCCACCGGCGGCGGCAAGACCGAGGCCTACCTCGGCCTCGCGGCGTTCACGCTCGTCTATCGGCGCTTGACGAAGGAGGGCATCAGCTCGGCCGGCGTCACCGTGCTCATGCGCTACACGCTGCGCCTGCTCACCCTCGACCAGCTCTCGCGCGCGGCGACGCTTATCTGTGCCCTGGAGCTGGAGCGGCAGGAAGACTCGAAGAAGCTCGGTGACTGGCCGTTCGAGATCGGGCTCTGGGTCGGGCAGGCAGCGACGCCCAACCGCATGGGCAAGAAGGGCGATAAGGACGAGCACAACGCGCGCACCCGCGTCACCCGTTACGGGACGGACCCGAAACGTCACCCGGTCCCGATTCCTCTCGATAGCTGTCCCTGGTGTGGCTCGGAGTTCACGTCAACGTCGTTCACGCTCATGCGCGGGTCGTCGCCGGACAGCGACAACCCGACGTCGCTGCGCATCGTCTGTACCAAGGGCAGGCGCTGTGACTTCAATCGCGACAACCCGCTGCCGATCATCGCTGTCGACGACGAGCTCTATCGGCGCCTGCCCTGCTTCATCATCGCGACCATCGACAAGTTCGCGGCCATGCCGTGGACCGGCCAGACGGGCGCGTTGTTCGGGAAGGTGAGCCGCTTCGACAAGTCGGGCTTCTACGGCCCGTGCGATCCCGGCGAGGGCAAGCCGCTGCCTGGGCACTCCCTGCCGCCGCCCGATCTCATCGTCCAGGACGAGCTCCACCTCATCTCGGGTCCGCTCGGCACCATCGCGGGCTTCTACGAGGCCGCCATCGAGGCGCTGTGCCCGGATGGGAAGCACAAGCCGAAGGTGGTCGCCTCGACGGCGACCGTGCGGCGCGCGCGCAGCCAGATTCAGGCGCTGTTCGCTCGCGGCGACGTGCAGGTGTTCCCGCCGCCCGGGCCTGACCTCAGAGACTCATTCTTCGCGGTCACCGTGCCCATCACCAAGAAGCACGGCCGCCGGTACGTGGGCGTCGCGGCGCAAGGGCGCAGCGGCAAGGTGATGCTCCACCGCGTCTATCTCGCGCTCCTCGCGGCAGCCGAGCGAGCGTGGAAGGACAACGAGGGCGACAAGAACCCAGCGAACCCGGCCGACCCGTACATGACGCTTCTCGGCTACTTCAACAGCCTGCGCGAGCTGGGCGGTTCGCGGCGCGTTGTCGAGGACGAGGTCTCGACGCGTCTTCGTGGCTACGGAACTCGACGTCGTGAGGGGGAGACGAAGGGACCGCTGGCTGCGCGGACGCTTCGCTCGAACCGAGGCGAGCTCGTTGTTGAGCTTACGAGCCGTGTCTCGACCTCCGATGTCGCCGAGGTGAAGCGCCGGCTGTCACTTCCCTTTGCGGCCAAAGACAGCGTCGACATCGCGCTCGCGACCAACATGATCTCGGTTGGTCTCGACATCACCCGCCTAGGCCTGATGGTCGTGATGGGCCAGCCGAAGACGACGGCGGAATATATCCAGGCAACCAGCCGCGTCGGCCGCGACGACGCCAAGTCAGGCCTCGTCGTGACGCTCTTGAACATTCACAAGCCGCGCGACCGGTCCCACTACGAGCGCTTCGAGAGCTATCACCAGAGCTTCTATCGGTCCGTCGAGGCGACGAGCGTGACGCCGTTTGCACCGCGGGCGGTGGACCGTGCGCTGGCTGGAGTCGTCGTCGCGCTGGCGCGGCTCGGCTTCGACGAGCTCACGCCGCCGAGAGGGGCGGGCGAGATCTGGAAGCGCAAGGACGAGGTGAAGGACTTCGTCGCCAAGGTCCTCGGTGACCGCGCTGAGCGTCACGCGGACCTACCTCCCGACGAAGCGGAGGCGCTGCGCAAGAAGCTCATCGGCCGCGCCGCCAACCTACTGAGCGCGTGGCAGGCCGTCGCCGACCAACAGGGCGAGCTCGGAGGTCTGCAATACCAACGCGAGGTCGAGGGTCCCGCTCGGTTGCTCCACATGCCGCTGGACCCCGAGCGCGCGAAGCTCTCGCCGAAGTCCTGGCAGCAGTTCAAGGCCAACCGTTCGCTGCGGGACGTCGAGCCGACGGTCGGCCTGTACATGAAGCGGCTCGATGAATCGGAAGTCGACGAGCTCGATGGCGACGAGGACGCGGCATGAGCGCAGGAAACAAGAAAGCCCACGGCGAAGTCCGCCAGAGCCAGCTGCTCACGACCTACGGGCCGGGCGCCATGATCGACCTGCCGCGCTACTCGGTCCTCGTCGGCGGCCTCGACCACTGGCCGACGCCGGACCGCCCCATCTACGAGGAGCGTCTGCAAGCGCGGGCGGCGGAGATCCTCGGTGTCGACGAGATCGGCCTGTTCGCGCCACCGACGCAGGAAGGCGCCGCCGACGGCGCGGCGACCGCCATCACCGTGTGGCAGTTCCCCGAGTGGTTCGTCGCCCAATACGAGCGCCCGATCGGCAAGGAGATGCGCGGACGCGCGCGACCGCTCGTCCACCTGTCGCAGCTCGAGAAGGGACGCTTCCGTTACGAGAAGCAGCGGCGCGCGGTTGTTCCGGTGCGCTTCGTCCGCGCGTGTCCTCGAGGCCATATCAGCGACATCAACTGGCGCGTCTTCGTCCCGCATACGAGCAACCGTTGCCAGCGCCAGCTCTGGCTCGAGGAGCGGGGCACGTCGGGCGACTTCGACGAGCTGGTCGTCGCATGCGAGTGCGGCGGTGAGCGCCGCCTGTCGTCCGCGTATCCCACGAAGGAAACGGCGTATCCGCTCGGTCCTTGTGGTGGTGAGCGGCCGTGGCTGGGACGCCATGCGAATGAGCCCTGCATGACGGACGGCGGCAAGCCGACGCCTGCGAAGCTGCTCGTCCGCTCTGCTTCGAACGCCTACTTCTCCCAGTCGCTCAGCGTCATCCACATTCCGGACGCGACGGCAGCCCTCAAGAAGGCGGTCGACGCGGTCTGGGAGGAGAACCTGCAGTTCGTCGAGGATGAAGGCGACCTCGAGAAGGAGCGCAAGCGCCCGAAGGTCGGCGCCTCGCTCGAAGGCTTCTCCTCGGAGAAGGTATGGGCCGAGATTCAGCGTCGGAAGAAGGGCACGGCGCCTCCTGAAAGGAAGCTCAAGCAGATCGAGCTCGAGACGCTCCTCGACCTCCCCGATCAGCTCTCGGAGGACATCCCGGACGGCGACTTCTACGCGCGCACGTACCCGCTCAAGTCGGTGCCCTCATGGCTCGACGGGAAGCTCGACCGCGTCGTCCTCGTGCATCGCCTCCGCGAGGTGCGGGCGCAGGTCGGCTTCACGCGCTTCGAGTCCATCATGCCCGACGTCGACGGCGAGCTCGACATGGAGGATCTCAATCGCGCCTCCCTGTCTCTCGAGCCGAAGTGGCTACCCGCCGTCGAGAACCACGGCGAGGGCTTCTTCGTCTCGTTCCACACCAAGGCCATCAAGGAGTGGATGGAGCGCGCAGCGGTGCGCGAGCGCGGCAAGCAGTTCGTCCGCGCGTTCAACACTTGGAAGACCAACGAAAAGAAGAAGGAGGCGAAGTTCGTAGGCGGGCCCTACGTGATGTTGCACTCCCTCAGCCACTTGCTGGTCACCGCCATTTCGCTGGAGTGCGGATACTCCGCCAGCTCCATCCGCGAGCGCATCTACCTCGGGGAGGAGGCCAGCGGGATTCTGCTCTTTACTGGCAGCACCGACGCCGAGGGCACGCTCGGCGGCATCGTGGAGGTCGGTAAGAAGTTCGTTCATCACCTCTCGGCTGCGCTTCGCATCGGCGCCCTCTGCAGCAACGACCCGGTCTGCGCCGAGCATCGACCGGACGACGGCGCCGAGGAACGCTTCCTTCATGGTGCGTGTTGTCATGGTTGCCTGCTGATCGCGGAGCCGTCCTGCGAGGCGCAGAATCGCTTCCTCGATCGGGCGCTGGTCGTGCCGACGGTGGGCGAGGCCAATGCGGCGTTCTTCGAGGACTTCGACGCATGACGGCCGGCCCGGGTCACTCGTTGTCGGTGTTGACGAGGAGTGAGCTGCAGAAGCTCGCGCAGGCGCTGGCCTCGGGAGCATTGGCGGCACCGTTCACGACGACGGCGGTGGCGAAGCATGTACGGAACGAGGTGGCGGAGTCCGTGTGCGGCGCGCTCGAAGCGCTCGCGGGCAAGCCTCCCGCGGAAGCGATGGCGACCTGGCTCGAGCTGCTCGCAGACGAGCGCCGTTCCGTGCAGATGGCTCATGACGAGGTTGAGTTCATCTGGACCGGTCCCGAGGGCACGGGCTCGGTCGCTCGGGATACGTGGGTGGCGGTTACGGAGCTGTTCCGGTCGGCGGAGCACGAGATCGTGTTGGCGTCGTACGCGCTGCACGACGGCAGGGAAGTGCTGAAAGAGCTCGCGGACCGCGTGCGGCAGCGCCCGCAGCTGAAGGTGCGGATGTACCTGCACATCCACCGGGACTGGGACGACGTCACGGCGAGCGAGAGCGAGCTCCTGGTGCGGTTCGCGAAGGACTTCCGGGAGAAGCACTGGCCCAAGGACGTACCGCTACCTTCGGTGTTCTATGACCCGCGGACTGTCGCGAAGGACCCGAAGCAGCGGGCCTCGTTGCACGCGAAGGTCATCGTGGTCGATGGGGCACGAGTGCTGCTGACGTCGGCGAACCTGACGGAGGCGGCCCAGCGGCGGAACATCGAGGCGGGGCTTTTGGTGGAGAACGCGCTCCTGGCGAAGGCGGTCGTTGAGCAGTTTGATGCGCTGGTGGCCCGTGGGATCGCGCGGCAGGTGCCGGGTCTGGTGTAGTCGGCGCACCTCGCAGCCATGTGAATCAACGACTTCGGGGAGGCGCCTCCTTGCTTCTCGGGTTTCGCGAGTCGCTCCCCGAAGCATCCTCATGGGCTCCCGGCGATGGCTTGCCGGTGCGATGGAGGAATGACATCCTACGTAAGACGTAGGAGGTCCGCCATGGCAGCCACCGCCCGCATCAGCGCCAAGGGCCAGCTCGTGATCCCGAGGAAGATCCGCCAGATGTTGAACTTGAAGGAGGGAGACGAGGTGCGCTTCGTAGGGGACCCGGCCGAAGGTCGCATCGTCCTCGAGCGCGTGCCCACCCGGGCCGAGCGCAGGAGGGACTGGCTCGAGTCGGCGCTCGAGTCGTACGAGGCCGTACACGCGTGGGGCTCCATCGACGGCGAGGACTTCCGGGATGAAGACTGAGCCGGGCGATGTCGTCGTCGTGAAGCTGAACCCGACCCAGGGCGCCGAGAAGAAGAAGACGCGGCCGTGTCTCGTCCTGACTCCGGCGTCGAAGCTCGGGCTCGTCACCGTCGTTCCGATTACAGAGGCCCGCGGCGCGCGATCGTCTCCAATCTTCGTCGCCATTGCCGACTATTCGGCAGCCGGCCTCAGCAAGCCATCGGTGGTCGATACGTGGCAGCTTCGCTGCGTAGACGCCCCGCTGCGATTCCAACAAAGGTTGGGGAGGGTGCCCGAGGAGGTGATGGACGAAGTGAAGCAGCGCCTCGCGAACATCCTGGGCATCGACGAGAAGCACCTGTAGCGCCCGCCGCCATGTGCCCGGGCACGATCTGAGCGCGCGCTATCCCGGCACCATCGCCAGCATTCTCCCTCGACGACGGGGCCCAGTCGGGGGCCCGGCTATCCCGCGAACCCGCCGGAAGGTGCCCACAATCACAGTCCCCCGCAGGCCAGAGAGCTATCCAGCCCTCATGCTGCGCTCCTCGCTGCTCGCGCTCGCCATCCTGCTGCCAGTCGTCGGCGACGGCACCCTCATGGAACCTGACGACGCGGCCAGCCCATCGGTAGCCGAGGCGCAGGTGTCGGGGAGCTGCAGCACCGACTCGGATCTAGGCTGCCGTTCACACCTTCTCCCTCGTCGAGGGGGAGCCTCATTGAAGCACGCTGAGCCGGTGCATGTGCAACCCGGTCGCCGCGGTGTCCTTCTCCCTCGTTGACAGGGGAACCTCATTTGAAGCACCGCCACCGTGAGCGCCTGCGAGAGCTTGTCAGCCTTCTCCCTCGTCGACGTTTGGGCTTCATTGAGGCATGTCCCCGGCGTGACGTCGGCGGAGGCAGTCGTCTCCCTCGTCGACGGGGCAGCCTCATTGAAGCCCAAACGTCACTCACAATCATCACTCGCGCGCCAAAACTTCATCCGCTGCCCATTGACCACCGCGGGTGTGTCGCTTCCATTGCCGCCGAGCTCGATCGGCACCGAGAAGGTTTCGCCATCCGTCGTCGCGAGCTCGAGCGTGAGCGCGCCCTTCCGGTTCGCGCGCACGAGCCAACGGCCTTCGTGCGAGCTGCGATTCCGAGCCGACGCTGAGCCCGCGCCGCCCGAGAAGGCGTTGCTCACGTTCGAGTAGTAGCTGTACGAGCCGTCGCTGCACAGCTCCCACACGATCTCCGTCGAGGAGCCGCTATATCCGCCGATCGACGACGAGGAGGACTCGAGGAACGAGATTCGGCTGCCCCCGAGCCGCTTCATCGCGCTGCGTGCGGCGGGAGCGGTCTTGATGCGGAGCGCTTTGGCGCTCGAGAGCAGCTTGAGCAGCTCGGCCTGCTCGAGGGTGCGCCCGAGGATGACCGCGACCACCGCCGTCGAGGCGTTGAGCTTGCGTACGCCCAGGTGTCCTGGCAGCGTCTGCCCTTGCTGGGCCAGCGATACGGGAGCCCACAGGCCGCCGCGTACTTTGCGAGGCTTGCCGTCGAGGATCAGGCCGCTCTGTGCAGCGCTGCGCTCGAGGAGCCCAGCCATGCCGCCGGTGTCTCCGAGGACGATGGCGAAGCGGAGCGCGCGCGTCGGTCTCTCTCGGGCGAGCGATACCGCGCGCTGCTCTTGCTCCGCGATACGGTAGCCGGCTGGGGCCTTGGCGGTGACCTGCACGCCGTCCCACGCACCTCCGAGCTCGATAGCGACCGCAGGCCCGTCCTTCACAGGCTCGAAGCGGACGCTCTGCGCGATCTGCCGCACGAGGGCGACGTCGTCGTCGCCGAGCTTCGGACCGAACGCGAGCAACAGCACCGCGTCGCCATGAGGCGACCAGAGGAAGTAGCCGCGAGACCTCGTCGGAAAGCCAAACAGGCGGTCGATGCCCGTCACCTCGGCAGCGCGCCCCTTGTGCGACGGCAGCGACACACGCGAGAGCGCGGCGCCGCTGTTCGGGAACATGGCCTCGACCGCGCGCTTGCCGTCGTCGACGCTCTGCCCCTCGGCGGGATACGCGTAGATGCTCGTCCCCGAGCCGATCTTTGTCATGGCGACGGCGGCGCCCGAAGGCATCACCATCCATCCCTGTGGAGCCTCAAACGTAACGTGCGCCGCCGGCAGCGCGACAGGCGCGGCCCACGCCGGTGCCACGGCGAATGTGAGCGTGAACAGTGCGAGCCAACGAGTCATGAACCCCCCGAGGTCGAGCGTCATAGCACGCAAGCACCATCAAGCCGATTCAATCCACCGTCTCCACCTGAGCCAGCGCCTCCAAATGCCAAGCAGGCAGGCCGTGAGCCTTCGCCCCCCGCACCACCACATCGAGATACGCCCGCCGAGGCCAGCATGGCTCATCGAGGCGCCAGGCGTCCGTCACCGTGTAGAGCCAAGCGTCGACGTATCGGTCGCCAGGGAGGCGAGCGCGGCAGAGCGCACGAGCGTAGCGCTGCGGATGCCCTTCCTTCTCGTCGAGCGCACGCAGGAGCGCGGGCTCCACGCGCAAGCACACGCCGGGTAGCGACGACGCTGCGTGCACCTCCACGTTGGCGGCGCCGCCCTTCCGCGAGGGGGAGCGGTAGTTCCACACCAGGCGGTGGCCCTCGAGGACGGCGGCGGAGAGCTCGAGCGGCGCGCGCTCTGGGTGGCCTCGCTCGCGCAGCCAGCGGGCGAGATCGTCGAGGTCCATGTTGGAGCCGTAGGCGAACACCCAGCAGGGCTGCTCGATGTCGGCGGCGGGCGGATCGTTCCGGGCGAGAGAGCGAAGCGTCATGGCGCGACGAGGCTACCGAAATGGATTCCGCCGCGACACCACGCCGTCCTCCACGGCGCTCATGACGTCGTCACAGTCGGAGCCCTCGGGCAGGCGGGCCATGTGGTACCAGGCCTCCTTCGGGTCTGGATGGGGCGAGCGCTCGAGCTGATTGGTCAGGAGCGGCGAGCTGGCGTCGAGGGTGAGCTGCTCGTACGCCGCCGTGACGAGGCCGAGGCTCTCGCCGTCCTCGCCGACGAGGTAGCCCTCCATGTCGAAGAACTTCCGCTGGCAGAAGTAGACCTCGCCCTGCAGGAAGCCGCTCATGCTCATGGTCATGCCCGGGTGGCCATCGTCGTCAGCGTCGTGGATGCGGGCGGCCCAGCGCTCCTCGCCCGCCTCCTCGGGGTTCTTCGGCATCGCGTCCGCTACGGGATCGTCGAGCTCGATGGCCCAGAGCTCGGCGTGATCGACGGCCGCGTACTCGCCGCGCGCGTGGTCCACGTCGACGACGGCGCTCATCACGTCCGGCACGAGGCGCCAGTGCTCGTTGGGGATGAAGGAGGTAGTGCCGCCGGTCTCGTAGATGAGGCCGCCGCAGATCCGACGACGCTCGTGATAGCGCCGCTCGGCGGGCAGCCACTCCCGCTCGACGAGGTAGTAGGTCTCGCCTCCCGCCAGATCGCCGTCCTCTCCGAGCGAGATGGGGAGATGAGCCTTGGTGACGATGGCGCTCTTCCAGACGAAGGTGCCCGCGAGGCTGCCCTCCTCGGTGGCGACCGCCTGCAGGCCGAGATCGTCGTCGTAGACGGGCGGCTCCGCGCAGGCCGCGGCGAGCACACCGAAGGTCAGAGCCAGAGGCGCGATCCGGCTGGCGCTCGTCATCCCTCTCGACCTGGACAGTCGTCGCGCGTTCTCCATGCTCACCTCCGGCGCCGATCGTAAATGCTATTTACAGAGACGTAAATACTATTTACGCTTGCGGCGGCCGCGGCCAGGAGAGCCCTCATGACACCTCGCGTTCCAAGCCAGAGCCGCCGCGAAGGTCGGCTGCACGAGCTGCAGGAGGCCGCCTTGGCCCTCATCCTCGAGGAGGGCGTGGCCGCGTTCAGTGTGCACCGGCTGGCCGAGCGCGTTGGGTTCACGCCGGGCGCGCTCTACCGATACTTCCGCTCCCGCGACGAGCTGCTCGCGGCCGTCCAGCTCGAGGTGCTCGAGGGCTTCGAGGCCTTCCTGCGGGCGGCACGAGCGCTGGGCAAGGAGGAGGCGCCCCTCCGGCGGCTCGTGCTGCTCTGCCGCGCTTATCAGTCGCTGAAGCAGGTCGACCCGCGCCGCTTCCAGCTCATCAGCTCGCTCGTGTCCGCGCCGGAGCCGCTGCTCGACGACGCGCCCGCGAAGCAGGCGCTCGAGCGCGCCATGGGGCTGCTCGCCTTGCTCGCGGACGAGCTCGAGCAGGCACGAGGGGAGGGCGCGCTCGACGACGGCGAGCCCATGCGGCGGGCCCTCGTCACCTGGTCGAGCCTTCAGGCCGTGCTCGATCGAGAGAAGCTCGCGCGCCTTTTGCCGGAGCACTTCGACGTCACGGCGCTGAGCCGAGAGCTCTTGCGGGCGCTCTTGCTCGGCTGGGGCGCGGACGCCGAGGCCCTCGAGGACGCGCTCGGCTACGGCGACGAGATGCTGCCTCGGCTGCTCGTCCTGAGCGTCGCCGCGCCCGCGGAGCCGTCACTTCGAAAGTCGCGAACGTCTCAAAGGGAGAGCCGAGCATGAGCTACGACATCGTGATCCGCGGCGGCGCCGTGGTGGACGGCTCCGGGAGCCCTGCCGTCGAGGCTGACATCGGCGTCCGCCAGGGCGTCATCGTCGCCGTAGGCCGGGGGCTCTCGCCCGGAGAGCGCGAGATCGACGCGCGCGGCAAGCTCGTGACGCCCGGCTTCGTCGACATGCACACGCACTACGATGCCCAGGCCACCTGGGATCCCTTCGTGACGCCCTCCGGCTGGCACGGTTGCACAACCGTGGTGATGGGGAATTGCGGCGTGGGCTTCGCCCCCTGTCGGCCGCAGGATCGGAGCTGGCTCATCAACGTCATGGAGGGCGTGGAGGACATCCCCGGCTCTGCCCTCGTCGAGGGCATCCGCTGGGACTGGGAGACCTTCCCCGAGTACCTGGACGCGCTCGAGCGCATGCCGCGCGCCGTCGACGTCGCCACGCAGGTCCCCCACGCCGCCCTGCGCGGCTACGTCATGGGGCCCGAGGGCGCCGAGAACGCAGCGCCGACGCCGGCGCAGCTCGCCGAGATGAAGCGCTTGACCGTCGAGGCCCTGCGCGCGGGGGCGCTCGGCTTCTCCACCTCGCGCACGCCGCTGCACCGCTCGGCGGACGGGGTGCTCGTCGCGGGCACCTTCGCGTCCCTCGACGAGCTGCGCGCGTTCGGGGAGGCTCTCAAAGAGGCGGGCCACGGCGTCTACGAGGCGGCCCTAGAGCACATCAAGGTGCCGAGCGAGCTCGAGTGGATGCGCGACATCGCGGCCTCGTCGGGGCGCCCCTTCCTCTTCAACCTCAGCCAGACCTACGAGCGCCCGCACATCTGGCGGCAGATCCTCGAGCAGCTCGACGACGCGGCCGCGAAGGGCATCCCTCTTCTGGCGCAGGCGGCGGGGCGCGCCATCGGCATCCTCATGCACTGGCGCGGCACGGCGCATCCCTTCCTCGTCTACCCCGCATATTGGAGCCTCGTGGGCGGCCTCGAGACCTGGGACGAGAAGCGCGCGGCCCTGAGGGACCCGGAGGTGCGCAGGCAGATCCTCGCCGACGAGCCCATCGACGCCGGAGAGTTCGCCAACTTCGTCGCGCGGGGCTTCGACAAAATGTACCTCTGCGGCGAGGCATTCGATTACGAGCCGCCCGCGGAGCAATGCCTGAAGGCGCTGGCCGAGGCGCGCGGCTGCTCCCCGCAAGAGCTCGCCTACGACGCCTTGTGCGACGACGAGGGCGAAGGCTTCCTGTACTTTCCGCTCTTTAACTACGCCGACGGCGACCTCGCGCTGCTGCGCGCAATGCACAATCATCCGCGCGTCCGCATGGGGCTCTCCGACGGGGGCGCCCATTGTGGCGCCATCGCGGACGCGGGCATGCCCACCTTCATGCTGACCCATTGGGCGCGCGATCGCTCCCGCGGCCCGCGCCTCCCCGTCGAGACCGTCGTGCACCGGCAGACGCGCCAGACGGCGGAGCTCTATGGCCTGCTCGATCGCGGCCTGCTCGCCCCCGGCTATCGCGCGGATCTCAATGTCATCGACTTCGACGCGCTCTCGCTCGGAGCGCCGGAGCTCGTCGCGGACCTCCCCGCCGGGGGCGGGCGCCTGCTCCAGCGAGCGGCGGGCTACGAGTACACGCTCTGCAAGGGCCAGGTGATCCTCGAGCACGGAGCGCCCACGGAGGCGCGCCCAGGCGGGCTGGTACGAGGTCCACAAGCCGACCCGACCCCGCGCCGGAGCTGATTCGGTAGGCTCGCCGGCATGACGCGCCGAACCCTTCCTGTCTCCCTCGTCCTCCCGCTCCTCGTGCTCGGCTGTCCGCGGGACGACGAGGCACCAGAAGCCGCCGCGAAGCCGACGACGGCGGCGACAACCGCGACGACGACCACACCGTCGGCAGGCAAGACCTCCGTCACCTTCATCAGCGACGACTGGGAGGCCGCCAAGAAGCTCGCCGCCGCCGAGGGCAAGCTCGTGTTCATCGACGCCTGGGCGCCCTGGTGCCACACCTGCTGGTCCATGAAGCGCGACGTGCTGCATGACGAGAGCCTCGCGCGCTTCCTCGATCGCTACGTGTTCCTCGAGATCGACACCGACCGCCCGGAGAACGCGCGGATCAACGCGCAACTGCCGATTCGCGTGTGGCCGACGTTCTTCGTCGTCGATCCCGTCCGCGAGGCCATCGTCGCCGCGCACGGTGGCGCGATGTCCCTGCCCGAGACCGTGGCCTTCCTCGAGCGCGGCGTCACCTCGCGCTCTGGCGGAGGCGCCGTCGACGCGGCGCTCGCCGACGCCTACCGGCTCTGGAAGGAAGGCGACGCGACGAAAGCGGCAGAGCGCTTCGTCGAGGTGGCGAAGCAGGAGAGCCCGCGCCGCGGCGAGGCGGTGCACAGCGCCGCGCGCGCCTATAGGCACGCGAACGAGAACGCGCGCTGCACCGAGGTCGCGCTCGAGCACCTTGACGACGTGCAGGGCTCCGCCGCGCTCGGTGACCTCGCGAGCTTCCTGCTCATCTGCAGCGGCAAGCTCGACGACAAAGAGCCGCTGAAGCAGCGCGCCCGCGAGGCCGCGCGCGTGAAGCTGCAGGCGCTCGTCGACCAGCCCGCGGCAGGCGCCTCCGTCGATGACCAGGCCGACGTGATGGCCAACCTGGCGGACCTCTACGAGCAGCTCGGCCAATCCGACAAGTCGCGCGCGCTCCATGAGCAGCGCCTCACGCTCATGGAGCAGGACGCCGCGCGCGGCAAGACGCCCGTTGCCCAGCGCGTCCACGACTACGCGCGCATGAACAGCTACCTCGCCCTCGGACGCGGTGACGAGGCGGTCGCGCTGTTGCAAAAGCGAGTCGGTCAGCTCCCCGACGACTACGAGGCGCACGCACGCTTGGCCTCGACGCTGCACACCTTGAAGCGGCACGACGAGGCGCTGCCGGTCGCGGAGAAGGCGGTCGCGCTCTCGTATGGTCCGCGCCGCCTACGCTATTTGAAGCTGCTCGCCGACGTGCGCGGGGCCAAGGGCGATGTGGCGGGCAAGCGCGCCGCGCTCGTTGAGCTGCTCAAGGCCAATGATGCCCTGCCGGAGCGAATGCGCTTGCATGACGTCGCCACGGCCGCCCGCGCGGCGCTCGATGAGAAGTAGAGAGGCGAACCGCACGGCGCCGCATGAAGCGCACCCCATGCCCGGTATGCGGGTTGCACATCCGGGGAGCGCGTCCGGCTGATGCGCGACGTCGCCGGCCGGTATGGTGCGCCCGATCTCCGCCGCCGCACGTTCTTCCGCGCGCTCGTTGACGGACGCTACAAGCTGGTCCGCTGGTTCAAGCCGGACGAGCGGTCCGGTTCGCTCCGCGGGCGAGCCAATCTCGTCAGCGGTCGCTGCGCTGACCTGGCGGCCTACATCGCGTTACACGAGGAGAACCAGCCCGAACCGCAACCATGTGACGGTCCCATGAGACCTGCTCGCCTGCTGTGACTCGGCGAGATGGCCGACCTCCGCGTGTGCTCGGCGCGCTATCCTCGCGGAGATGCGCGGCAACCACTCGTCCCTGCTGCTTATGGCCCTCGCCCTCGCCGCCACGACGTCGGCCTGCGTGCTCCGGCCCGAGCTCGCCGGGCGCGCGTGCGACGATGGCCATGCCTGCGTCGACGGCTTTCACTGCAGCGATGGCCTCTGCGTCGCGGGGGATCCGCCTCGGACACTCGCGGACGCGGGGCGGCCTCCGGGACCGGATGGCGGAGGCGGCGAGCATATCGACGGCGGAGTCCGCGCAGACGGCGGCGGTGACGAGGGTGTCGACGGCGGCGAGGGTGTCGACGGCGGGGACGCGGGTACCGACGGAGGGGGAGTTGCGCCGACGTGCGACGAAGAAGCGCCGCTGGACGAGTCATGGTTCGAGTCCTTCACGGCAACGCCGCCGACGGGGAAGCCTGGCGGCGTGGTCGAGATCCGCTGGCACGCACCGGCGATGGACGAGTGCCGGCTGATATCTCCGTTCTTTCCACCCGAACCCTTCCCCGGCAACGCGTTGATGCTCGTGAACGTGCCAGTGGACCGGTCGTCGACGTTCATCCTGCGCTGCAGCGCCGGTGGCGTGACGCGGGAAGCGTCCCTCGTCGTGCCGGTGGGCCGGCCATCGTCGACCTCGGGCTGGCCGGACACCGCACCTGCGTCGTCATCGAGGGAGGCGTGGTGCGGTGCTGGGGGGACCTGAATGGCACGTCGTTGATTGGGGGGACGGACGGTCCGCAAGTCTCGCACGGCACGGTCCCGAATGAGACGGGCGACGGGCTGTACCAAGCTTCGTTCGAGGACAGCGACGAGGACGAGCCGCGCGTCAGGCGAATCTACCTCGGCCGCTACCACGCCTGCGCGACCCTCGACGACGGCCGGCTTAAATGCTGGGGCTTCAATAAGACCGGCCAGCTCGGCATTGAATCAACCACGTCGTTCTGGCCGTCGCTGGGTTTGAACGCGCTGCCGGACGTGCGGCTCGGCGCGCGCGGAATACGCGGAGTCGCGGTCGGAGGTCATCACACCTGTGTCGCGTTCACCGCGGGGGACGTCGGCTGCTTCGGCTCCGAGGGCTTCGGACGCCTCGGCGCGCCGCATGATGGCGGCGTCGGCGGCGCGCCCGGGACGATGGGCAGCGCGCTGCCTACGCTCGTCCTGGACGACGAGGCGGAGGTGGCGGCGATCACGGCAGGCTGGGCCCATACCTGCGTTCTCCTCGACGACGGCGCGCTCAAGTGCTGGGGGCTCAATAGCGCTGGCCAGCTCGGCCTTGGCAACACGAACACGCGCGGGGATGTCGCGGGCGAGGTGGGGCCGAATATGCCTGCGGTCGAACTCGGCGGCGGGGTGAGCGCGTTGGCGACCACGTCGGAGCCCACCTGCGCGCTCCTCGCGGACGACACGATCAAGTGCTGGGGGCGGAACAGCGACGGCGCGCTCGGGCAGGGCACGATCGAGGACATTGGCGATGAGCCGGGCGAGCTCGGGGGCGCGCTCCTTCCCGTGGCGCTCGGCACCGGCGTGACGCCCGCGCAGGTCGCCGTCGGTGGTTTCTTCGCGTGCGTCGTGACGACGGCGGGAGAGCTGAAGTGCTGGGGCAACAACGCGAGCGGACAGCTCGGCCTCGGCGACGTCGAGAACCGCGGCGACGCGCCCGGCGAGATGGGGGACGCGCTGCCCTTCGTCGACGTGGGCGGCGACGTGCGCCGGGTAGAGCTCGGCTACGCGCATGGCTGCGCGCTGCTGGTCGACGGACGATTGAAGTGTTGGGGAAAGAATACCCAAGGCCAGCTCGGCCTCGGCGACGACGACGATCGCGGCGACGCGCCCGGCGAGATGGGGGGCGATCTCCCGGCTGTGGACGTCGGCTCGCTCGTCCACGAGATGTTCACGCTCGAGGGAGCGATGGCGGCGCTCGAGCGCGCGGGCTGCACGGCGTGTCACGCGGCGGCGCTGCCCCCGGCTTCGCGCGCCATGCCACCGCTCGACGGCTGTGCGCCGGAGCTGGCCGACGCCGGCGCATACCCGCTCGGGGGCCTCGACCCGACGAGCGAAGCGGGCGCGCAGAGCTGTTTCGCCTGGCACGTGACGGAGGAGTGCGTCGAGGGAGACGACGGCGTGTCCCGCCGGATTGATCCGTCCCGTCCGGAGCACAGCCTCTTGCTTCAAGCGCCTGCGAGCGCGGGGCATCCGACGGCGGGCCGCTTCCCCGACGTCATGCCCGGCAGCGATCACGCCTACCTGTTCCACTGGATCGCTGGCGGCGCCCTGCGCTGACAATGTCGCCGCGCTCTCCGTACGCGTGCAGTCAGCAACGGCGAGTGAGAGCGTTGCGCTGAGTGGACCTCATCCCCGATGATGCGCGGCACCTGGGAGGACCCATGCCGCGCATCATCTCCGCCATTTTGTTCTGCTCACTGATCGCCGGCGCGGCACATGCGCAAGACGCCGCCGAGCCGCAAACGCCGCCGCCCGTCGGCACAGTGACACCGGCCGAGACGCCACCGGCACCGACAGCGCCAGCAGCGCCAGCGCCAGCAGCGTCACCACCAGCAGCGGCAGCACCAGCAGCGGCAGCACCAGCAGCGGCAGCACCAGCAGCGCCACCTTCGGCACAAGCGCGTAGGCGAAATAGCCCGCGTTTCTGGTGACCCCGCGAAGTATGGCATGCC
>CAYLZW010000048.1:0-27335 GCA_964388085.1 uncultured Myxococcales bacterium | reverse complement strand
TGACCGACGAGCAACGCCAGCTGAAGGACCTCGCGCACGACTTCGCCGAGAAGGAGATCCGGCCGAAGGCGAACCATCACGACGAGACCGGCGAATTCCCCATGCAGATCATGGCGAAGGCCTGGGAGCTCGGCCTGATGAACGTGCACATCCCGGCCGCTTACGGCGGGATGGGGCTCGGCACGCTCGACGGCGTGCTGCTCGAGGAGGAGCTCGGCTGGGGCTGCACCGGCGTCGCCACCGCCATCACGGCGAACACGCTCGCGCAGGTGCCCATCATGGTCGCGGGTAACGACGCGCAGAAGAAGAAGTATCTCTCGCCCTTCGCCGACCATCACCACATGTGCTCCTACGCGGTGACGGAGCCGGGCGCGGGCAGCGACGTCGCCGGCCTCAAGACCACGGCGACGAAGAAGGGCGACCAGTACATCCTGAACGGGCAGAAGATGTGGATCACGGGCGCGGGCCACGCCAAGTGGTTCTTCGTGCTCGCCAAGACGGACAAAGACGCCGGTCATAAGGGCATGAGCGGCTTCATCGTCGACGCGGACACGGCCGGCATCACCATCGGCAAGAAGGAGAACAACATGGGGCAGCGCGCGTCCGACACGCGCGCGGTCACCTTCGAGGACGCCGTTGTCCCGGCCGAGAACCTGCTCGGCGCCGAGGGCGAGGGCTTCCGCATCGCCATGAGCGCGTTCGACCACACGCGCCCGCTGGTGAGCGCCGGCGCGGTCGGGCTCGCGCGCGCGGCCATGGAGCACGCCATCTCCTACGCCAAGGAGCGGAAGACCTTCGGCGTGCCCATCGCCTCGCACCAGGGCGTTTCGTTTCTCATCGCGGACATGGCCAGCGACATCGAGGCGGCGCGGCTGCTCGTGTGGAAGAGCGCCTACGAGATCGACGCGGGTCGGCGGAACACGATGTACGCCGCCTTCGGGAAGCGCTTCGCCGCCGACACCGCCATGAGGGTGGCGACCGACGCGGTGCAGGTGTTCGGCGGCAACGGCTTCAACAAGGAGTATCCCGTCGAGAAGCTCATGCGCGACGCCAAGATCTTCCAGATCTATGAGGGCACGAGCCAGATCCAGCGCGTCATCATCGCCCGCGAGCTGTTTCGGTAGGGCCCGCAGCTAGGACGAGCCTCGATCGATGAGCGACGAGCGCAAGAAGACCACGGGGCGCGTGCCGCGGGTCGAGACGAAAGATCTCGATCTCGATGACCCGTTCGCGCCGCCCGGCTGGTCGCTGAAGGATCCATTCGGCGACCGCTCCGGCGAGGGCGCGAGCGTCAGTGACGTCACGGCCGAGGACCTGCAAGCTGGGTCATCCTCGTCGCCAGCCATGACAAAGCCGCCGTCCTCGGTGTTGGCGCCGCCGTCAGCGAGCGAGCCCACCGCCGCGGCGCTGAACGAGACCGCCACCTTCGCAAGAGGCTCGCCGCGAGGGGCTTCGAGCGCCGCGTCGACGTCGCCATCCTCGACGTCGCGCGGGCACCTGGACGATCTCGGCGTGTTCGCGCGTGGCGGCTTCGGCAGCATCCACCGCGTGCTCGATCGTCGCTTTCGTCGGCGGGTGGCGATGAAGGTGCTCGAGACCGACGACGTGCGCGCACATGTGCGCTTCCTGCAAGAGGGGCAGGTGACGGCGCAGCTCGCGCACCCGAACATCGTCTCGGTGCACGAGGCCGGCGCGGTCGACGGGGGCGCGCCTTTCTTCACGATGCACCTCGTCCGCGGCGACACGCTCGCGCGCGTCTGCGAGAAGGCGCAGCTCCACAAGGCGAGCGAGCTGCACCGCGTGTTGCAAATCGTCCTGCGCATCTGTGATGCGGTCTCCTTCGCGCACGCGCGTGGCGTCGTGCACCGGGACCTGAAGCCCGACAACGTCATGGTCGGCGGCTACGGGCAGGTCTACGTCATGGACTGGGGCATCGCGCACGTGCTCGGCAAGCCGGGCCGTGACGGCATCGGTCCGGACGAGGACCTCGTCGAGGTCGACGGCGAGCGCGGCTGGCTCGCGGATCGCCAGGGCACCGTCGTCGGTACGCCGAGCTACATGGCGCCCGAGCAGGCGCAGGGACGCATCGCCGACATCGACGAGCGCACGGACGTGTTCGCCATCGGCGCCATCCTCTACTTCATCCTGACGGGCACGGCGCCGTACCGCGGCAAGAGCTCGCAGGAGAAGCTGCTGAAGGCGCAGGCTTGTGACATCGAGCCGCCCGAGCAGCGCGCGCCGCACCGCCGCATGCCGCCGGCGCTCAAGCAGATCGTCAAGCGCGCGCTCGAGGAGGACCTGCACAAGCGCTACCAGTCCGTGCGCGAGCTGAAGGAGGACCTCGAGAGCTTCCTGCGCGGCGGCTGGTGGTTCGAGTCCCGCACCTATGCGCCCGGCGACGTCATCGTGCGCGAGGGCGAGGAGGGGGACGCGGCGTACATCATCACCGGCGGCACGGCGGAGGTGTACAGAAACGGCGCCGAGGGGGAGGTGCTGCTCGCGACCATGGCGCCGGGCGACGTGTTCGGCGAGACGGCGATCCTGACGTCGTCACCGCGCATCGCCAGCGTGCGCGCCGCGTCGCCGCTGACCGTGCAGGTGGTCACGCGCGAGACCGTCCAGGATCGCTTGAGCCACGACTCGTGGATGGCGCAGATCGTCAGCACGCTCGCGCGGCGCTGGCGCCAGAGCGAGGTGTCCGGCCGCCAGCCCGCTGCGCCCGGCGCTTCGTCGTCGACGCTGCCGTCCGCGGCGCCGGCCATCCGTCCGGCCATGGCCGCCCCTCCTCCGCCGGTGGCGGCGGCGCGCGGAAAGAACCCCTTCGACGACAGCGGCAGCGTGCTCGAGTCCTCGCGCTTGCCCGCGGTGCTCGAGGCGCTGAAGACCGGCATGCACCTCGACGACGCCGCGGCGCTGTACGAGGAGGACGACGGGCGGCTCGGGCCTACGCTGCTCGAGTGGGCCGAGGCCGCGCCCGGCTCGGTGCGCTTGAACCTCGCCCGCGTGCTCGAGCGAGCGCGCGACTTCGTGAACGCCGCGCGCGCTTATGAGCTCGCCGAGCGACACGACGAGGCAGCGCCGCTGTTCGAGAAGGCCGGTGACTTCGCGTCGGCGGGCGCCGCGTACCGGCAGGCCGGTGAGCCTGTGCTCGCGGCGCAGGCGTTCGAGCGCGCGGGAGAGGTCGAGCGCGCGCTCGCCTGCTTCGACGACGCTGGGCTCGAGGCCGAGCGCGCGGCGCTGCTCGTCCGCTTCGGCCGCTATTGGGAGGCCGCGCAGGCGTTCCGAACGCACGGGGACCACGCGGCCGAGGTGGCGGTGCTGCGCCGCGTCCCGTTGCACGACGAGAGCCGCGTGCCCGCGTCCCTGCGCTTGTCCGCGCTGATGGTGTCGTCGAAGCGCTATGAAGAGGCCGCGCAGCTCTTGTCCGACACCCTGGCCGCCTGGAACGACAACCACACGAGCGCGCAGCTCGGGGCGGCGCTGTCGCAGGTGTATGTCGCCATGGGGCGCCCCGAGGACGCCGAGCGCATCCGCGAGTGGCTGCGGGAGGTCGGCACGTCGGTGAACACGCTCGACGCCGAGGCCTTCGTGCAGGAGCTCCCGGACGACGCCATGGAGGCGCTCCCCGAGGGCGCCTTCGAGGAGCGCGCCGGTCCGCTCGCCTATGCGCGCCTCAAGGACATGCCGCTGTTCTCGTCGCTGTCGCTCTCCGAGATGAAGGATCTGCTCGCGCTCGCCGAGCGACGGCCGTTCGCGGCGGGCGATGTCGTCGTCGAGCAGGGCGCCATCGTCGGCGGCCTGTACGTGATCGTCGAGGGCGCGCTCAGCGCGGGGCGTCGAGCGCTCGCCGCCGGCGATACGGTTGGGGAGGTGACGCTCCTCGTCGGTGGAGGCACCGCGTCGCGCGTCTCGGCGACGGCAGACACGGTCACGATCTTCCTCGAGCGCGCGCGCCTGCAGCGTTGGCTCGACACGCACGAGGTCGCCGCGCGAGGCATCTATCGCACGCTCGCGACCACGATGGCGCAGCGGGTGAGCGCCCTCGCCACCGACGGGTGAGAGCCCTAGGCCTTCACGCCGAGCAGGCGCTCGAGGACGCCGCGGTCGCCCTGCACGGCGGTGCGCTGCAGGTAGAGGTCCATGCCGCGCAGGCCGCCGAGCTCCTCACCGCCGCCGGCGCGTCCGGGGCCGCCGTGCATACAGCTCGGCAACGCCATGCCGGGGTGGATCATCTGGTCCGCGACCTTGGAGCCGCCCACGAGCAGCCGTCCATGGTAGGGCGCGAGGCCGAGCACGAGCGTCTCGACCACGCCCTTGTCGTCGGAGTACAGCGAGCACACGAGGCCGCCGCCGCCCTTGGCGACGAGAGACACGGCCTCGTCGACGCTGTCGTAGGGCAGCAGCGTCGCGACGGGGCCGAAGACCTCGACCTCGTGCACGGCCTTCGCCTTCGCCGGCTCGTCCGCGCGCAGCAGCACGGGCGACAAGAAGTAGCCCTTCGAAGCGTCGGCGCCGATGACGTCGCCCTCCGTCGCGCTGCCGTGCACGATCCGGGCGCCCGACTCGACCAGCCGCGCGATGCCGGCACGCCCGTCGTCGAGCTGCTGCTTCGTGGCCAGCGGTCCCATGGTCACGGCGTCCTCCGCGGGGTCACCGACGCGCACGGCGGCGAGCGCCTCCTTGAGCTCCGCCTCGATCTCGTCCGCGCGATCACGCGGCACGAAGATGCGGCGGGTGGCCGTGCACTTCTGTCCGGCCTTCTGCGTCATCTCGAGCGCGACGTGCTTCAGGAAAATGCTGTACAGGTCGCCGTCGCGGTCGACGTCGGGGCCGAGCACGGTGGCGTTCAGGCTGTCCGCTTCGACGTTGAGCGGCACCGAGAGCTCGACGACGGCTTTGGTCGCGCGCAGCTTCGCGGCCGTGTCCGCGCTGCCGGTGAAGGCGAGCACGTCCTGCTCTCCGAGGTGGTCGAGCATGTCACCGGGTGAGCCAGCGACGAATTGCAGCGCGCCGTCGGGCAGGGCGCCCGAGGCCACCAGCTTCTCCATGACGCGGAAGGCGAGCAGCGCGGTGCTCGTCGCCGGCTTCGAGATGACCGGCACGCCCGCGAGCAGCGAGACGGCGGCCTTCTCGGCCAGGCCCCAGGCGGGGAAGTTGAACGCGTTGATGTGCACCGCCACGCCCCGGCGCGGGAGCTTCACGTGGTAGCCGTAAAAGCGCGCGCCGCGCAGCAGCTGCTCTCCGTCCCCGTCGACGAGGACGCGCGTGTCGCCGAGCGTCTTACCGAGGTGCGCGTAGGCCCCGAGCGTGCCGCTGGCGCCGTCGATGTCGAACTTCGCGTCCTTCCTCGTCGTGCCGCCGTTCAGGCGCGAGTCCTCCATGAGCTCCTCGCGGGCCTCGTGCAACGCGACCGAGAGCGCCTTCAACATCTGTCCGCGCTCGGCGAAGGTCATCTTGCGCAGCGCCGGCCCGCCGACCTCCCGCGCGTGCGCGAACGCCTTCGCGAAGTCGAGGCCCTTGGTGGAGGTGGTGGCGACGACCTCGCCGGTGCTCGGGTTGTAGAGCTTGCTGCCCTCACCCTCGCCGTCCATCCACTCGCCGCACAGGTAGCTCTTCAGGCGGATCATTCAGCGCTCCCTCTCGTTCGACGTCGCAGCGTCACACGCCTCGTGGGTCTTCCATCCGGGGCGGGCGAGGGCAACAGGTCGGCAGGCCTCCGACGTCCCCTTTCGCGCCCGCGGCACCCCCTGCCCCGTGCGTTTCGGTACCCTCCGAGCTCGTGAGCGACCTCCTCGAAGACGCCGAGACCATGGACCCGCGCAGCACGCGCCGGGAGCCCATTCGCGTCCCCGCGCTGCGCCAGGTGTACGACGGTGGCAAGCCGGGCAGCGTCGACCGCCTGTTTGTGCTGCAGGCTGGCGTCGTCAGGATCGGCCGCGCGGTAGAGGGCGCGGACGACATCAAGCTGTTGGATCCGCGTGTGTCGCGGATGCACGTCGAGCTCGAGATCGGGGTGAAGGGCAGGGTGGTGCTGACGAACCACAGCCGGCACGGCACGCTCGTCGGCGGCGTCCGCGTGGAGCGACAGGAGCTCTGTGACGGGGACGTCCTCCTCGTGGGCGAGAGCCTGTTCGTGTTTCGGCGGCAGCCGCCCTTCGTGCCGGCGGCGCCGCGGGGAGATCCGCTGGTGGGCGTCTCGGAAGCGCTGGCGAGCCTGCGCGCGCAGGTCGGCCTGGTGGGGCCGACGACGGCGACCGTGCTGCTGCTCGGGGAGACGGGCGTCGGCAAGGAGGTGGTCGCGCGCGCGCTGCACGAGAGGAGCCGCCGCAAAGGGCCGTTCGTCGCGGTGAATTGCGGCGCCATCCCCGAGGGCCTCGCCGAGAGCCAGCTGTTCGGACACCGCGCCGGGGCGTTCACGAGCGCGCGCGCCGATCACGAAGGCTTCTTCCAGCAGGCGCGCGGCGGCACGCTGTTTCTCGACGAGCTCGGCGAGCTGCCGCCGGCGCTGCAGCCGAAGCTCTTGCGCGTGCTCGACGACAAACGCGTCGCGCCCGTGGGCGGACGGGAGCCGGTGCCGGTCGACGTGCGCGTCGTGGCGGCCACCAACCGCGCGCTCTCCGGCGAGGTGAAGGCCGGACGCTTCCGCGGCGACCTGTACGCGCGCGTGGCCGAGATCCCCATCGACATCCCCCCGCTGCGCGACCGGCGCGAGGACGTGCTCGCGCTCCTTCGCTTCGCCCTCGGCGACTGTGCCGCGGAGCCGAGCGCGGAGCTCGCCCACGCGCTGCTCGTGTACCCCTGGCCGTTCAACGTGCGCGAGCTCTTCAAGGTCGCCACCGAGCTGAAGGTGCGCGGGCAGGGCGCCGCGCAGCTCGAGCTCGAGCTCGTCGCGAGCCGCCTCGTGCCGCCGCCGGCGGAGGCGCTCCCTGCCGTCGTCGGTGGCCGCGCGGTCGACGAGGGGAGCGTCCCCGAGGCCGGGCAGATCCCCGAGCGCGACGAGGTCGTGAAGCTGCTCGAAGCGCACAAGGGCGTAATCGCCGACATCGCCCGCGACACCGGCCGCTCGCGCAAGCAGATCTACCGTTGGCTCGAGCGCTACGGCCTCGACGCGGCGAGCTACCGCGTCGAGGGCTGAGGCACGAGCCCGACGACGGCGAGCGCGGCCCCGGACACGGCGAGGACGGCGCCGATGGCGGCAGCGCCGATGGCGGCCGGTCCATAGACGGTCGCCCGCGCTTTCTCGTCGGCGGCCGACGCCGGGTCGAGCAGGACCTCGTTACCGCCCACGGCGATCGCGCCGCCGATCGCGGCGATCGCCAAACCCGCGCCTGCGAGCCCCAGACCCGCGATGCCGAGCAGGGGCACGCCTCCCTCGTCGCCGGCCGTCGGCGGAGGCGGCTGCGACGACGCCGCGGAGCCGACGTCGGCTGTCGTGGGTGCCGCGGCGCCCACCCCCTGGAGCGCAGAGGGCAACGGCACGGCGGCCGGAGGCGTGTCGTCGTCGGGCGGAGGGCCCGGCTCCTCCCCGACCGCCGCGGCGCTCGCCTCCGGTGTGTGAGCCGCGGCCTCGCGAAGCCGTCGCAAGAGCGCCTCCGAGAGGAGTGCGCCACCGGCCTCGAGGTCCTTGGTCTGTAGGAGCCGCTCCTCGCGCCAAGGCGCTTCGCGCGCTTGGATCACGGTCGTGGAGATCTGCAACAGCGGCCCGGCGCGAAGGAGGTGCAGCACGAGCGCCGCGTCCGCGCCGAGCTCGACGTGGCGCTCGGCGAGGCAGGCTTCCCGCTCCGCGCACGCCGCGTCCGTTGCCTGGCCGACGTCAGAGGCGCCGATGGCGGCGAGCTCGGACCACACCTGCGCACGCAGCTCGCCGCCCTCCTCTTGCGTCAGCCCCCCGGCGGAGAATTCCGCGAGCCACACGCTCGCGCTCGCCGACCGAGGCGCGGCGCACAGCAGCGAAACGACGAGGAGGAGCAACGCGACCCGCACCGCGCGGACGTTACAGCAATCGGACCCGGGCCCGCCTCGGAAGCCACCTGCAGGACACCGGCAGCGCGCCGAGGGCCGACACTGCGTGGCCGCGCGGCGTGAGACGCGTCACCGCCCAGGGTGAGACCGAGCCACGCGGTGAGTGGCGCTTCCCGCTGAGGGCCACCTAGCATCGAGCGCGTGTACTCGAGGGGAGGCGCATGGCGCGCGTCGCGTTCGCTGAGCTGTCTTGCGTTTGCCTGACGGCGGTCGTCCTCGTCGCCGGGTGCACACTAGAGGCGCCCGTCGTCGGCCGCGCGTGCGCCGCGCACGCCGACTGCGGCGACGAGGCCGCCTTCTATTGCGAGCTCGAGGTCGAGCCGCACGTCTGCCTGCCGCAGCCGAGCGGCGTGCCGGCGTTGCCGAACCATGCGCCCATCGTCGAGAGCGCGCTCATCCTGGTGCCGACGGAGGCCTTGGAGGCGGACGCGTCGCCGGTCAGCGGCCGTTTTCGTGCGCGCGATCCCGACGGTGACGGCACGTCCTTTCGAGCCGAGACGATCGTGAGCGAGCTCGGCACGCTCGTGTTGGAGGCGGACGGTCGCTACACGTTCACGCTCGCGGAGCCGCAGCCGACGACGGACACGAGCGGGCGCTTCCAGTTCGAGGTGCTCGACGATCGGCAGCCCCCCGCGGTGACCCAGGCGGCGGCGCTCGCGTACGTCGTCACGCAGCCCCCGTCCTCGCAGGTGAGGCTCTGGCGCGGTCAGGACACCGAGCGATTCGACGTCGCCGGCGGCTGGCAGCCCGAGGGTGTCCCTGACGCGGCGACGACGGTGCTGATCGGGCCGGCAGAGCCGGGGCCGCTGCAGCTCGCGCCGGGGGCGTCTCACGAGGTGAACGGTTGGCTGTCGTTCGCGGCCGCGCAGGTCTCCCTCGGCAGCGCGGACGATCCCGCCACCTTGATCGTGAGGGGCACCCGCCTCCTCTCCGGCGCGCCGCTCGCCCATGGGACGGTTCAGGTCGCCTCCGCGCAAGGCTTCGGCACCGAGGTCACCCTGGCCGGCGAGCTGCCTTCGCTCGTCGTGGAGACGGACGTGTTGCTCGAGGGGCCGGTGCACGCGCGCGGTGACGTCATCCTGCGACGCGCCAAGGGCCCGCTGCAGATCCGCTCGCTCGTCGTCGATGGCGCGCTCACGCAAGAGGGCGAGGTGGCGCTGTGGATGATCTCTCCGAGCGCGGTCCTCTCGGTCGCGGGGGATGTCCGTTTGACGGGCGGCCCGAGCCGCTTCGAGAGCGGGCTGCTCGTCGTCGGCGGTGATCTCGACGTCACGCACCCTTCGTCGACGGCGGGCCTACGTTGGCGCGCGCTGTTCAGCGGGGCCGGCACAGCCCCCGGGGAGGACCAGCGCGTGCGCCTCGCGGCACCGAGCGCGTTCCGCTTCTTGGACGCGGTCATCGGGCGCGAGGCTCGGGTGCGCTTCGACAGCGACGCGCACATCGACGGAGCGCTCAGCGTCCTCGGCGGCCTCGGCGTCAAGGAGGGCCACACCGTCGAGGTGGACACCGTCATCCTGCGCCCCTCCATGAGCGTGCTGCCCGGGCCGTCCGGAGAGCTGCGCGCGCGCCGCTGCTTCATCGGCGCTCGCGTCGAGGTCCCCGGCTTCGTCACCTGCGACGCCGTCATCGAGCCCGCGCCCGAGCCGGTGATCGACGCGGGTGTCGCGCCGCCCGACGAGGTCGACGCCGGCCCCGCCAACGAGTGTCCGGAAGGCTGGATGGAGTACGGCAACGACCTGGTCGAGCACAGCGTGCTCGTGGCGAGCGCCGATCCGCCGCTCCCCGCGAGCGGCGCGCTGCAGGTCGACGGCGCGCGGTTCGGCGAGAGCACCGTCGTGCTCCGCACCGGCGCGCTCACGCTCGCGAGCACCGGCACCGCGACGTTCCTCCCGTCGGGGGTCGACGGACACGACGAGGTGAGCCTCGACGTCGTCCGCGACACCGGCGCCGGCGACATCGTCACGGCCGCCTGCGCCGACGTCTGGGCGGTCGACACGCTCGAGATGAACGTCCTCGTCGGCTCCTTGTGGGACGACCCCGCGAGCTGGTCCCTCGGGCGCCTGCCGTCGTCGGCCGACTCGGTGTTCGTGCCGGCGAGCGAGCAGCCGCACACCGCCGCCGCGGGAGGCCCGGCGCTGCACGTCTTCGACCTGTGGATCGCGACCGGCGGGGTGCTCGACACGAACGGGCGCACGCTGCGGGCCACGCGCCGCCTCGTCGTGGGCGGCGAGCTGCGTACCGGATCGGGCGTCGCCGAGGTGGCGGGCGGCGGCGAGGTCGCCGGCCGGGTCGAGCGCCTCGGCTGCGTCGAGGGCATGGTCTCGCTGCTCGGCGATCTGCGCCTCGAGGCGCTGCTCACGTCGTCGTCGGCCGCGCCTGGGGAGCCCTGCGGGTTCGACCTCGGCCATCATCGGCTCACGGTGAAGGGCGACGCGCAGCTCGACGCTCCGCTCGAGCTGCGCATGCAGACACGACCCGCCACCGTCGTCATCGAGGGGCGGCTGCAGGCGCCGGAGCTGACGGGGGTCCTGCAAAAGGGCGAGCTGCAACTGCGTGCCGACGTCGACGTCGCGAGCTGGTCCGTCGCGGCGGGCCTCGGCCACCAGGTGTGGGTCATGAGCCCCACCCTGGCGACGATGCCGACCATCGATTACGGCGGCTGGCTGCTCATCACGGCGTCGGAGCTCCGCCTCGACGACGGGGGCGAGGTCATCGGGGACACGCCGCTCGTGTTCGAGCGGGGCGGGTCCGTCGGGCTGCTGACGAGCTACCGCACCCTCGACGTCGGGGCCGGGCAGCTCGCCGTCGACACGCTGCAGGTGACGCCGCTGTTCGCCACCGGCACGCCGGAGCGCTGGCAGGTGAGCGCGTGCACGATGGGCGACGCCGAGATCTGTCCCTGACGAGGGGGCCTCCGCGGCTCCGGCGAGGGGCTGAGGTCCGCGCTGTTGCGCTTTCGGCACTCGCGCAAGGCGCGCTTCAACCGTCGTCGAGGCAGCGCTCGACGCAGAAGTCGATCACGCCGCGCTTCGAGCCCTTGAAGTCCTGCTCCCCGAGACCGTCCGCCAGCGCGCGCGCGTCGTCGGCGCAGCGCTTCGAGCACCGGCCCAGGATCGCGATCGATTCGGCGAGCGTTCGCTTCGTCGCGGGGCGCGTGTCCGTCGCGGCAGGCTCCGGCACGGCAGGTTGCGCGGGCGCAGGCTCGTTCGCGCTGCTCCTCGTCTCGACGGCGGGCTCGCGCGCTGCTTCGACGACGAGCTCGGGCACCTGTCGCCGTCGCCGCTGCGCGCGTTTGCGTTCCTTTGCCGGCAGCGTCGCGCGGCGCGGCTCGTCCCCTGGAGCGATGGCCTGAGCGATCGTCGGGGGAGCGTCCGCTACCGTGTGCTGCTCGGCGGAGGCGGGCGGGGCGGGTGCAGGGCTTGTGACGACCGCGACCGGGGCCTCTGCCATCGTCGCCGCTGGCTCGGCGGACGGCTCCCCTGGCGTCTCCGATGGCAGCGTCCCCTCGTCGGCGGTGGCCGAGCGTGGCGCGGCGTTCGTACGCGCGCTCAGGTAGTAGGCGCCGGCGCCGACGCCGAAGACGAGGGCCGCGAGCGCGGCAGCGACCGCCCCCCGACGCCTCGGCGCTCGCGGGCGAGGGGCGCCCGCCGGCGCGCGCGGAACGAGCTCGGTCCGGGCCGCGCTCGTCAGCGGCACGCTCTTGACCGCTCCGCCGTCCTCGCGCCAGACGATGCTGCCGGTCGCTTCGTCCCTCCAAAGCAGGAGCGTGACGTCGTCATCCGCGCTGCCGGCGGCCTCCGCGGCAGGTGCCTGCAGGTGCGCGCAGGCGGCGCGCATCTGGCGCTCCCAGTCGAGCCGGTCGTCACAATACCGCCGCAAGAAGCCTTGTACGTCGTCGCGGCGGGCGACGAGCTGGTGTTGGTGCCGGTACGCGTCGAGGTCCGCGCGCAACGCGTCGCAGCTCGGGTAGCGCGCCGCCGGCTCGCTCATGAGGCCACGCCGCAAAATACGCTGCAGGTCCCCGTCGAGGTGGTGCCAGGCGCGCGGCGTGAACGTCCCTTGCCCCGCGACGGCCCAGATCTCGCGCTGGTTCATGTCGCCGTAGTAGCGATCGCCCGACAACATCTCGTACAGCAGCACGCAGGCGGAGAACTGATCGCAGCGCGCGTCGACGTCGACACCACGCGCCTGCTCCGGCGCCATGTACGCGAGCTTGCCGAGCACGACGTGAGACTCGGTGTGTTCTTGCTTCAGCGCGCTCTCGGCGAGCCCGAAGTCGATGAGCTTGATGTTCCCCTGCAGGCCCGCCATGACGTTGTGCGGCGAGACGTCGCGGTGCACGAGGCGCAGCGGCTCTCCGGTCAGCGGATGCGTGCGCTTGTGCGCGTAGCCGAGCGCGTGCAGCATCTCGCAGCCGATGTGCAGCGCCACCGCGGTCGGCGTTCGCTCCTCCCGCTTCGCGACGCGCGCGAGCAGGTCCCGCAGGTTCAGCCCGGCGATGTACTCCATGGACATGAAGTACTCGGCGCCCACCTGCCCCGCGTCGAACACCGGGCAGATGTTCGCGTGGGAGAGGTGCACGACCACCCGCGCCTCGTCGAGGAAGCGGCGGGCGTAGCTCTCGTCGCCGCCGAGATCCTGGCGCACCGTCTTCACGATGCACAGCTCGTCCACGCCGGCGAGCTGATGCCGCTTGGCGAGAAAGACCTCGCCCATGCCGCCGCGCCCAAACGACGACAGCAGCAGGTAGGGTCCGAACGGCCGCGGGAAGCCGGCGGGGAACGTGAAGGGCAAGTGGCTCGCTCCAACGCGGGACAGCCATGGACAGCACCACAGCACGCCCCGCCGCGGGGTAGCATAGCTGTATGGCGGCACCTCTCGCAGCGATGCTCCTGGTGGCGTTGTCCTCCTCGTCGGGTGCGCCGCTCGAGGAGCGACCGGCAGCGTCCCCGGCCGTCGCTGTCGAGAAGGCGAGCGAGCTGCGCGTGGCCGTGCTGCCCCTCAGGGTGGATGGCCTCACCCTGAACGAAGTGCAGCGCCTCGACGTCCTCGTCCGCGCCCGCGTCGAGATGCGCGGCGGTATGCACGTACAAGCCAAGGAGACCACCAACAAGCTGGTGGACTCCGCGCAGGCGCTCGGCCTCGACTGTGAGCTGCGCGCCGTCGCCTGCGCGGCCCAACTCGGCCGGCTCGCGGACGTGTCGTTCGTGATCGCCGGCGAGGCGGTGGGCCTCGGCGAGGACGTCGGCCTCGAGATGCGCATCATCGACGTGGAGTCCGCGAGCGTCCGCCAGCAGGTGCGCGCGCTGCTGCCGGCCGACGCGGACGCGCAGCTCGAGCCTCTCGGCGCCTTCTTCACCGCCCTCTTCGACGACGAGGCGGCCTTGAGCGCGCTCGCGGTGGCGGCGGAGCCCGAGGGAGCCTCGCTCACGATCGACGGCCTCGCGGCGGGCGCGCTGCCGCTCGACCAGGCGGTCTCCGGGCTGCTGCCAGGCGAGCACGTCGTCGTCGCGCGCAAGGACGGCTACCTGCCCGCCACCGTCCGGCTGCGGCTCGGGACGGAGACAGCGACGACGCACACGCTGCGGCTCGAGATCGATCCGTCGTTGCGCGCCGTACCGCCGACGGCTTTCGAGCTCACGCTTCCGCTCGTCGCCACGGGCGCGAGCGTCGTCGCTGCCGCGGCCGGCATCGTGACCACCGCTTACGGGATGCAGCCCTGGCTGACGTTTCAGCAGACCCAGGCGGCGCTGTTCGAGGGGAACGTGACGAGCACGTCCTATCCGTCCGAGGCTGAGCGGCTGCACGGCGATCTGGAGAGCGCCGCCGCGGAGTGGAACGACAACGGACGCTACTGGGCGGGAGGCGGCGCGGCGCTCGCGCTCGTTGGATTGGCGGCCTCCGTTGGCACGACGGCGTGGAGCGTCGCCGTCATTACGCGCGCCTTCGACGCAGCGGCCGTCGAGTAAGGGCCCCGACGCGCCCCGTCACCCCGCCTGCGCGACGACGATGGCGCTCACGACGGCCACGATGACCAGCGCGATCGCCAGCGTCGACCAGAAGGCCGCCCGCCCTCCGACAGCCAGGCGGTGACCGCGGGCAGGGGCCACCGGCACGGTCAGGCTGTCGTCACTCGGGGGGCGCTCCTCGCGGGTAGAGGCGTCGCGCGCCGCGCCACGGCCGGGCTGGCGGGCTTCGTCGGAGGGCACCGCCACCAGGCTCTCGGTGCCCTCCCAGGCCGCGAGCTCGGCCCCGACCGGCGCGCCCTCGAGGGACTTCGCGAACTGCCGGCGCTCCAGGACGTCGACGTCGCGCTCGGTCGCGAACCCCGCCGCCATCACGGCGCTCAAGTCAGACGACGACGCCAGCAGGCCGGCGCGCGCCGCGTAGCCGAGCAGCGCCTCGCGAAACGCCTCGCAGCTCGGGTAGCGACGCGCCGGCTCCGGGGCGAGCGCGCGCTCGAGGATCGCCCGCAGCTCGACCGGGAGTCGGTCGAGGCCCGCGGGGCGATGGCCGCGGCCGACGAGGCGCCAGATCTCCTGTGTGCTGAGCGCGCCATAGAAGCGCTCACCAGCGAGCAGCTCGTAGGCCATGACGCCGGCGGCGTAGAGGTCACAGCGCGCATCCACGCCGTCGGCGCGCGCCTGCTCGGGCGCCATGTACGCGACCTTTCCCATGACGACGCCGGCCTGGGTCTGCTGCAGCTTCATGCGCGAGCGCGCCAGGCCGAAGTCGATGAGCTTCACCTCGCCGTCGAAGGTCACCATCACGTTCTGCGGCGAGATGTCGCGGTGGACGATGTTCAGCGGCTCCAGCGTGATGAGGTCCTCGACGTGGTGCGCGTAGTCGAGCGCGTCGAGCACCTCGCCGATGATGACGAGCGACACCGCGGGCGGGAGGGAGCCTCCGGCCTCGACCGCCCGCATCTGCAGCGTGCGCAGGTCGCGACCATGCACGAGCTCCATGGCGAAGTAGTGCACGTCGTCTGTGGTGGCGACGTCGAAGGTGCGACAGATGTTGCGGTGATCGAGGCGCACGACCGTGCGGGCCTCGTCGAGGAAGCGCGCGATGTACTCTGGATCGTCCTCGTGCACGCCGCGTAGGCACTTCACGACGCAGAGCTTCTCGGCGCCCGCGAAGCCGGCGCGGCGCGCCAGGAACACCTCTCCCATGCCGCCCCGACCGAGCTGCTTGAGCAGCGTGTAGGCGCCGAGCGGGCGCGGCAGGGCGCGCTCCTGGTCGTCGGGCCACATGCCTCGTCGCTCGTTGGCGTTGTCTGCTGAGGTCATGGTCGGTCCCGTACGCAATGCTCATGCGCTCTTCGCGGCGCGGCGATCAGCGCAGCGCTCGAAGTGCCTGGTTGAGGGTCGCGTTGGCTCGCTCGTGGCGCGACGCGCCGAGATCGGACAGCACCTCGCCCATGAGCCCGCCCGCGCGCTCCTTCGCCGCTCCGTCGGGGGCGGCGTCGAAGCGCGCGTTGAAGCGCGCGAGCTTGGCGCGCACGAAGGCGTCGTCGATGCGCAGCGCGTCCACGACGCGCAGCGCATCCTGGGAGGCCGCGGTGGCGGCGGCGTAGTCGCCTGCGCTGCTGTGTCGCTTCATGGCGCGATGGAGCGCGTCGAGGGTCGGCAGGTCTCCGCGCAGCACCCCGCGGCGCGCCTCGGCCCTTTGCAGCGCTTGTCTGGCGTCGTCCCAGCGCTCCCGCGCGGCGGACGCTGCAGCCCGCGAGGCCTGGGCCGCGCGCGCTCGGCTTCGCTGCGTCGTTGACGCCTTTGAGGTGGCCGGCATCGTCGACGACGGGCGGGGCGGGCGTGGGCGGCGCACGGCGGGCTCGAGCGCGTCCAGGGGCGCAGGCTGCGTGGGTCGCCGCACGCTGGCGCGCTCGAGGCTCGAGGCGCCCGACGCTGCCGCTTCGGAGGCGTCGCCGCGGTGGGTCTCCGCCTCCGTGCCTTCCGCCTCCGTGCCTTCCGCCTCCGTGCCTTCCGCCTCCATGGCCGCGGCCGCGTTGCTCGTCACGACCGCGTCGGGGGGCGTGTCTCCCGGCTGCGAGAACGAGAACGCGGTCAGGCCGCCAGCGACGAGGGAGACGGCGACGACGGCGCCGGCGAGCAGGCCGACCCCACCTCGTCGCGCAGGGGATGTCTCCGTGAGCCCGAGCGCGCTGTCGGCGTCGAACATGCGCAGCACGCTCGTGACGTCGTCGTTCGGCAGGGCCGCTTCGTCGCGCGCGAGCCAGGAGCGATCACGCGTCTCCCCCGCGGCGACGTCGTCCGGGGGCGACTTGGCCAGCAGAGGAGGCGGCTGGCTCACCGTGGCGTCCTCGCTCGGCGGCGGCAGACCGGCGCGCAGCGCGGCGAGCGCGTCGGCGAGGGCGTCGGCGCTCGTCGGGCGGTCCTTCGGATGGAGCGCGATGCAGCTCAGCACGATCTCGTCCACGGACGCCGGGACATCGGAGCGGAAGGCGCTCGGGCGATGCCGCTCTCGTCGCAGGATCATCTCGACGAGCTGGTCCGAGTCCTTGTTGGTGAACGGCATCCGCGACGTCAGGCAGTTGAACAGGATCACTCCCAGCGCGTAGACGTCCGACGCGTAGGTCGCCTTCTCGCCGTTCCAGACCTCGGGCGGGATGTAGTGCCGCGTGCCGAGCGGGACGCCGGGGCGCGTCACGTGGGTGAGGTCGAGCGCCGTGGCGATGCCAAAGTCCAGGATGCAGGGATCTGCTCCCGCGCGCACGATGATGTTCTGCGGCTTCAGATCGCGGTGCACGACCCCGACGGCGTGGGCGGCGGCGAGCGCCCGAGCGAGGCGCTCCCCGAGCAGCAGCGTCGTCTCCACGTCGAGGGTCGCTCCGCCGCGGAACAGCTCGCGCAGCACCTCCCCCTCGACGAGCTCCATGCTGAGGAAGCGCAGCTCGCGCTCCTCGTGCAAGTCGAAGAGACGGCAGATCCCGGGGTGGGTGACCCGGCGCGCCAACAGCAGCTCGCGCTTGAAGCGGGCGAGCGTCTCCGGGTGGTCCGACACCGCGGGGTGGATGATCTTCAGACAGACGGCCGTCTCGAGCACCTCGTCGAAGGCCCTGTAGGCGACGCCGGAGCCGCCGCTGCCGAGCACCCCGTCGATGCGAAAGCGGCCGAGCTGGGTGCCGACCTCGGGTAGCTGGCTGAGAGCAGCGCTCACGAAATGGCTCTCGCGATGAAGGGGCTCGCAGGGCGAGGAGCCGAGTCTACACGAGCCTCCCTTGGCCGTCCTGCCGCTCGTCGACGATGGACCGCCCGTGGGCGGCGCGCGCAGGATCGGGACGTCCCTCGCACGCCGCCCCGACGTGGCCCTCCGCGACGCGCCGTGGGCGCGGAGGTCGCAACGCACGGACGGCAAAGGCGGCGGAGAAGGCGCCGTGGCATCGTCCCGGCGGCGCGTGGCAAGCTCGCCCGGTACAGGGAAGGCCGATGAACCGCTCTACGCTCGTGCTCCTGGTCGGCGCCCTCGGCCTCACGCTCGTGAGCGCCGGCTGCTCGAGCTGCGCCTACCTGTCGGGCGCGTACGCATGTAACGCCGACGAGAACTGCCCCTTCGGGCGCGCCTGCGTCGACGGCACCTGCGTCGCGGCGCCCGCGCCGGTCGACGCGGGTGAGCTCGCGGGCGAAGGGGAGGGCGAAGGGGAGGGGGGCTGCGCCGGCGAGTACGTTCGCTCCGGCGACCAGGAGATCGAGTCGAGCTCGCAGCTGGAGGACCTCCTCCCTCCCGGCGACGAGTGCCTCGTCATCGACGGTGACCTCGAGCTCAGCGAGGTGTCGGACCTGTCGTCGCTGCGCGTGCTCTCGCGCATCGGGGGGGACCTGCGCCTCGAGGACCTGGAGGTGTCATCGCTCTCCGGCCTCGAGCGCCTCGACACCATCGGCGGCGCGCTCTGGCTCAGCGACAACGACGACCTCGAGTCCTTGCAGGCGCTGGCGGCGTTGACCTCGGTGGAAGCGCTGCGCGTCGAGCGCAACCGCGCGCTCCCGTCGCTGCGGGGGCTCGAGGGGGTGACGAGCTACGCCGGCGACGTCGTCGTTATCCTTAACGACGAGCTGACGAGCCTCGACGGCCTCGAGAACGTCACCCGCATCGACGGCGATCTGCGGGTCACCGACAATGAGCGCTTGCCGGCGTGCGAAGCCTACGCCCTCTACGAGGGGCTCTCGTCGTTCGGCGGCGCGCTGCTCGTGGAGCGAAACCTCGGCACGTGCGCGACCGGTGACACGGGGACCGATCCCTAGGGCGTGTCTCCTTTGGGACACGCCCTAGCGGCAGAGAGGTCCACGAAGGCGACGCTCAAGCCGCCTCGGCCGACTCGCCGAGGAACTCGCGCACGTCGTCGGCGGAGAGCCCGAGCAGGTACAGGATGCGATCGAGCCCGCCGGCGGTCACCGAGGTGTCCGCGGCCTCTCGCAGCTTCGGCTTGGCGTGGAAGGCGATGCCGAGACCCGCCTTCTCGAGCATGGGCAGATCGTTGGCGCCGTCGCCGATGGCGATGGTCTGCTCGAGGACGATGCCCTCCTGCTGCGCGATGACGTCGAGCAGGTCGGACTTGCGCTGCGGCCCCACGATGGGCGGACGCACGCGGCCGGTGAGCCGTCCGTCCTCGACCTCGAGCTGGTTCGCGTAGGCGTAGTCGAGGCCGAGCTTTCGCTTGAGCGCCTCGGCCGCGAACGTGAAGCCGCCCGAGATCACGCCGGTGCTGTAACCGAGCGCCTTCAGCACCCGCAATAGGCGCTCAGCGCCGTCCGAGAGGGGCAGGGAGGCGGCGAGCTTCTGACACTCGGCGTAGGGCAGCCCCTCGAGGAGCTTCACGCGCTCGGCCAGGCTCTCCTCGAAGTTGAGCTCGCCGTTCATGGCGCGCGCGGTGATGGCGGAGACCTGGTCCACGACGCCGTGCAGGCGCGCCATCTCGTCGATGATCTCGATCTGGATGAGGGTGGAGTCCATGTCCATGACGACGAGGCGCTTGCTGCGGCGCGAGAGGTTCTCGCGCTGCACGGCGATGTCGACGGGGCGATCGCGCGTCGCCGCGAGCAGGTCCGTGCGCAGCTCGCGGTCCTTCCGGGCGCCGCCCTCGAGGCCGACCATGAACTCCACCGACGCCAGCGGGTCGCCCGAGAGCCGGAAGATGCGATCGATGTTGGCGCCGTGCTTCGCGAGCACGTCCGCGACGAGGTGCAGCTCGGCGGCGCCCACGAGGTCACCGAAGATCGTCACGGCGTATTGGTTCTCGTTCCGGCGCCGGGGCGCGCGGCCCTCCTCCTCGGGGATGACCTGAAAGTCGAGGTCGAGCCCCATGTCCTTGGCGGTGAACAGGAGGTCCTTGAGCGCGGGGTCGCCCTTGTGCCGGTGCTTCTCGAGGCGGAGCAGCAGGCACAGCGTCAGCCTCCCCTGCACGACGACCTGCTCGATGTCGAGCAGCTCGGCCTCGTTCTCCGCGATGATGGACGTCAGCGCCGCCGTGATCCCGGGCGTATCCCGACCGGTGACCGTGACGAGGACGCGCGACTTCTCTCGCAGCTCATTCATGCTGCGAACTTGCAGCCAAAGCAGGGCGCGCGCAAGTCCGAGGCCCTAGCGCAGGGTTCGCAGCACCACGTCGATCTGTCGCTTCACGCGCGCGTCCTTCTCTCGGGCGAGCGCCGGCACCAGCAGCTCTCTGGCGCGCGTCTTCCCGAGGTCCACGCACGCTCGCGCCGCCGTCGCGCGCACCTGCGCGTCCGCCTCGGACAGCGCCTCCTCGAGGATGCGCTCGGCCGCGCGTCCGCCGAAAGCCCCGGCGAGCGAGATGGCGTCGAGGCGCGCCTGCGTGTTGCCGAGCTGCTCGTCGCCCGCGCGCGCCAACACGGCGCCCACCTCGACGTACTCGCGGTGCGCGCGGATGGCCTCGCGCAACGCCGAGCGCACGCCCTCGGTCTCTTCGCTGCGCCTCAGCGCCTCGAGCAGCGCCGGCACCGCGCGCTCGTCGGCCGACTTCGCCAGCATGCGAGCGCTCGTCGCCCGCACGGGCGCGTTCACGTAGCTGAGCCCCTGCAACAACAGCGGCAGCGCGCGCTCGTGGCCGAGCGAGGAGAGCGCGCGCTGGGCTATCTCGCGGACCTCCTCGTCGTCGTCGCCGAGCGCGCTCACGATGACGCCGCCCGCGCGATCGTGGCCCGCGCGCAGGACGTCCCCGTAGGCCGTCACGGCGGCGCGCCGCCAGCGCGGGTCGTCGCTGTCGGCGGCCGCCTCGAACGCGTCGATGTGCCGGACGCTGTGGAAAGCGAACAGCGCCTCGCGCGCCTGCGCGCGCACCATGGGATCGTCGTCATCGAGCGCGCGCAGCAGCGCGTGAACGCTCTGGGACTCCTGGACGCGCCCGAGCGCGGAGGCCGCCGCCGCCCGCACCGCGTAGTGCGGATCCGTCGTCAAGGCGGACATGAGCGCCGGCGTGCCGCGGGGATCGCCGAGGCGCCCGAGGGCCACGGCGGCGGTCGCGCGCACCTTGAAGCTGCCGTTCTGCGCCAGCATCAGCGTGAGGCGCTCGACGGCCTCGGCGTCGAGGTGCGGCTCGGCCTCGAGGGCGGGCTCGTCGACCGGTCGCTCCGCGACGGGAGCGTCCTCGGGCACGAGGATGTCGTCAGCTTCTGCGAGCGCCCCTCCGGCCAGGAGCAGGCTGCCAAGGGTGGCTGCGTGTCCGATCCGAAGGAGCCAGCCCGCCGGCGGTCTCGTCATGGCTGATTGGGTATCACGCCAGCGGGACGAGGCTCAAACGCCCCTCGCGCTGTCCCTCCCGCCGCGCGCGTCAGGGACAGCGGTGGGATCGCTGGCGCAGCCGTTGACACCAGCCAGAACGCCCGTTACTCCCCCACACCGTCGAGCCCGCCGCGCGGGACCCAGGAGGAATTGCGTTGACCAAGGTGACTGTACGAGACGGCGAGACCGTCGAGCGCGCCATCAAGCGCTTCAAGCGCAAGGTGGAGCAAGCGGGCATCCTCAAGGAGGTCCGTAAGCGCGAGCACTACTTGAAGCCGTCTGTGAAGGCGAAGCTGAAGGCCCGCGCCGCGGAGGCCCGTGCCCGCAAGCGCGAGAAGCGCCTGCAGCAGTCCACCGGGATCTGACCGAGAGGCGCCTCCGCGATGCGAAAGGCAGCCTCGTGCCTTTTGCGTGCCGCCGCGGCGCTGTCCGGTAGCTGCCGGTTTTTCCCCTCTTTGTTCGCCTTCGCGGCCCCGCTCCTCGGGGCCTCTTTGTCGTTGGGCCAGAGCGCTCCTCCGTCGGGCGATGAGGCCGAGGCGTCCGCGGCGGACGAGACCATCCTCATAGAGGACGAGGGCGGCGCCGCCGGCGACGACGAGATCATCGTCATCGAGGATGACGAAGGCGCCGCCGACGAGGACGAGATCATCATCATCGAGGAGGGGGACGAGCCCGCTCCGACGACAGAGCCGCCCATCACGGGCGCGCTCGGCCGGCTGTGGGAGTCCTGGCACCTGGCGGCCGACTCGCGCGCCGAGACCCTCGTCCAGAGCGTGGCCCCCGAGGACGGGCTTTTAAGGGCCTTCGGCTCCCTGGCGCTCGAGACCTGGCTCCTGCCGGCGCCGAACCTGAGCTTCTACGCGAACGGCTTCGGCCGCGCTTTCGTCGACGCGGCGGCCAGCGGGAGCGAGGTGTCGTCGTACGCGGACCTCTACGAGGCCTACGCGAAGGTGAACGCCGGGGTCGGCTCCGTGCAGCTCGGGCGCCTCATCGTGCCCTACGGCAAGACACAGGTCGCGGCGTTCGGCGACCGGCTGAATCCCCCCGATCACCGCCGCGGCTGGCGCCTGTTCCCGAGCGCCGCCGAGGCCCGCCAGCCGCAGTGGGGCGCTTGGGTGCGCACGTCGCTCGGGGCGCTCTCGCTCGATGGCGTGGTGATGATGCTCTACGAGCCCACCGAGGGGAGCCTCGTGGCGTCGGACCAGGGCGGGGTACGCCTGGCGCGCTACCAGACGGCGCTCGGGCGCAGCCCCGCCCGGCTCGGCGGGCTCCTGAGCGTGCCTCGTCGAGAGCGGCTGCTCGCGAACCAGGGCCTCGCGGAGCGCACGAGCCTGGCCGTGCGTGCGCGCCGGCGCATCGGCGACTTCGATCTCGGCGCCAGCTTCGTCTGGGCTCCCGACGACGTGCCGACGCTCTCGATGCCGCGCCCGGTCGCGCGCGCGCTCGGACGCGAGGTGCTCCTCACCATGGGCAGCAGCGCGGCCGACATCCCGGACGATCCCTGCCCGGACGCGCCCACGGAGATCGACTGCCTTGGCGGCGAGGGCGCGCTCCGCCACCTGCCCACGGGATCGTTCGCGGCCGACGTCACCTGGGGCCTCGGCGTCGTCATCGTGCGCGGTGAGCTGCTCGTGCAGCCGCGCGTCGGCGTGCTGCCTGGCAAGAGCGCCATCCTCGTCGACCGCGAGGAGGGGCTCATGACGACGCGGGTCGGCCACTTCGCCGCCGGCGTCGCCGTGGAGGGCGGCCTCGGGGACTGGGTGCTCGGTAGCATCGAGGTGTTCGACACGGTGTGGGTCGACGTGCCGGGCGGCGCCAACCTCTATGGCGTGGAGCTCCTCGAGCCCGTCCTCGACGAGCCTCACTCGGTGCACCGCCTGGCGGTCGGCGTCTCGCTGTCGGGGGTCATCATGGAGCGCCTCTCGTGGCAGCTACGGGGAGAGGGCGGCGTCCTGCAGCAGGACATCCTCGCCGGGCTGGAGCTGCGATATCGCTTACCGGTGCTGAACCTCTACGTCGGGACCCACGGCGCCGTGTTCGCCGGAGCCACCGGCAGCCCCGGCTGGCTGCGCCAGGACGCGACCCAGCTCGCGATCTTCCTCGGGGAGGGCGGTTGACCCTTTCGGTCGTCGTGCCATGCGCGATAGCGCTCCTGTGAGCGCACGATGTTCACGGCCACGAGCTCATGGCGAGGCGGGCGACGGCCCGAGGCGAGGGATGCATGGACGCGAAGACTGCGCTCGAGAGCGTGATCGCCCGCTGCCGGGCCGAGCGAGCGCGAGGCGTCACGCCCGTCGTGGTCTTCGACCTCGACCACACGCTCTTCGACAACGGCCCGCGCACCTGGCAGATCCTCACCGAGTTCGCCGACGAGACGCGCGATGACGCGCTGCGCACGGCGCTCGACGCGCTCGATCGCACCGGCCTGCCGTATCTGCTCTCCGAGACGCTCGAGCGCGCCGGCTGCCACGACAAGGCGGTGCACGACGCGGCCTTCGCGTTCTGGCGCCAGCGCTTCTTCACCGACGGCTACCAGCGCTACGACCTGCCGCTGCGCGGCGCCGTGGAGTTCGCCACCGAGACCTTCCACGCCGGCGCCACGCTCGTGTACCTGAGCGGGCGTGACGCGCCGGGCATGCTGGTCGGCTGCGCGGCGTCCTTGCGGCAGCACCACTTCCCCGTCGGGGTCGCGCACACCACCATCGTGCTCAAGCCCGACTTCGACACGACCGACCTCGAGTTCAAGACCGAGGCGGTGGAGTACATCCACGGGCTCGGCACCGTGGTGGCGTCGTTCGACAACGAGCCCGGCAACTGCAACCTGTTCCGGCGGCGTTGGCCGGGCGCGCTCACGGCCTTCGTGCGCACGCAACACGCGCCCGACCCGCCGGTCCTCGACGAGGGCATCGTGGCCATCGAGGACTTCTCCCAAGAGGTCGCCGCTCGGGAGCACAGCGCTCTCCTGCACGGCGCGCCAAGGAGCGAACGATGAGCGACGTGATCCAGCACAGCGGGGCGTTCCGTAACCGCCGCTTCCTGAACTGGTTCCCCATGGGGGTCACGTACGCGCTGCTCTACATGGGGCGCTACAACCTGACCGTCGCGAAGTCGTCGCTCGACAAGCTCGACCTCATGACGAAGGAAGACTTCGGCATCATCTTCGCTGCCGGCACCTTCGTCTACGCGCTCGCCTTCCTCGTGAACGGGCCGCTCATCGATCGCATCGGCGGGCGCATCGGCATCATGCTCGCGGCCGGCGGCGCCGGCGCCGCCAACCTCGCCATGGGCTGGTACCTGACGACGGTGCTCCACTCCGACGACCCCACACAGCAGCCGCTGCGGCTCGTGTTCAGCCTGCTCTACGGCGCGAACATGTACTTCCAGTCGTTCGGCGCCGTCTCCATCGTGAAGGTGAACGCGCACTGGTTCCACGTGCGCGAGCGCGGCGGCTTCTCCGGCATCTTCGGCACCATGATCTCGTCGGGCATCTTCCTGGCGTTCACGGTGAACGGCTGGATCCTCGACGTGCTCGCCAGCCGCTACCCGAACGAGCGCATGCAGTGGGTGGTGTTCGCGGTCCCGGGCGCGTTGCTGCTGGTGTTCCTCGTCATCGAGGCCGTCCTGTTGCGTGACTCGCCCGGCAAGGCGGGCCTCGCGGACTTCGACACCGGCGACGCCTCGAGCGGCGATGACGACGACAAGCCCGTCCCGGTGCTCGAGCTGTACAAGCGCATCCTGACCAACCCGCTCATCCTGCTCATCGCGGGCGTCGAGTTCTGTACGGGCGTGCTGCGCAACGGCGTCATGCACTGGTTCCCGTTCTACGCCAAGGAGGTGTGGGCGCTGCCCGGCGAGCACGGCCTCGTCTACGGCGACTGGGACCTCGCCATCGCCGGCCCGCTGTTCGCCATCGCCGTCGTGAGCGCCGTGCTCGCGAAGCTCGCCCAGGGCCCGCGCCGCGCCTACCTCGTCGTCGGCGCGGCGGCCGCGTTCCTGGCGCCCTTCCTCATGGGCGGCTGGGGTGGCCTCTTGTTCGTGGCGGGCGTCGTCGGCGGCAACGTCGCCGGCTGGGTCTCGGACCTGTTCTTCCAGAGCCGGCGGGCGCCGAGCGCCGGCGGCCTCTACCTCGTCCTCGCGCTCTGCTGCGTCGGCATGATCTTCACGCTCTCGCTGCCGACCAACGAGGTGTCGTGGGCGAAGGAAGGCTCAGGTCTCCAGGTCGGCGACAAGATCGTCGAGGTGGCCGGCGTCCCTGCCGACGCCTGGGACGACATCCGCAAGGCGGCCATGTGCTTTGAGCCGACGTGCAGGGGAGGCGCGGTCTGGGACGCCGTCGCCTGCGTCTGCACGACGAAGAAGGGCGCCAAGGCGCCGGCGCTCAGCAAGCCGAGCACCGGCACCATCCCCGCCGTCATCCAGCGGGACGGCGCCCGGCTGAACGTCGACATCCAGGACCCCTTGCCCGCGCAGGAGGCCGGCGAAAAGCGCCTCTTGAAGGCGCGCCCCGTGCTGCCGCTCTCGCCCTGGATCCTCGGCTTCCTCGTCTTCGTGATGAGCCTCTGCGTCATCGGGACGCACGGCCTGCTGTCGGGCACCGCCACCATGGACTTCGGCGGACGCAAGGGCGCGGCGACCGCCGTGGGTGTCATCGACGGCGCCGTCTACGCAGGCACGGCGCTGCAGTCCATCGCGCTCGGCTTTTTGACGACGGCGTCGTGGACCTACTGGCCGGTCTTCCTCGTGCCGTTCGCCGTCGCCGGCTTCTTGTTGTTGCGCTTCACGAGGCTGTGGAGCGCCACGCCGAAGGGCAAGGGCGGACACTGAGCGGATTCGGTGCCTCCGGGTGAACCCAGAGGTCACGAGTCATCGTCGCCCCCGACGATGCCGAGCTTCGCGCAGCGGTAGCGGAAGCTCCGAAAGCTGAGCTTCAAGACCTCGGCCGCCTTCTTCTTGCGGCCGCCGGTGCGCTCGAGGGCCAGCGTCAACAGGCGCCGCTCGAGATCCTCGAGGGTGGCCTCGAGGTCGAGGCCGTCGTCGGGCAACGCGTGAAGCACCGACGCGTCCACGGCCATGCGGTCCTCCCGCGGGCGGGCGCTGCGCAGCTCGGGCGGCAGCACGCTCGTGTCGAGGACGTCGTCAGACGCGAGCGTCACGCCGCGCTCGATGACGTTCTCGAGCTCGCGCACGTTGCCCGGCCACTGCCACTCCATCAGGCGTTGCAGGGCCTCGTCATCGATGCGGCCGACGGGGCTGTTCTGCTCCTCGGCGAATTTCGCGACGAAGGCGTCCGCCAGAAACGGGATGTCCGCGCGGCGCTCCCGCAGCGACGGCAAGCGGATCTGAATGACGTTCAGCCGGAAGTAGAGATCCTCGCGGAAGCGGCTCTCGGCGACCTCTTCCTCGAGGTTCCGGTTGGTGGCGGCGATGACACGGCACTGCACGTCGAGGTCACCGGAGCCGCCGACCCGCCGCACCTTCCGCTCCTGCAGCACGCGCAGCAGCTTCACCTGCATGCCGAGCGGCAGCTCGCCGATCTCGTCGAGGAACACCGTCCCTTGCCCGGCGAGCTCGAACAGCCCCTGCTTGTCGGTGTGCGCGCCGGTAAAACTGCCCTTCACGTGGCCGAACAGCTCGCTCTCGATGAGCGTCTCGGGGATGGCGCCGCAGTTCACCGGCACGAAGGGCTCCGCCGCCCGCGGCCCGCGCGAGTGGATGGCGCGCGCCACGAGCTCCTTGCCGGTACCGCTCTCGCCGGTGAGCAAGACGGTGGTCCTCGTCGGCGCCACCTTGCTTACGAGCGCGAACACGTCCTTCATGGCGTTCGAGCTGCCGATGAGGCGGTTGCCCGCCGCGCGCTTGTCGAGCGTCTCCTTGAGCTTCTGGTTCTCGCTCTTGAGCTGCTGGCGCTCGAGCGCGCGCTCGATGACGACGGTGAGCTCGTCGACCTTGAAGGGCTTCAGCACGTAGTCGTAGGCGCCCATCTTCATGGCCTCGACGGCGTTCTCCGTCGTGGCGAAGGCCGTCATCATCACCACCTGCGTGCGCGGATGGTGCTTGGCGACGTGGGCGAGCACGTCCATGCCGCTGCCCTTCGGCAGCCGAAGGTCGCTCAACACGAGGTGCGCGGGGGCCTCGCCGAGGCGCGCGATGCCCTCGTGCGCGTCCTTCGCCAGCCGCGTCTCGTGGCCCATCCGCTTCAGCAAGATCTCGAGGAACTCGCGAATGGAGCGCTCGTCGTCGACCACCAGCACGTCAGCCATGGCCGGCAGCCTACCCCATCGCGCGTCGTGCACGTCCGCCCGTCAGGAGACCGGCTCGAGCAGGTGCACGTCGGCGCTCCCCTCGCGCGGCAACGGGATCCCGGTGTCGCTCCTGGGCTCGGCGGGCCGGCGCCCGACGTCGCGGGGCAGGCGCACCGTGAAGCGCGCACCGCCGAGCACCTCCGAGCGCTCCACGTCGAGGATGCCGCCGTGGCCGTCGATGATCTTCTGGCAGGTGGCGAGGCCGAGGCCGGTGCCGCTCGCGCGCGTGGTGAAGAACGGCTCGAAGATGCTCGT
>CAYLZW010000047.1:0-27421 GCA_964388085.1 uncultured Myxococcales bacterium | reverse complement strand
GACGTCGTGAAGCAGCCGGATGACGTCGTGAAGCAGCCGGATGACGTCGTGAAGCAGCCGGATGACGTGAAGGTCGCGACCGTGAACGGCCAGAAGCGCCCGGACTCGTCACAAGCGCCCGACGACAGCTCGCAGAAGACGCCCAAGGTCTCGAAGGCGAAGGCGGCCGAGGCCAAGGCGCTCATGCAGAAGCACATGGCCGGCGTGCTCTCCAAGGACGACGGCAAGCGTAAGGAGTCCTACGAGGGCTTGCGCAAGGCGTTCGACTTGAACCCGCGCGATCCGACGCCGCTGTTGCCCATCGCCATGTACCACCGCACCAACGGCGACATGAACAAGTCGTGCTCGGCCATTCGGCGCTTCGTCTCGCTGAAGCGCAAGACGCTGAGCAAGGACCAGGCAGCGTCGTACATGAAGCAGAACTGCGCGCCCGAGGACCTGCCGCCTGAGCTTCGTTGAGGGCGGGTCGAGCGACGACGTTCCCGACCGACTTGCCGTCTCCGTGCCGACGGGTGGCGATCCAACGCGCGTCGTCTCGGGGTAGGCAGCCCGCTCCGACTCGATGACGAGGAGCGTTAGCGCGGCACGCTCAGCGAGACCTCGACCCGCATGACCTGCTCGCCGATCATGATGGCGTCGCCGTGCGTGAGCTTTCGCTCGCCCAGGGTGCGCAGGAAGGTGCCGTTTCGGCTGCCGAGGTCCTCGACGAAGAGGCCGCCGTCGTCGCCGCGGCTGAGCTGCGCGTGCCTCGTCGACAGGAACGGATCGTCGGGGAAGTTCAGGTCACAGCCGCCGCGGCCGATGCTGAGGATTCGCTGCGGGCGCGCGTAGGTCTCGGAGAAGCGCGGGTCGCTGCACACGCGGGTGACGACGAGGTTGAGCGCGTTCACCTGGCTGCCGTACAGCGAGGTGTCCGTGTCGTCGCCGCGGAGGACCTGCGCGCGCTCGTCGTCGGGCTGCGCGCGGAAGCGTTGGCTACCGCAGATGACCTCGCCGCCGGCGGAGACGGGGGCCTTGCCCTTGACCTGCACGTACACGCCATTGAGCGTCTGCTCGGGCACGACCCAGAGCTCGTCGCCGCGGAACTCGAGGCGGCAGTGCTTGTCGGCGAGGTGCTTGTCGTCGGGGAAGATGACGACGCCGGCGTTGCGTCCGATGACGGTCTGACCGCCCTGCAGGCGCCACTGCGTGCCGAACTGCGTGTGGCCCTTCACGAGGATGAGCCGGGCGAAGCGCTCGACGGTGGCCGCGCCGAAGAACAGGGTGGCGCTCGGCGCTCCGCCGGGGGGCTGCTGGACCTGCGGCATGAACATCGTCGCCGCGGCGGCGGGCGCTGCGGCCGACGCGCCCGGCGCCGCCGACACAGGAGCCATCATCATCGTCGCCGCGGCCTTCGGAGCGGTGGCTTGCGCGGCCGCGGCGGCCGGCGCGGTCGTCTCCGCGGCGCGCTGGCCGCAGTGGCGACAAAACTTGTCGTCTGCCAGCAGGTCTCCGCCGCACTTCGCGCAACTCGCGGCGCCCGGCTTCGACGAGCTCGACGGTGACGCAGCGCGCGGCGCCGAAGATGCCTGAGGTGCAGGGGCCGCGAGCCCGCCTTGGCCGGTCTGCGCGAGCACGGAGAGGTCGACGGCCGGCATCGCCTGGGCGGTCGCGAGCGGCTGTCCCTCGGGGGCCGCCATCCACGACGGGGCGGCGGGCGCGGCAGGCTTCGACGCCGGCGTCGCGGGCGCGGGCGGCGCGACGCCCCCCGGGGCCTCCCCGAGCGGCGCGCCGCACACCACGCAAGACGACGTGCCGGGATCGTTGTAGCTGTCGCACGCCTCGCACACGAGGCCGAGCATCAACGAGAGCGCGTCGTCCTCGAGGGCCGCGACCTGCGGCAGCGCGGCGCCGCACATCTCGCAGTAGGTGTCCTTGCTGCTGTCGTGTGCGCAGCTCTGGCACTGGACCACGTGGAGCCTCCGCGAGCGCGGCGCCGAGACGCCGCCAGCCTTGCCGTTGCCGTGACCATGTGCGACGACCGCAGCGACGTCAAGCCATGCGCTCGCTACCTGCGCTGCTCCTGCTCCTCGTGCTCTCGGCGCCGCACCTCGTCTGCGCGCGGCCGCCGACCCCGCCGCGCGTGGCGGCGAGCGACGTGACGTCGTTTCAGCGCGGCGTCGGCCTCGGGCTCTTCGCCACCGACGCCGAGTATGACTACGGCCATCTGCTCGACGAGATCGTCGCGCACGGCGCCACGGACGTCCTCATCGTGGTGGCCTGGTACCAGAGCGACGTCACCGCGCACGACATCGCGCCCCGCCCGAGCTACTCGCCGAGCGACGCCACCCTCGCGCGGACGCTGCGGCAGGCGAGAGCGCGCGGCCTCCGGGTCTCCCTGCTGCCCATCGTTCGGCTGGCGAAGCGGACCCCGACGGAGTGGCGCGGGCGCATTCGTCCCGCGGCCGGCGTCGACGCCTGGTTCGCGAGCTATGAGCGCTACCTGCTCCGCATGGCGTCGATTGCGAAGGCGACCGGCAGCGAGCGCTTCGGCGTCGGCAGCGAGCTGCTCTCGCTCGAGCGGGAGGAGGCGCGCTGGCGGGCGCTCATCGCCAAGGTGCGCAGGACGACGCCGAGCACGCTCTACTACTCGGCCAACTGGGACCACTTCGATCCCATCCGCTTCTGGGACGCGCTCGACGAGGTCGGCGTCACGGCCTACTTCGAGCTCGCGCGCGACGAGGCGCCACCGACGACGAAGCAGCTCGCCGACGCGTGGCGCGGTCCCGTTCGTTCGCTGGCGTCGCTGCGCGCCCGACTGAACAAGCCGCTGGTCATCACCGAGGTGGGCTACCCGTCCATCGTCAGCGCCGCGCGCTACCCCTGGGACGAGACGCGGAGGGCGCCCATCGATCTCGCGCTGCAAGCGCGGCTCTATGAAGCGTTCTGTGACGCGTTCGCCGGCAGCGGCGTCCTCGACGGCGCTTACTTCTGGAACTGGTTCGGCTTCGGCGGGGCGAGCGACAGCACGTACACGCCGCGCAAGAAGCCCGCCGCGAAGGTCATGCGGCGCTGCCTCGAGCGAAAGAGCTGGGACTCTATGCGCCCCGAGGCGCGCGGGCCGGCGAAGTGAGCGCCGGCCGTTTTTTTGACGGCGCCTACAACCGCAAGCGACCTTGAGCCACCCGCGACGCAACCCGGCGCCAAGAGGCTCCACCCGTCGCAAGGAGGCCCCATGCTCGTCGTCCCCGTGAGCTCTCACCCCGACTACGATGACCCGTCCGCCATCAGCGGCCGCGCGTCCCCCCGCGTGCGCATCGCGGGCACCGCCGCGTACCTCTCGAGCAACCGCATCCTCATCGCGCGCGCCGCCGACGTGAGCCTCACCGGCGCGTTCGTCGCCACCCGCTGCCCCGATCCCATCGGCACCAAGGCCGCGCTTCGCCTCGAGCGCGGCGGCGAGCACGTGGTCGCCGACGTCGAGGTCGTGCGCGTGAGCTTCCTGTCCCAGCCGGACGGCCGCGGCGCCGGTATGGGGCTGCGCTTCTTGTCGCTCACCAAGGAGCACCGCAAATTCCTCGCGCGCTACGTCGCGAACGCGCAGCGCAACGAGGACATCTTCGGCGCCGCCCCGTTCTACGTCGACGTCAGCCTCGACGACTGATCTCCGAGTGGCCGCGGCCCTCGCCCACGCGGGCACGTGCCGACGGGGCCCCCCCGTCGTTGTTCCCTCCCGTCACCAGGACGTGTCCTCGCCTTTGCGAGACACGTCCACACGTCCTGAAGGGAGCCCGCGTCCCGGTGCGCGTCGGCTCCGAAGTCGGGCAGGGGGTGCGAGAGCGTTCGACCTCTGGCACACTCGCGCCCGATGAGCGGCGAGCAACGGGTGGACAGCCTGGGGAGCGCGGACCGGCGGGTGCCCGACGAGGGCTCGCTGTTGCACGTCACCCCCGACGAGCTGCTCGGCCGCCTCGTCGAGCTCGGCTACACCGGCCGCTGCCTGTTCTACGTCGGCGCGCTCGAGGGCGAGGTCGGCCTGTACGAAGGGCAGATCGTCGACGCGCGGGCCCTCGGCGACTTCGGCCCGCCGGCGCTGTTCCGCATGCTCGGGGCCGTGTCCGGGAGCTATCGGCTCGATCGGCGCGTGACCGAGAGCGCGCCGCCGCAGTCCTTCGCCCCGTGGCCGGACCTCGTGCAGCAGCACCGGGCGCACCGCGCGAAGCTCGCGCGTGCGGCCGAGGCCGTGGGTGGCCTCGAGCAGGTCTGGTCCGTCCGCCCGCTGGTGCTGAAGCGTCACCTCGACGATCTGCCGGATCAGATCAACCCGCTGCTGCGTCGCGTCGACGGGCGGCGCACGGTCGCGCAGGTCATCACCGAGGCTCCCCTCGAGGAGCGGCTCACCGTGCGCGCGCTGGCTCGCCTGCTCTCGCTGGGCGTGCTCGCGCTGCCCGACGTCGTCGCCGACGAGAGCGGGCCGGTGAAGTCGCCGCTGTCGTCGTCGCTCGCGCCCGAGGCCAGCGACGAGCCGAGCGAGCCGATGCCGGTCATCGGCTCGGATCTGCCCGTCCGCCGCCAGTGGTTCGATGACGCGCGCCACCTCGAGGAGGAGCGTGAGCAGGTGCGCAAGGCGGTGATGGACGGCTCGCTGCCGCCGCTCGCCGCGGAAGCGCAGCGGCCCGAGGGGGAGCCTCCCGCCGACGAGCTGCTGCCCCCCTCCGATCCCGACGGCGAGCCGGTCATGGATCCGCCGGGAGACACGGCGCGCGATGGCTCCCTGGCCGGCGCCGGACCGCGGCCGCTGCCGCGCGCGCCCGACGTCGTCGAGGCCGCCGCACAGGACGGGCAGCCGGGCGGCGTGTCGCTGACGACGTGGTCCTCGCAGGGAGAGCCGCCGCCGCTGTTCGTGGGCGAGGAGATCACCTCGGACGACCACCGCGTGGAGATCGATCGCTGGCTCGGGCAGGAGAGCTCGTTCTTCTCGACGTCGCCGACCGAGATGGACGACGTGGAGCTCGTGCGTGAGCCGCCGCCCCCGCCGCTGCCGAAGGAGCCGAGCGCTCGCGTCAAGCTGCTGGCCGCGGCCGCCTTGCTGGTGGTGGGCGCGCTCGTCGGCTACCTCGTCGGACAGGGCTTCAGCGCGCCGCCGGCAGCGGGTACGAGTGACGCGCCCTCGAGCGTCGTGCCGGCGGCCGCCGCGCCGCTTCCGACCGACTGACCGCTACTCCTCGTCGTCCGCCGCGTGATCGAGGCCGCTCAGCTCGCGCACGAGGCCGCTGCCGTCGGGCGGCCAGGCCATGCCCACCTTCATCAGCACGAGGCCACGAGCGGGCGCCGCCATGCCGGCTGCGTCGCGTCGGCGAGCCGCGAGGATGCCCGGCAGATCGCCAGGGTCGCGAAAGCCCGCGGCCGTCTCGACGAGCGTGCCGACCAGGATGCGCACCATCTTGCGCAGGAACGCGTCCCCCACGACGTCGATGAAGAACAGGCGCCGCTCGCCCGTGGTGCGGAAGGGGCCGCCGACGCGCACCTGCGCCAGCGTCTTCACCGGCGTCGAGCTCGCGCAGCGCGGCGCGCGAAAGGACGAGAAGTCGTGCGTGCCGACGAGCTGTCGCGCCGCGTCTCGCAAGCGCCCTTCGTCGAGCCGGGGCACCACGTGCCACGCGTAGCGCAGCCAGGTGTCCTCTTCCGTGCAGCCGTCTTCGAGGCGGTAGCGATAGCGCTTGCCGCGGGAGCTGCCGCGCGCGTGCACGTTCCACGGTGTCTCGTAGGCGCGCAGAAGCCACAGCCCGTCGTCTCTCGGCGCCTCGAGCGCTCGCTGGAGCTTCTCGACGTCGAGCGGCCCTTCGAGCCAGAACGTCGCCGCGTTCTCGAGGGCGTGCACGCCGGCGTCGGTTCGAGCCGCGAAGGCGAGCGCGCGGGGGCGTTGTCCGGCCGCCTCGTGGACGCGCTCGCGTAGGGCGCCGCCCGCCGTCGGCAGACCCGGCTGCGGCTGCAGCCCATGGAAACGGCTGCCGTCGTAGCCAAAGCGCACCAGAAACTGGATCCGTCGTGGGTTCGCCATGCGTCTCGGGCGCGCTGCCCCTTCTTGCAGGGTGGGATGCCAGCTCGCGGCCAGCGGATCAAAGCGGTGTCCCATGCGCAGACGAGCGCGCGCCCGTGCTACGGTCGATCGCCCCCTCCGTCGACAGAGGTAGACCGTCCGGCGTCATGGCGAGCAGCGCGCCCCCCCCGTTGAAGAAGCGTCGTCGAGACGAGCCTGACGCGAGGCCCGGTCTCGGATCGCTCGCGCTCGACCTGAGCGGCCTCGACGTCGAGGACGAAGAGCCTTCGGCCCCAAAGCGCAACGACGACGACGCCACGGCGGGTGACTGGCTGTTCAAGCAGGACGACGTGGTGCTCGGCCCCGTCTCGGCGGCCGTCCTCGTGCAGCGCATCGAGCAAGGCGAGCTCGCGGCCGACACGCCCGTGGGTCGCGAGGCCGGCAAGTGGCGACCGCTCAAGTCGGTCGCCTACTTCAAGGAGATCCTCGAGAAGGCCGAGGCGCGGCAGCGCGCCATCAAGGAGCAGCTCGAGCGCGAGGCGCGACGACGACGCCAACGCATGACGCGCTGGTCGACGCTGGCGGCGTTGTTCGTGGTGCCCTTCCTGCTCGGCGCCGTCGCCGGCCGCGCCGTGTGGATCGCGAAGCCGTGGGACCGCGGCGACGAGTGGCTGCAGCGCCCACCGCCGCTGGTCGATCTGCCGCCGAAGCCCGCCGCGCCCGAGCCCAAGAAGGACGACGACCCGCGAGCCGACGACGAGCGCGTCGATGACGAGCGCGTGGCCGATGGCGACGACGGCGAGGGCGACGGTGACGCTGACAAGCTCGCGGACAACGACGACAAGCGCGAGGGCAAGAGCGGCAAGAAGGCGACGAAGAAGGCCTCCAGCAAGAAGGCGTCGCAGAAGAAGAGGCAGCAGAAGGCCGACACGAAGGTGGCCAAGGCCGACGAGAAGAAGAAGAAGGACGACGACGACGGTGGCGGCGCCGTGCTGCAGACGCTCACGCAGCAGCAGGTGATGGCGCCCGTGCGCAAGTCGTCGGGGGCCATCGGGCGCTGCTTGAAGACCGAGGTCGCGCGCAACCCGGACATGCCGAGCCGCGTGACGCTGATGTGGACGGTGACCGAGGCCGGCAAAGCCACGAGCTTCAAGCTCAAGGAGCGCGAGGTGCGCGCCGGTCCCATGGCCGACTGCCTCGGGAAGGTCTTCGCTCGCCTCCGCTGGCCGCGCTTCACCGGCGAGCGCAAGAACGTCGAGCTACCCCTCGGCGTGAAGAAGTAACACCCGCCAGGGACGCGAGCCACGCGCGGAGCGCCTGGAGCGAGCGAAAGGGAGGGGAGGACTTCGGGGCATGGACCCGAAATCCGAGGAGGGGCCGGCGCCCCTCCGGGGAAATCAGACCGCGACCCAGGAGAGATCGCCTTTGCCCTCGCGGATGACCACGGGGTAGGGCCCGCTCAGGTCCACGATGCTCGAAGGCGGCTCCTCGATGTGGTCGGCGTCGAGGATGAGGTCGAGCCCGTGCCCCATGTGCAGGTTGATCTCGTCCGCGTTCTTGAGCGTGCGCCCCTCCACCGTCGTCGACGTGGAGATGATGGGCTTCTTGAAGCCGCGCGCGAGGGCGAGCGTGACCGGATGATCCGGCACGCGGATGCCGACGGTGCGCCGCTTGGACTGCAGCATGCGCGGCACCTCGGGCGTCGCCCGCAAGACGAACGTGTACGGCCCGGGCAGAAGGCGCTTCATGATGCGGTAGGCCTCGTTCTCGACGAGGGCGTAGCGCGCGATGTCGCTGAGATCGGCGCACACGAAGGACAAGAGGTGGTCCTTCTTGAGGCCCTTCAGGCGATGAATGCGGTCGAGCGCCTTCTTGTCGAAGATGCTGCAGCCGATGCCGTAGGTGGTGTCGGTGGGATAGGCGATGACGCCGCCACGCTCGAGGATCTCCACCGCGCGGCCGATCTTTCGCGGCTCCGGGAAGTCCTTGTTGACCACAAGGCGCATGCAGGTGACGTGAACCATTAGGCGGACTCTTGCAGTGGTCTTACAGTGGTTGGGTCTTACGGTCGTCTTACAGTAGTGAGGACAAGTAGGTCTCTGTAATACCCGCGTGAAAGCTTGTCGATGAGCTTTCGACGCTGTGCTGGTCGGCACGAGAGGTCGCCGGCGACGCCCGGCGGGTCTGCTGGGCTTGCCTCCGGTCGGGTGACGACGCAACCTGCATGAGAGAGTGAGGGCAGACGACCCATGACGACCGAGCAGGAGCCGAGCCGCGGCGCGCGGGAGCCCGCCGAGGTGCTGAGCGAAGAGGAGGCGAACGAGCGCGAGCGCCGTGCCGCGGACGCCGAGGAGCCCCCCGCGCGCCCACGCTTCAACCTCGAGGTGGCGTCCGAGAACGTCTCCGAGGCCATGGGGCAGCTCAAGAACCAGGTCGAGTACTGGGTCGACCGCGGCCGCTACAACAAGGTGCGCGTGAAGCGGAACGGCAAGCCGGTGCTGCCGGACATCCCCGTGGGCGCGCTCATGGCGTTCGAGGCCGCGACGTTCTTCTGGACCGGCCTCCTGCGCGGCGCCGTGGTCAATGTCGTCGGCCGCGTGTTCTTCGAGATCGAGATGATCAACGAGGCCGAGGAGCACTACAAGCGCGGCCTCGAGCATTTCCTCGCCGGTGACCTCGAGGACGCGGATCAGTGCCTCGCGAAGGCCCTGCGCATCGACGAGCGCTACCCGCGCGCGCACCTCCAGCTCGGCGTCTTGCGCAAGCTGCAAGGCCGGCGTGACGAGGCGAGGAAGCACTTCGAGGCCGCCGTGCGCTTCGACAAGGGCGGCGACACCGGCCGAGAGGCCGAGGTCCACCTGTCGAAGCTGTGAGGGGCGTGCGCCCTCCGCGAAATCAGTTCCCGGTCGCGAGGCGGACGTCGAACAGCGGCAGCTTGGCGACCGGCTTGCCGTCGATGTCGACCATCAGCAGGTACTTGCCGGTCATGTCGAGGTTCATCTCGGGGTAATCGAGCACGTGGTCGGCGCGCTGGGTGCCGGCGAAGCTGACGACCGACTCCGCGCGCGCGACGCGCTTGAGCCGCGGGTTCACGATGGTCGCGGTGATGCGCACCTGGCGGTTTACGCGCGAGCTCATCTTCAAGCACAGCGAGAGCTTCGGGCTCTTGGCCGGCACCTCGTAGTACTCGAGGTAGGTGAGGCGGATCCGGTCCGGCTCGGCGGGGATGCAGCCCTCCTTCTTGGTCACCTGGATGCGCTCGGCGACGAACTGATCGAGGAAGTCGACGCCGCCCGTGCCCGTGTTGCTCTTCGCCTTCGGCAAGAGCGCGTCGCTGTGCCCGCCGGCCTTGACGTTGCCGGCCGCCTCCTCGAGGTCGTCCATGCGGTTCTTCTTCGAGCCCGACAGGCTGTCGCCGAAGAGGTCGCCGAAGGCGTCGTCGCTCTTGCCGTCCTTCTGCGCCTCGGCCTTCTGCGCCTCGGCCTTCTGCGCCTCGGCCTTCTGCGGCTCGGCCTTCTGCGGCTCGGCGCTGAGAGGCACGGCGACGAGCAGGGCGCTCGCGAGGCAAAGGGTGGTGATGCGCATGGTTCTCTTTCCCGGTCAGGCAGCGCGGGGCGGAGCGAGATCGACGCGCAGGCCGAGCACTCTCGTCGAGAGCAGATACGCCGCGAGGACTTGCAGTACGAACAAGGCGAGGCTCAACGCGCCGCCGAGCAAAAGCCCCAGCACCGCCACCCCGGCGGCCGCCTGTACGAGCCGGAGGGCGCGCGAAGGGGTCTCGCCCACGTCGATGACGGGCGCTTGCTTCGTGGGCACGCCCGCGCGGCGGGCGACGTCCTCGGCCTCCCGGCGGGCCTCGCTGACGAGGTCCTTGGCGCGCCGGACGCCCCGCTCGGCCGAGGCGCGCAGCTCGGAGGCCCGCGCGCTCAGCGTCGAGAACAGGGAAGTAGCGCCCGTGCGTACCATCCAGCAGACCCCTCTCCCCTACAGCATAACAGCCAAGTCCCGGCCGGCGCGAAGGCGCAAATGTGTGCCTGAGTCGCAGACACGCTCCCGCGCCCCTCGCGCGCTCGCCAATGAGGACGCCGCTCGGGTGACGGTGATTCAGGTCGGCGACGGCAGGGAGCCGCGCTCCTCGGGCGCGTCCTTCAAAGACAGCGTGTTGCGCAAACGGCGCGTCAGCACCTTGATGATGCCCTGCGCGATCTCCGCCTTCTCGGCGAGGATCTCGTTGAAGTCGTCGCGCGCGATCTTCAGCAGCGTGAGGTCGCTGACGGCCGACACCGACGCCGAACGCGGCTCCGAGTCGAGCAGCGACATCTCGCCGAACACCTGGCGCTCACCGAGCTCCGCGAGGCCTTGTCGTCCGCGGTGCACGCGCACCTTCCCCTCGATGACGAGGTAGAGCGAGTCACCCGGGTCGCCCTCGCGCACGACCTCGTCACCCTCCTCGTAGTGCACCTCGTCCGTGATCTGGGCGATCTGCGAGAGGTCCTCGCCGGGGATTTGGCTGAAGAGGTCGATGCTCTTCAAAAAGAGCACCTTCTCGACGGTGCTGATCATCGCGGCTCGGATGATGCGGCGAGCACGGAAAGCGGGTCAAGCCGCGGCGCGCGATGAGGCGCCGGGCCGCTCACGAGGCCACCTCGGCGGGCTGATGGCCGGGGGCGGCCAGCACCGGACCCGACACCTCGCCCTTGTTCGACGCGACCGTCATGAACTTCCGCGCCTCGCCCGCGATGTAGCTCGTGTAGTCGCGCACCCGGACGTCTTCGTCGTCGATGAGCGAGGAGACGCGCGCGATGAACTCGCCGGCGGGCAGCAGCACCGCCAGCGTGCGCACGGCGGTCTCGCGCGCGACCGGATCGCGGTGCTCGAGGTGCGGCAGCACGTCTTCCTTGAGGTGCGCGAGGCCGAGCTCGGCGACGACGTAGAGGGCAACGATGACGAGCCAGGGCTCGCGGGAGGTGAGGAACTGGCCGATCCAGAAGTCGATGGGCCGGCGCTGGATGTCGAACAGCTCGGCGCCGCGCGCGAGCACGCGATCGCGCGGCAGGTCCTCGAGGATGGGCAGGAGCTGGCGCTTGAAGTCCTTCTCGAGCAGGTTGTCGAGCACCTCGACCGCGTTCGCCCGCGTCGTCACCGTCGTCGACTTGAGGTTCGAGTAGATGAGCTCGATGGGCTTCAGCGGATAGATGATGCCGAGCAGGCGGAAGATGCGATCGACCGCGCGCTCGAGCCGCTCGCAGATGGAGTCGCGCAAGAGGTCCGGGCCGACCGAGCCCGCCACGGCGGAGAGGTCCTCGAGCGCGGCCAGCTGCTGATAATATTCGCGGATCTCCTCGTCGAGGATGCGGCGCACCTTGTTGCCGTCCACGCGCGCGCCGAGGCGCTCCCTGAGGCGCGCGGCGGCGCGCGCGGTCTCTCGGCGCGCGTCCGGATCGTGCACGTCGAGGCACTCCATGAGCAGCTCGAGGCAGCGAGGGGAGCCGATGCGCTCGAGGATGCGCGGGATCTGCCGGCGGATGATGACGTCCTCGGGGTCGTGCGAGAGCACCTTGCCGAGGGTCTCGCTCACGGTGTCGCCGTATTGCGTGAGCGCGAAGGTCGCCGCCCGCGCGGTCTCTCGACGAGCGAGCTTGTAGATGAGCGCCGGGATGAGCTCGGGGGCTTGCATGGCGCCTGCCGCCAGCGCTGCGGCGTTCTGCACGCGCGCGGAAGGATCGCGCATCAGCGCCATGACCGGCTGGTAGAAGTTCTTCACGCCGATGTCACGGAACACGTTGGCGGCGGCGAAGCGGATGTTCTCGTCGACGCTCGTCTGCATCGCGCGCAGGTGCTCGGCGCTGATGAGGATGCCCTCGAGGCCACCGTGCTTGATGAGGCTCGTCACCGCCGCGCCGCGCACCTCGGGGGAGTCGCTGTCGAGCTGGTGCCGCACCACGCGCAAGGCGGGCTCGCCGACGATGGCGCAGAAGGCGCTGGTCGCCGCCGCGCGCACCTCCATGTCCGCGTCCTCGAACATGCGCTCCACGTGGTCCGACAGCGACATGGAGCCCCGCTCGCCGAGGATCTCGAGCGCGCGCACGCGGATGTCGGGCTCCTTGCGCTCGAGCAGCCGCACGACGTCGATGCTCAGGTCGTGCGACACCACGCGTCGCGTGAGCTCGAGCGCGTTGCGCACCTCCGCGGCGCTCTCACTCAACAGCGCGCGCCGCAGCACCTGCACGGTGGCGTCGTCGCTGACCACGAGCTCCTTCTCGGAGAAGTCGAGCCGTCGTCTGCGCAGGCTGGCCAGGAGCTGGCTCACGTACTCCTTGCGGATGCGCAAGATGAGGAAGATCCACAGCCCGGTGAGCGCGATGGCGACCCAGGCGAGCTCGGTGACGGGGCGGCCGAGCGGGCCCACCATCAAGGTGATGACGCCGCCCGCGATGCCGCCGGCCCAGGGCTTCAAGATGCCGTCGATGAAGGTCTTCGCGCGCCCGCGCACGTGGCCCGGCACCGGCGTGTAGATGACCTGCATGGTGGCGTCGTAGATGCTGTAGCGGAACGAGTTCTCCGCGCCCTTCGAGAACACCGCCAGGTAGAACGCGCTCATGCCGAGGACCATGCCGGCGGTGCCGCCGAGCAAAAACAGCGGCAACACGAGCAGGCTGACGACGACGCCGAAGCGCTCGAGGATGCGGCCGGTGAGCCCGAGCTGCATCAGCGCGGCCACGAGCCCCGAGGCCGAGTAGAAGTAGCCCATGAAGGCCGAGTACTCGTCGACGGCGGGGAAGTGCTCCTTGACGATGACCTTGAACTGGTAGTCGATGAGCGGGACGGTGATGAACGTCGCCACCGTCATGGCCGCGATGAGCTTCAGGTGCTTGGACTTGAAGACGTCCCGCACCTCGCTCTTCACGCGGAAGGCGGCCTGATCGGTGCGCGTGTGCTTGCCGACCATGGCCTCCTGCAGGCGCGCGCGCTCCCGCGTGCCGAGGTGCCACACGATGCCGACGCAGGCGAACAGCAGCACCGCCTGCGGCAACAGGAGCTGCGACGTGGGGATGCCGAGCCGGGTCGTCGCCGTCGAGACGCCGATGCCCGCGAGCATCGAGGCGAAGATGCCGCCGAGGCCCACGAAGGGGAACAGGCGCTTCGCCTCCCGCGAGGAGAAGATGTCGCCCGCGAAGGTCCAGAACTGGATGATGAGGAACGCGCCCACCACCTCGATCCAGTTGTAGAGGGCGGCGTAGACCCAGCGCTGCCCGGTCTGCACCATGACGTGCCCGAACAAGAGCGACGTCGACAGCACCACCAGCGTGGCGAGGATAATGCGATCGCGACGGAAGCGGTCGGCGAAGCGCGCGTAGAAGTACGAGAAGAACGGCACCACGAAGGCGACCGTGATGTACATGTAGGCGAGGGCTTCCTTCGAGTACACGTCGAGGAAGAGCGCGTCGCGCGTGATGCGGCCGCTGATGAACACGGACACGATGACGAAGAGGTACAGGAACATGAGCGAGACCTTCGCGGTCTCGCCGGGCCGAATCTTCATCAGCTGTAAGAAGCGCTCGGTCACCGTCACCCCGAGGCCGTTCGCCGTGGGCGCCCATCATACGGAAAAGGCGGCCGGGCAGGGGGCGGGGTCGGGAATTGGAGCCGGGTGGGGCAACCCTGCTACCAAGGGATCCGGCTCGCTCCCAGGAGGACACAGCATGGCTCTCTCCCGTCTGCTCTCGTGTGCCACCGCGGCCTGGCTCCTGGCCGGCTGCGCCCACACCGGTGACGCGGCCGAGCCGACGGCGAGCTCGGCGGAGGCCGAGGCGACGGTGCTGCGCGAGCGCGTGCTCCGCCTCGAGCGGCGCCTCAGCGATCTCGACGCGCAGGTCGCGCTCTTGACGGAGAAGGTCGCCGACGAGCCGCGTCGCTCGGTGTCGCTCGGCGCGGCGCCCGCCTACGTTCCGGCGCCGACATCGTATGCGCCGCCGCCGTCGTCGTCACAGACGTGGAGCGGCTATCCCGCCGCCGAGCCGAGCTATGACGCGCGCCGCGGCTGGCAGAACGACGCCGGCACGCGCTCCATCGATCTCGGCCCCGGGCCGCCGCGCTCGACGCCGGTGGAGCTGCCGCCCGCGCAGGTCGAGGACACGGTCGAGCACGCGCCGCTGGCGGAGGTGGTCGGGTCGCGTTCTTCGACGACGGCGAACACCACGGCCAGCGCCCCTCCGCCGACGGCCGCGGCGAGCGCCGACCCCCACGCGCAGTATGAAGAGGCGCGCGCCCGCATGCAGGACGGCCGCTACCTCGAGGCGGTGGCTGGCTTCACGGAGCTGCTCGCGCGGCACGCGCAGCACGACCTCGCGGACAACGCGGTCTATTGGATCGGCGTGTGCCACCTCGAGCGCGGAGAGCCGCGCCTCGCCATCGACACCTGGAAGACGCTGCCGCTGCGTTTCCCCTCGAGCGCGAAGATGCCCGACTCGCTGTACGGCATGGCCCTCGCGCACGAGGAGCTCGGTGAGCCGGTGCTGGCGGAGACGCTCTACGGCCAGCTCCTGCAGCAATATCCGAAGGCCGAGAAGGTCTCGGAGGCCCGGAAGGCGCTCAAGCGTTTGCGCGGCGCACCCGACGCGCCTCGTTGACGCCGGGGTGTGGAGGGCGAGCGCGCGTTCCGATTCGACGGCTTCGAAAAGCTCGATCCGCCCCGGCCGAAAATTTGGGCGGCGTTCGAGCCGGGCGTATGCTCGGGAAGCAAGGCTGCGGGCGCCACTGTGCCCGCGTACGACGGGAAGGAACGAGCGATGCGTAGCAGGTGGCGCGCGCCTCTAATCGCCATGGTCCTCGCCTCGGTAGCGACGACACCCGGCCTCTCCCAAGAGGACGAGGAGAGCTTCGAGGAAGAGAGCTTCGGGGGTGACGAGGAGGGCGAGGCGGCGACGCCGTCCGAGCCGACAGCAGAGCCTTCGGAGAGCGCCGCGCCTCCCGCGCAGGCGGCTCCCGAGTCGTACGTCGTCCAGCCGGGCGACACGCTGTGGGATCTCAGCGAGCGCTTTTTGAACAACCCTTGGTACTGGCCGAAGATCTGGTCTTACAACCCGAGCCTCACGAACCCGAACTGGATCCAGCCGGGCACGCGCATTCGCTTCTATCCAGGCGCCACCGAGGAGCCGGTGGAGGTCGAGCCCGAGGAGCCGACCGACGATATGGAGGAGGACTTCGTCGACGTGCCCCTGTTCGAGGACAAGGGCGTCGACGCGCCGCGCATCGCCGACGTGAACTCCGACACCGGCCGCCGCGAGTACTTCATCACGGACGAGCAGCTCGAGAAGGCCGGACAGATCCGCAACTCCCCCGAGGAGAAGGAGATGCTGTCGGTGTTCGACGCCGCCTACTTCGACCTCGAGGACAAGCCCGAGCCGGGGCAGCTCCTGCAGGTGTTCGAGGTCGCTCGCGACCTGCGTCACCCGGTCACCGGCGAGAACCTCGGCAAGGTCGTGCACACGACCGGCATCGCCCGCGTCGACCGCGTCAGCGACGAGCAGCACCTCGGCACGCTGGTGGCGTCGTGGGACGTCATCAGCCGCGGCAGCTACATCGGCGCGCTCCAGGACGTCGACATCCAGTCGGTGCGCCCGGTGCCGAACGAGAAGGATCTGAAGGGCTACGTCGTCGACACCGCGCGCTTCCCCATCCGCTACATCGGGCAGAACCACGTGGTGTTCATCGACCGCGGTCAGAACGACGGCGTTCAGGTGGGCAACACCTTCGTCGTCGTCCGCAGCGGTGACCCCTTCACGGGCGAGCTGCGCGGCATGCAGGACGAGGACATCGGCCGCATCCTCGTCGTCGACGTCGGCGAGCGCGGCAGCACCGGCGTCATGCTCGAGACCTCCCGCGAGGTCGTGGCCGGTGATCGCATCGAGATGCGCGCGGGCGAGTAGGCCAACACCTACATCCGCCCCGAGACGAGAGCGCGCCCGCGGCCCTATCCCGATCGACAGCCTCGCGCGCCGGAGCGTGGCGCGGCATGACTTGCTAGGCTGAGCGGCACCGCGAGGTGGCCGTTGCTCGTCCCTCTTCACGTCGCCGCCCTCAGCCTCGACCCGCGCGACGGGCGCGCGGTCCTGCTGCTCGCGCACGCTCCCTCGCAGCGGATCTTTCCGCTCTGGCTCGACGACCGCGACGCCGCCGCGGTGGCCCGTGCCTGCGCCGGCGAGCGCGCGCCGACGTTGGACGCCCACGATCTCGGCGCTGCCATCCTCGACGTGGTCGGCGCGCAGGTCGAGCAGGCGACGCTGGTCGGCGTGGTGGGCGGCGTGGTGCGCGCTCGCGTCACGCTCCGCTTTGGCGACGAACGGACCTCCATCGACGCGCGCGCCTCCGACGCCATCGCGCTCGCGCTGCGCCGGGGAGCGTCCGTGCTCGTCGACGAGGGCCTGCTCGAGCAGGTCGCCGCGCGCGTCCGGGAGGCCGAGGCGCGCGTGTCGACGCCGCACGCGACCGCCGCCGAGCCCGTCGCGCAGACCCCCGGAGAGCGCTGGAACCAACTGCTCGAGCACCTGCACGCCGGCCCCGAGGGGCCGCTCTACGAGGCGTGATGCCGGGCGCGAGGACGCTGCCGCCCGTGGGGCTCGTGTACGTCCCGTTCGTGCTCGCGTGTGTCGCGATCTCGCTCGTCTCGCACCTGTCCGAGCCGCCCATCCCCGAGGCGCTCGTGTTCCGCTTCTCCGACAAGTTGCTGCACGCGACGGCCTACAGCGTCGTCGGGGCGCTCGCCTTCCTGGCCGTGGCGCGCCGCAGGATGTCTCTCGCGCGCGTCGTCATCCTGGAGGCGGTGCTGCTCGCGGGTGTGTACGGCGCGCTCGACGAGGTGCACCAGTCGTTCGTGCCGAAGCGCTTCGCCAGCGTGGGTGACCTCGTCGCGGACGTCATCGGAGCGACGGTGGGGGCGCTCATCATGCGCGCGCTCGTGCGCCGTCTCCTGGCGCGCGCTCGTCGTCGTGCGTGAACGGCGCGGCTACATCAGCTTGCGGCCGACGACGCGCTTCAGATCCTGATGTTCCTGGCCGAGGCGCGTCAGCTCCTGCTCGAGCTGGGCGACGCGCTCGGCGAGCTTGTGGTGCAGGACCGCGAGGTTCTGGAACTCCTGCATGCCGATCTGCTCGCGCGACGGCATGGGGGAGCTGCCGACCTGCGCGTGCTGCGCGAGCGCGTTCACCTGCGCCGCGAGCTGCGATGGATCGGTCTGGGCGGAGCCGCTGAGGTTCTGCGGCGAGACGGCACGCGCGCCGGGAGCTGCCGGCGTCGGCCAGGCTTGCGGCTGCGCAGGGGCGGGAGCGCGCACCGCGTTCGCGTACGCGGCCGCCATGGGCTGGGCTTGCGGTACCGGCGCGGGCTGCGGTGCACGAGCAACGGGGGTCGGCGCCGCCGCCGGACGAGGGCCCGCGGCCTTGTTCAACCCGCCGTCGCGCACGTGCTTGAACACGCGCAGGGTGATGGCCTTCAGCGTCTCGACGACGCCTTGCCCCGTCACCGCCGACGAGATGAAGGTCTCGAGGCGGCGGTCATTGAGCGCCTGGTCGAGGTCCTCCTTGCCGAGCGTGTCGGGCAGGTCGATCTTGTTGTACTGCAGCACCAGCGGGATCGTGTGGTAGTCGAGCCCGTTCAGCTTGAGGTTCCTCTTGAGGTCCATCAGGCTGTCTTTGTTCTGGTCGAGCATGTAGCGCTGGCTGTCGGCGACGAACACGACGCCGTCCGCGCCCTGCAGCACCATCTTCCGCGTCTCCGCGTAATAGGGCTGGCCCGGCACCGTAAAGGTGCGCACGACGAAATCGAAGCCCGCGATCTTCCCGAGCTTGAGCGGCAAGAAGTCGAAGTAGATGGTCCGATCGGTCTCGGTGGCGACGGAGACGAGCTCGGACTTCATCTGCGGGCGCATGAGCTCGTGAACCTTCTGCAGGTTCGTCGTCTTCCCGCACATGCCGGGCCCGTAGTAGACGATCTTGGCCGTAATCTCCCGGTTCGTCGGATTGAAGTAAACCAAGGCGGCTCCCGGACGGTGACAACAGCGGTTCGTCGATGCTCACGGCGCGGGGGGGCGAGTCGCCGCGACGCCGGGAGGAGCATAGCCGCAAGCGCCACGCGTTCCCAAGTCAGTGACCGCCTTCGGCGTCGAGCACCGGGCCGGCAAACCGCGCTGGGCCATGCACATCAGGCAGGCGAGCCGCGCCTCAGCCGTTGAAGCGGCCGAGCACGTTGGCCAGGCGCTCGGCGCCGCGCCTCAGGCGCTCGGGCTCCATGGCGGTGAAGCAGAAGCGCGCATGCTTTTCGTAGGCGGCCCCAAAGCCGCCACCGGGAGAGAACACGACGCCCTCGTCGAGACAGGCGTCGAGCAGCTCGAAACAATCGGCGCCGCCGAGCAGCCGGCTCAGGTCGGCGAACACATAAGCGCCGCCCTCGGGCTTGGTGAAGGTGAGCCCGTCGAGCTCTGAGAGCGCGCCGCATAAGAGGTCCCGGGCCGTTTGCGCGGCGCTCGCCGTCTCCGCCACGGTGCCTTCGCACTGGGCGAGCGCCACGAGCGCGGCCCGCTGCATGAGCAGGGAGACGTTGTACACGGAGATGTTCGCCAGCTTGACCATGGCCGCGCGCACGTCGGGGGCGGCGATGGCGAAGCCGACGCGCAGGCCGGCCATGCGGTGGCTCTTCGAGAACGTGAACACCCGGATGGCGCGCTCGCGCATGGCCGGGAAGGACGCCAGCGGTGGCGCGGGCTCGACGAAGTGGAAGCGTTCGTAGGCCTCGTCGACGAGCGCGTAGAGGTCGTGCTCGACGCAGAAGCGCGCGAGCTGCGCGAGCTCCTCCCGGCGCAGCACGACGCCGTCGGGGTTGTTCGGTGAGGTGACGTAGATCGCGCGCGTCCGCGGCGAGAGCTGCGGGGCGAGCAGCTCCTCGACGCTCGGGGGCGTGGTCTCACGCAGGCGGCAGGTGAAGGGCACCTCGACGGGGACCGCGCAGGCCGTGTGGATCATGCCGTTGATGAGCGGCCAGTGCGGCGAGAGCACCAGCACCTCGTCGCCGGGATCGAGGATCGCCTGACAAGCGAGGTTCAACGCGTGCGTCGCGCCATGGGTGACGACGACGTCATCACCGCTCGTGGCCGGCCCCTGGCGGCTGACGTGGTTCGCGATGGCCTCGCGCAGCTCCGGGATGCCTTGCGGATGGCCGTAGTGATGCACCGCGCGGTCGTCGATGTCCCGCAGCGCCTGCTTCACGAGGGGGTCAGGCAGGAGCCACGTCTCGCCGATATGGAAGGGATAGATCTCGCCGCTGTAGGACTGCAGCCGGCTCAAAACGCGCGCGTACAGCGAGGGGCGGAGGCCCGCGATGCGCTGCGCGAGGCGGCGCCTCTGGGTGACGCCGCGGTCGGCGGGGAGGGGGCGATCGTCCGGCACCCGACGAGGATAGCCGAACGCGGATCCCACGACGAGGACCGCTTGCGCGCGCAGGGCCCTTTGCGCGCGAGCGTTGCGGTGGCCGCCGGTCTATCGTCACCCCGTGGTGAGCACGGAACGAGCCCTGCGAGAGCCGCGCCGGCTGAGCCGAGGGGGGCTGTGGATCGACACGCCCGTCGGGCCGCTGCAGTTCGGGGCGCCCTCGGAGACCATCAAGGACACGCTCAAGGACGAGCGCGGCGTCCCGCAGATCTTCGTGCTCGGCAAGCACCTCTTCGATCCTCGTCGGGGCGTCTCCTACGCCGACCTCGAGTTCCCGATCTATTTCAACCTGTTCGCGCGGCAGCGCGCGGTGCGCGTCGTCACCACCGAGGAGCTCGGCAGGCGCGTGCGTGGCGCCGTGAAGGAGGCGCTGCTCGGCCCCGAGGAGCTGTTGCTCGCGCAGGACTACGCGCCCGGCTTCCGGCTGCCCGACCTGCGCCGCGAGTACGACTATTTTCGGCGCGGCCCCTACGCGAGCGGCCTGCTCCAGCTCGACGACGCGCTCGAGCTGGTCTGTTTCGAGGACGGACGCGTGGCGCTCGGCGGCGGCGTGTTCGTCGAGGAGGAGGCCGATGGCTTCAGCGTGCACTGGGACGGAGCGTGCCAGGCGCGCTTCCCCGCCGACCCGCCGCTGCCGAAGCCCGCGCTCGACGTGCGGGGCGAGCGTGCGGCCTTCGTGCCGCCGGCCTTCGGGGTGACCACGCTCGGGCGCAGCCATGGCTTCGATCCCGATCCGGCCGAGAAGACGAGCGGCTTCGTCCTCTGGGTCGGCGGCCGCGGCGTCATGGTGGACCCGCCGGTGCACGCGCTCGACGTGTTGCAGAGCGCCGACGTCGATCTCTCGCACATCGCGGCCATCCTGCTGACGCACTGCCACGCGGACCACGACGCGGGCACCTTGCAGAAGGCGCTCACCGGCGGACGCGTCACGCTCTACACGACGCCCACCATCTTCAGCTCCTACCGGCGAAAGTGGTCGCTCCTCTCCGGCATCCCCGAGGACGAGATCGCGAGGCTGTTCGACTTTCGGCCCGTGCACGTCGGCGCGCCCATGACGCTCGAGAAGGCGCAGTTCATCTTCCGCTACACGCTGCACTCCATCCCGACCATCGCCTTCGAGGCGCATTATTCGGGCAAGAGCTTCACCTACTCGTCCGACACCTTGAACGATCCGGCGCGCATCGAGGTCATCTACGCAGAGGGCGGCATGGAGCCCGAGCGTCGCGAGGAGCTGCTCGGCTTCGATTGGGGGCACGACCTCGTCTTTCACGAGGCCGGCGTGCCGCCGCTGCACACGCAGCTCGAGGTGCTCACGCGCCTGCCGAAGGCCGTGCGCCGGCGCGTCGTCGTCGTGCACACCACGCCGTCCCGCGTCACGCCGGACATGGGCCTGCGCGTCGCTCGGCCGGGCCGCGCCGGCACGCTCGTCCTGAACGTGAGTGAGCCGCCGGAAGAGCGCGTGGCCACGCACCTGCGACTGCTCGGCGCCGTGCGCTTGTTCGAAGGGCTGCCGCTCGCGCGCGCCGCCGAGCTGCTCGCCGCCTGTCGTCTCGAGCACGTGAAGGCCGGCACCTGCTTCATCCGCCAGGGTGACGTCGGGGAGCACGTCTACGTCGTCGCCGCCGGTAAGGCCGCCGTGCTGAAGGGCGGTCGCGAGCTCGAGGTCTACGGCGTCGGAGACACGCTCGGCGAGATGGCGGTGTTCCTCGGCCAGCCGCGCACCGCCGACGTGGTCGCGAAGACGGATCTCGAGCTGCTCGCCATCCACGGCGCGCGCGTGCGGGAGATCTGCGAAGGCACCGACGCGTGCGCGCTCGTGAGGCGCCACGCGCGCGTGCGCGAGCTCGACGCCGGCGCGTTGCTCGAGGAGACCGAGCACTTCAGCGGCATGACGGTGGCCCAGAAGACGGCGTTCGAGATGCTGCTGCGTCCGAAGACGTGGCGCGCCGGCGCACCGCTCCTCCGCGCGGGCGCGTCGGCGTCCGAGCTCATCCTCGTGCAGAAGGGGCGCGTCCGCTGCGGCGCCCGCGAGCTCGGCCGGGGGGCTCTCGTCGGAGAGCCGGCCGCGGCGCTGGCGGGCGGAGAGCACGCCGACGACGCGCTGTCGTCGGAGGCGGGGCGCGGCTTCCGCATCCGAGCGCGCGACCTGAGCGCCTTCCTCGAGGAGAACCCGGGGGTACGCGTCCGCGTGCAGCCGTGGGCGGCGCCGGAGCCGCTTCCCGCTCCGGCGGTAGCGTCGCTCGTCGATCTGCTCGAAGAGCTGCTGTGAGCGAGGGCGAGACGCGCGGGCGGACGCGTCAGCGCGTGCGCGTCGCGGGAGCACGCTTGAGCGTCTGGGTGAGCACCACGCCGGGCCCGGCGAGCCGCGCCATGAACAGCCCCTCGGCGCCGAACAGGATGTTTCGGCAGCCCTGGACGCCGACGATGCCGTAGTCGACGCCGGCGCTGAAGGCGGCGAGGTTGCCGGTGGAGACCTGCAGCACCTGGCCCGCGGCGAGCTCATGGCGCACGAAGTCGCCGCTGCCGTGCACGAAGGCGACGCCGCGCCCGTGGATGCGCTGCAGCACGATGCCCGCGCCGCCGAACAGCGCCGCGCCGGCGCGCTTGGCGACGGTCGGGATGATCTCGACGTCACCGGTCGCCGCCAGGAACGAGCCGCGCGTACAGACGACGTCACCGCCCGCGTCGAGGTCCCAGGCGATGACCTTGCCCGGTTGGCCCGAGGCGAGCACGACCCTGGCGCCGGCCTTCGAGGACGAGATGCGCGTGAGCGAGAGGCCTTCGCCGGCGAAGGCGCGCCCCACCGCCGCGCCGACGCCGCCGGGCACCTCGAGGTGCCAGCCGATGCCGTCGTCGAGGGACACGAGCGCGCCGCGGCTCGCCCAGGCCTTCTCGCCGCTGTGCAGGGTGAGCGTCGCCGCCTGCGCGATCTCGCCGGTGATCTCGTAGCCCGCGCCCCTGGCAGGCAGCTTTGCGTCGTCGAAGTGGAGGATCTCGTTCGTCACGTTGGCGCCTCCGCGGGGGGACGCCCCGAGAGCGAATGGAGCTGCTGGTCGCGCGGCTGGCTCTACGCGAATCCTTCGGCGCTGGCACGCGGGTTTCAGGCAGCGCTCGAGCGGCGCCGCTTCGCGCCGCGCACGACCCGAGGGGCGGGCTTCGTGAGCTCGTCGAGCAGCGACGCGTCCGCGGCAGGTGACAAGAGCCGCGCGCGCCCGCCCTCGAGCGCCGCCACGGGCACTCCGTCGAGGAAGAGCACGCGGTTTTGGGCGAACGCCGGCACGCGCTCTCCCGGCGTCACGATGCCGACGAGGTTCAAGGGGTCCGCGGCCGAGACGCGCACGAGCTCGCCGCTGCAGTCCTGTCGTCGGACGGCACGCAAGGTCTCCACCGCCTCCGGCAACGCGAACTGTTCGCCGGTGAACGACGCCACGAAGCGACCGCCGCGGATCTCGCCGCGGGCTTCGAGGCGCCGCAGCACGCGGACGATGTCTCGCCAGGGGGCCGCGAGCCGCTCGCGCTCGAGCACCTTTCGGCCGACGACGCCGTAACGCCGGAGCAGCGCGCGCGCCTGCCGCTCGACGGCGTCGTCATCGCGCTCGCCGGCGGACGAGGGGAGCCGGCTCCAGCGACCCGCCGCTTCGAGCCCGCCGGAGGAGCGCGCCCACGGCGACGCTGGACGCTTCTGCTGCTTGAGCAGCGCGCGCGCGCCCTGAAACCCGTCCGCGGTGACGACGCCGGTCGCGACGAGATCCGCGAGCGCGCGCTCGACCTCTCGCGGGGGCAGGGCGCTGTGCTCGACGAGGTCCGAGAAGAAGCAGGCGCCGCGGGCGTCGAGCGCCCGAAGAACTCGCCCGGCGTCGTCGTGCAGCTCGATCGCTTCGTCGCTGCTCGGCCGCCAAGAGCGCACGGCCGCGCGTGGCAGCAGCGAGAGCGGCGCCGTCTTGAACGAGCCCGCCCGGACGCCGCCCTCCGCCGACGACGACGCGGGCGACAGGCGGCCCCACACCCACTGGCCCGACAGGAACAGCGGGTCGAGCCAGGCCGGGGCGTAATCGGCGAGGCGGCTCGCGAGCAGATCTCGCTCCCAGGCCGCGGCCGGCGCCTCGAAGCCCTCGAGCAGCTTCAGCACGGGCTCGACGCTGGCGGCGCCGCGCGCGAGGCCGCCGGAGCTGAGCCGCTGCCACGAGAGCAAGAAGCGCAGGTACGTCTGTACGGACACGGGCTCGATCTCGGCCCTCAGCCGCTGCAGCGTCAGCCGTTGGGCGCGGGCGACGATTCTACGATTGCAGAACTGTATCTCGTGCGCCGGATCGCGCGCGGCCTCGGCGCTCGAAGTCACGAAGTGTCCGCGCAGCACCTCCCCGGCGGCCTCCAGCCGCGCCAGCGCGTCCAGGACATCCGCGAGCGGCACCCCGAGGGCGGTCGACAGCGCGGCCGCCGTCAGCGGGCCGCTCAGCTCGAGGCGGCCTCGCAGCACCTCGCGCAGCGTCGTCGCGCGGTCCCAATCGGCGCTCGGGTGCGGGGCCGGCGAGAGCGGAGGGCGCGGCACCGCGCCGTCGAGCATCCTCAGGAGGGCCGTGTAGCGCTCGTTGGCGACCCATACGGCGGGCGCCCCTGCGCGCTCGAGCCGCGCGGCCCGGCCGGCGCCGACGAGCGCGTCCAGGTGCTGTGACCACGGCTCCCCTCGAGCGGGCCGGCGGACGTCGTCGTCGAGCACGGCGCCGAGCCAGATCAAGGCGTCGTGCGCCTCGTCGGGAGAGCCCACCGAGAGCGCGACCTCGTCGAGCACCTTCCGGAGCGCGGCCGGGTCGAGCGTGCCGACGTCGTCAGCCGAGCGAGGCTCGGCGCTGCGCCGCAGGAACAACGCCTGCACACGGCGCTCCTCGAGCGGGACGTCGTCGAGGAAGGCGTACGGCCGCGCGTTCAGGATCTCGTGCGCGAGCGGCGAGGGCTCGGGCGTCTCCGCGAGCACGACGCGGATCTCGCCGGCCTCCATGCGCCGCAGCACGTCCTCGAGCCCGTCGATGTCCATGGCTTCGGTCAGGCAGTCCTCGACGGTCTGCCGCACCAGCGGGTGGTCCGGCACCTCGCGGTCCCCAACGATGTTCTCGAGGCAGGCGGCCTGCTGCGGGAACACGCTGACGAGCAGGTCCTCTGCCTCGATGCGCTGCAAGGGCCCGGGCACCCGCTTGCCGCCTCGCTGGCGCAGGAGCGCGAGCGAACGAGAGGCGTTCCAGCGCCAGCGCGTCTGGAACATGGGCGCGTCGAGCAGCGCCTGGATGAGCACGTCGCGCACCGTCTTCGACGACAAAAAGCGCGGGATGTCGGCGAGCTCGAAGGAGGTGTCCGGCCCGACCGAGAGGACGACGGCCTCCTCGCTGGCGGCCGCCTGCAGCTCGAAGTTGAAGCTGCGGCAGAAGCGCTTTCGCAGCGCGAGGCCAAAGGCGCGCAACAGCCGACCGCCGAGCGGCGCGTGCAGCACGAGGTGGGCGCCGCCGAGCTCGTCATAGAAGCGCTCGAACACGAAGGTGTCGAAGGTGGGCAGCGCGCCGAGGGCCTGCTTCGAGGTCGCGAGATAGCTCGCGACCTGGAAGGCGCCCTCGCTCGCCAGCCCGGTGGCGGACTGAATCACGCGGCTTGCCTCCTCGAGGTCCTCGAGCACGGGCTCCACGGCACGGCGCAGCTCCGACACCGACCACGACAGCTCCCGCGTGCGGGCCGGCGCCTCCCCGAGCCAGAACGGGATCGAGGGCGGCTGTCCGCGTGCGTCCTCGACGCGGACGGTCCCGCGCTCGACGCGCTGGATGCGCCAGGAGGTGTTGCCGAGCTGAAACACGTCACCCGCCATGCTCTCGATGGCGAAGTCCTCGTTGAGCGTGCCCACGCGCACGCCGGTAGGCTCGGCGACGACGGCGTAGTCGGCGTTGTCGGGGATGGCGCCTCCGCTCGTGAGCGCCGCGAGCCTGGCGCCCTTGCGCGGCCGAAGCGCGCGCTCCACGACGTCGTGATAAAGGTATCGCCGCCGCCGGGCCGTGCCCACGGCGTAGCCCTCGGCGAGGCTGCGCACCACGGCGTCGAAGTCCTCGCGCTCGAGGCCGCGATAGGGCCAGGCGCCCCGCACGAGCTCGAAGAGGGCCTCTTCGCCGAGGTCCCGCGAGGCCACCTCCGCGACGAGCTGTTGGCTGAGGATGTCGAGCGGGTGCTCGGGGATGCGCAGCCGGTCGAGCTCACCCGCGCGCACCGCGCGCACCAGCGCCGCGCAGGCCGCGAGCTCGTCACGGCTCAAGGGGAAGATGCGGCCCTTCGGCAGCCCGCCGACGCTGTGCCCCGAGCGGCCGACGCGCTGCAGGAAGGTGGCGATGGCGGGCGTCGGACCGATCTGGCAGACGAGGTCGACGGCGCCGATGTCGATGCCGAGCTCGAGGGACGCCGTGGCGACGAGCGCGCGCAGCTCCCCGCGCTTCAGACGCTGCTCGGCGTCGAGTCGCAGCTTCGTGGACAGGCTGCCGTGGTGCGAGGTCACGGCCTCGGGCCCGAGCCGCTCGCTCAGGTTCTGCGTGACGCGCTCGGCGAGCCTGCGCGTGTTCACGAACACCAGCGTCGTCTCGTGCTCCTCGATGAGCGTCGCCAAGCGCCCGTACAGCTCGCTCCACACCTCGCTCGGCATGACGGCCTCGAGCTCCGAGCGCGGCAGCTCGATGGCGAGGTCGAGGGCGCGCCGGTGCCCTTCGTCGACGATGTGACAGCGCGGCGCCCCGTCGCCGGCGACGTTGCGCGTACCGACGAGGAAGCGCGCGACCTCCTCGATGGGCGACTGCGTGGCCGAGAGCCCGATGCGCTGCAGCGGACGCCCGCACAGCGCGTCGAGGCGCTCGAGCGTGAGCGTGAGGTGCGCGCCGCGGCGGTCGGGCGCGAGCGCGTGGATCTCGTCGACGATCACCGTGCGAGCGGGGGCCAACATGCGCCGGCCGGACTCGCTCGTGAGCAGCAGGTACAGCGACTCCGGCGTCGTGACGAGGATGTGCGGCGGCGCCTTCACGAGCTTCTGGCGCTCCGCGCTCGGCGTGTCCCCCGTGCGCACGGCGGCGCGGATGGGCGCCACCTCGAGGCCCATCTCGTCGGCGACGCGCCGGATGCCCTCGAGCGGCAGCATCAGGTTCTTGTGTACGTCGTTCGAGAGCGCCTTCAGCGGCGAGACGTAGACCACTCGCACGCCCTCCTCGAGCTCGCCCGTGCGGGCCGCGCTGAACAGATCGTCGAGGGCGGAGAGGAAGGCCGCGAGCGTCTTGCCGGCGCCGGTCGGCGCGGCGATCAGCGTGTGCTCCCCCCGGCGGATCGCGGGCCAACCCGCGCGCTGGGCGCCGGTGGCCGCGCCGAAGGTCCGGCTGAACCAGGCCTCCACCGGTGCGGAGAAGCCGTGCTGCGCCGCCAGGGGGGTCGTCGTCACCGTCATCGAGGCACCCGCGAGGTCGTGAGGAGCGAAGCGTATCGGATCTGTATCGATCGCACGCGCGGAGAGGCGGCGCCGCCCGGCCCGCCATCCGTAGGGCAGGGCTCCTCCGCCGTGTGCGCGCGGGACCGCGTCGTCGGGGCCGCGCTGGACGCGCTCGAGGGCGAGCGCCGTCGGAACGGTGACGCGGGAGGTTCGCGCGCGCCCGCGATCTGGCATCTTCGGCTCCCGGAGGGACCGTGGCGCGCATCCTGCTGATCGACGACGATGAGGCGCTGCTCGAGGTGCTCGCGCTCGCGTTCGAGGACGCCGGCCACGAGGTGCTGCGCGCGGGCGACGGAGAGCGCGGCCTGAAGCTCGCGCGCGCCGAAGCTCCGAGCGCCGTCGTCAGCGACGTGAACCTGCCGCGCGTCGACGGCTTCACGCTCTGCCGCCGCCTGCGTGAGGACGGCCGCGAGCTGCCGATCAGCC
>CAYLZW010000046.1:0-27493 GCA_964388085.1 uncultured Myxococcales bacterium | reverse complement strand
ATCACGCTCCGCGACGGAAAGCGCGTCTACCCGCGCGCCATCGAGGAGAAGCTGGCCGCGCTGCGCCTCGTGGACGAGGCCGCCGTCGTGGGCATCCCGGACGGGCAGGGCGGCGAGCGCGTGGCGGCGCTGCTCGTGGTCCACAAGCCGGCGCGCGAGCAGGACGAGGACGGCGCCTCCTATCGCGAGCGCTTGAACGGCGTGCTCCATGACGCGCGCCGCAAGGTCGAGCGCGAGATCCGCAAGCTGCCGGAGCATGAGCGCCCGCGCCTCGTCGAGCTCAGCTACGAGCCGCTGCCGCGCACGGTGGACCGCAAGGTGAAGCGCCCCGAGGTCATCGCACTCATCGTCGCCGCGCAGACGAAGCTCAGCCGAGCGCAGGAGGCGGGCGCGCAGGCGGTGGAGGCGAGCGAGGTCCTCGTCGAGCGCCGGGAGCTGACGGCGCCGCGCAAGCGCGAGCGGCTGGCGGCGCCGGGGCGAGCGAAGAAGGGCGCCGCGGACGACGTGAAGGTGCCCGACGTCGTCAGCCAGGCGGTGCGCGACGTGCTGCTGCAGGGGCAGATGGGCTTTTACGGCAAGGGCCTGAAGGCCGAGGTGAGCGGCGAGCAGTATGTGCCGCACAACCGCCAGACCATCGTGGTCGCGAACCACGCCAGCCACCTCGACATGGGCCTCATCAAGTACGCCCTCGGCAGCTACGGCAAGGGCATCGTCGCGCTCGCCGCCAAGGACTACTTCTTCGAAGGCAAATGGCGCCGAACCTATTTCGAGAATTTCACGAACCTGCGGCCGCTCGATCGGGCCGACAACCCGCGCGAGGCCATGCGCGAGGCCTCGGGGCTGCTCGAGCGCGGCGAGACGGTGCTGCTGTTTCCCGAGGGCACCCGCACGACGACGGGCGAGCTCGGTGAATTCCGTCCCGCCGCGGCGTACCTGGCGCTCAAGCACGGCGTCGATCTCTTGCCGGTGTTCGTGGACGGCACCTATCGCTCGATGCCGCGCGGCAGCTTCATCCCGCGCAACCGTCACGTCGGTGTGCGCATTGGGCCGCCCATCAGCGCGAAGGCGCTCGCGGAGGCGACAGAGGCGGCGGGCCTGCGCATGAGCGCCGCCTCGCAGAAGGTGACGCTGGTCATGCGCCGGGCCATCGAGGCGCTGCGCGACGACCGCCGCTTCGACCTCGAGCACGCCCTCGACGAGGCGCTCGAGCGCACGCCGAAGACACCGGCGAACGGTCACGCGAACGGCCGCGGCAATGGTGTGTCGCTGACGCCGGGCAATCCGCTCGACCAGCTCTTCAAGGACCTCGAGACGCGCTTCTGTGCCGACGAGGTGAAGCAGCCGGTGACGTACTACTTCTCGCTCGGCCAAGGCCCCGAGACCAAGTGGACCGTGCAGGTGCGCAAGGACGGCTGCCTGATCATAAACGGCAAGCTCGACGGCACGGCCGACTGCGTCATGAAGACCGACGTCGCCATGTTCACGCGCATCATCAAGGACCACTACATTCCGCAGGTGAGCGAGTTCCTCGACGGGACGGTGAAGACGAACGACCCCGAGCTGCTCACGACCTTCGTGCAGGTGTTCAACCTATGAGCAAGGACGCTGTCCTCGTCACGGGAGCCACGGGCTTCCTCGGCCGTCACGCCGTGCGCGCGCTGCAAGAGGGCGGCTATCGCGTGCGCGCGCTCTGCCGCAGCGAGGCCAAAGACCTCGAAGCGGAGGGCGTCGAGGTCGTGCGCGGTGACGTGCTCGACGTGGAGAGCGTCAAGGCAGCGCTCAAGGGCATTGACAGCGTCGTGCACGGCGCGGGCGCGGTCAGCCGCTCCGACGAGGACTCGGCCTGGATGATGCGCGTCCACGTCACCGGCACGCGCTTCGTCACAGGGGCCGCCGCGCAGGCCGGCGTCCGCCGCGTCATCCACCTCAGCACCTCGGGCACTGTGGCCGTGGGTGACGACGCTGACGTCGTCTACCACGAGGACGATCCGGTCCCGCTCGCGTTCATTCACCGCTGGCCGTACTACCTCTCGAAGTGGCTCGCCGAGCGCGCGGCGTCCGACGCCTTGCGCCTGGTCGGCGGCGACACCGAGCTCGTGCTGCTGAACCCCTCGCTGGTGCTAGGCCCGGGAGACACGCGCGGCTCGAGCACCACCGACGTGAAGCGCTTCCTGAACCGCGAGATCCCCATCGTGCCCGCCGGCGGCTTCTCGTTCGTCGACGCGCGCGACGTCGCGAGCGCCATCGTCTCCTCGCTGACCAAGGCGCGCGCGGGCGAGCGATACCTGCTCGGCGCCATCAACCTAACGTTCGCGGACTTCTTCACGCGCCTGTCGCAGGTCAGCGGCGTGAAGGGCCCGCTCGTGCCCGTCGCGATGCCGCGCTTCCTGTCGCGCCTCGGCGTCGGCATGCTCGAGCGCGCGGCCAAGTCCGTCGGACTCACGCTGCCCATCAGCGAGGTCGAGGCCGATATGGCCTCGTGCTTCTGGTACGTCGACTCGCGCAAGGCCGAAGAGGCCCTCGACTTCACGACGCGCGATCCCATGCAGACGCTCCTCGACACGGTGAAGGACCTCCGCGGCGAGCCCGTCGGCGAGAAGTTCGTCGGGCGAGGCTGAAGGCGCGCGCCGAGGCTTGTGTCGCTTCGAGCGACGGTGTCGAAAGATTGTGTCTGAGGATCGTCTTGGGTATGAGAGAGGTGCATTTTCTCTCAGGGGGTTCCCATGCGCCTCGTGTCCGCTGTCGTCGTCTTCACTTCGTTCTCGATCCTTAGCGGTTGCTTCCAGCTCGGGCCGGCGCTGCACCGACTGGCGGAGCTAGAGGTCGAGGTCCGATCCGATGGGTCCGTCCAGCGAGGAACGACGACCTATTCGTATCTCAGCGACGGGAAGCTCGAAGAGATCGAAGACAAGCTCGAGGGCCAGTTCTACTCCCGACAAGAGATCGAATACGACTCGACCACGGGCAAGATCTCGGAAGTGACGGTCGTAGAAGAGGATGAGGATCCAGTCCGCTGGGAATATGAATGGGTGGGCGACCTCCTCGATGAACGAAGCAACGACGCTGAGACGTCCTGGGTCGCGCGATATTCCTACTTCAACGAGGACCCAGACCAGCTTGACACGATTGAGATGGCCATTGATGGACCCGGCGGCTCAGGGGACGTCGAGCAAACGATGGGCTACGATGATCAAGGCCGGGTGAAGAGCCTCAATGTCTATAGCACCATCCGTCCGGATAATGGCGCCACCTCATCGACGATCTTGGAGGCTGAGCTGCGTTGGAATGAGGAGGGTCAGATCGAGCGGGTTTCGACCTTTGAAGAAGATGCGGCCGGCAACAGCGAGACCGACGAGGTGTCCTATTCCTACAACGAGGACGGCCGCGTGGATGAAGCCGAAGGTGAGGATGGAAGTCGCACGACTGTGAGCTATGATGCAGAGGGACGTATCGCCGAGGTCGAGTTGCGATCCGACGGCACGACGCTCATTGTTGAGTACACGTATGAGGAAGGCGTCACCGACGGCTTCGTGCACACTCCTACGGGTCTAGACAGCTTCTGGGATCTCGAGGGACGCACCATGGAGCTGCTCCCCGGCTACTCAGAGATGATCCTGCCGTAAAGCCTTCGTTGCCTGAGCGCCGCCTGCGATTTCATTGAGTCTCACGCGCCGCCGAAATCCAAACGCCAGTACGCCCAATAGAAACGCACTGGCCCCCGCGCGCTCGCTGCCGTCTACGCAGCGACAGCCGCGCGGGGGAGGTGCGTCTCGGTCGTCGTTGCTCCGGCCGGCGCGTCCGTCGTCGTCCTCTTCCTCGCCGCCAGGCTCACCCTCACCCTCACCCTCACCCTCACCCTCACCTTCGGCACCACCGCCGCCGCAATCGGCCGCGTCGTCGAAGGGTGCCGTGGCGATCTGGCTGCAGTCCGAGTCGCAATAGCCGTCCGCTTGCCATCCGCACGGGTCCGAGGCGCCGCAGGAGCAGGCGTCGTATGTGCCCGCTTCGCAAGATCCGTCGCAGACCGGACCGCCTCCGCCACCGCCACCGCCACCGCCACCGCAGTCGGCGGCGTCGTCGAAAGGCGTGGCGGTGAGCGGAGCGCAGGCGTCTGCGTCGCAGTAGCCGTCGTGCTGCCAACCGCACGGATCCGTGGCGCCGCAGGTACAAGCGTTTACCTGGGTCGCGCCACAGTCGCCGCCACATTCTCCGGCCTCGGGGCCTTGATAGAGCCCGCCCGTCACGGTCGTAAGCCAACCCGTGAATTCAGGCACCAGCGTCGACGGGCCACCCTCGCCACAGGGCTCCGACGCGTTGGCCGAGCTGCGCGACGTGGCGCCCACAAGGTACAGCGCGTCGTTGTACACCGCGTAGGCCGGGCCGCCGGAATCCCCCTGGCAGGTATCGGGATTGCCGGCGCCACCGAGCAGGATCTCCGTGTCCGAGCGCCCCTGGTACGGGGTCGTGGCGATGTACAGAACGCCAGAGTCACTGCCCCCTGCCGACGTCACCCCGTAGCCGGAGATGGCGAGCTGGGTTCCGATCGGTACGGCGTCGTCGAACAGCTCCGCCGGCATGACCGGCACCACGGGGAGCGTCGTGACATCGTTGTCCAGCACGATCACGCCGATGTCGTAGACGTTGCCGAGGCCCGTCGGGTCGGTGCCGAAGCCGCTCTCCAGATACGTATAGCTGGGATGGGCCGCCGCCCCGGTCACGGTGTATAGGAGGCTCCCGTCGGCCTCGTCACCGTAAACCGCGCCGGCCGCCACCAGGGTGTTGGAGATGTCGACCAGCTCGCCCGGCATTTTGGTCAGGCAATGCGCCGCGGTCACGACGACCCGCGGGGCGATGAGCGTTCCCGTACATACGCTCGCCGGCAGCAGCACATAGACCGTGGCGGCCAACTGCTCTGGCGTCGCGACGACGCCATCGATGATCGGCTGCGACGTCGCTGACACGCCAAGCTCGACCCGGAGGTCGTCGCTTGGCGCGTGACATGCGAGTTGTGTGAGGATGAACAACGAAACAAAGGCTTCCCCCGCGTGTTTCATGGGAGGAGGCTACCGCCAGTTCTCGACTCACGCACATCTGCCAAAAAGCGGGGGGAAAATGTCGCACCTTAGAACTCTCGGAGGGCTTGCCGGAGCAAGCAGGGGCTCAATTTGTCGCCACGTCGCTCTGCTGTTGTTCACAATCGCGGCGGCTGCGTTCGGCTGCGCGAGCCCGCCCAAAGAGGCGGCGTCGACGGAGCCGCCGGTCGCGGAAGAGCGAGCGCTGAGCGAACGTCTCGCCGACGGGGCGCCCTGCAATCGAGGCGACGAGTGCGCGAGCGGAGTCTGCGAGGGGCAGGGCTGCGGTCCGGAGGAGGGACGCTGCGCGGCGAAGCAGCGCCCCTGCACGAGGGACCTCGTCACCTACTGCGACTGTGACGGGCAGACCTTTCAGAGCAGCGGTAGCTGTCCTGGCCGGCGATACGTGTCGCGGGGACAGTGTCCCGAAGCAAAGTAGAGTAGAGCCAGCGCGTCGACGAGACGGCTCACCGGCAGCAGGCGAAGGGGCGGCTCTCGTTGCACGTCGCCATCCCCGTGCGGCCTACGGTGGCGACCCAGCACTGCCCGTTCGAGGTCGATGACGCGGTCCCCCAGCCGTTGCAGTCAGCCGAGGGCGGGGCGACGAGATACGTGTTCACCCACCCGGTCACCGCGGAGAGGTCGCCGCCGGCTCAGCTGCACGAGGATCACCTCGCCGAGCCGTCCGACGCGGCCCGAGATTACGAAGCGTGCGCCGAGGGCGCCCGCGATCTCGGCGAAGCAGCTGGAGTGGTCCTCGTCGCAGCCCACCAGCTGTTTCTGCGTTTCGAGCGCCACCATCTGCTTGAGCTCGTCATCGGTGACGAGGGAGACGCCGCCGTGGGCCGAGCCGGCGCCGGCCACGAGGCCGTCGATGAGCTCCCGCTGCGCGACCGACACGTCGCTCCCCTGGAGGTCGAGCACCAGGACGCGCGGGGCCGCTTGAGATGGGTCGCTCGCGGCGAGCGCGACGACGATAGGGAGGACGGCGAAGAGCCCACCGTTCCGGCACGCATCACGTTGTGGCCGCAAGCGACGGCGGGGCACCCCGTGATCACGCTCTCATCGAGCGCATCGCGCCGTGGACCGGGCGGTCGACCGAGTCACATGCCCAGGCGAGCGCTGAGCGCGACCGCTGGATATCCTGTCCAACATGTGGGGGAACTCTCGGCGCTGGCTCCTCTCTTCCGTTCTGGCGGGCGGGCTCGCGTCCTCCGGCTGCGTGACCACGGGCGAGAACGACCTCAACGACGCCCTCGACAGCTGCGAGCAGATCTGCGGCCTGACCGTGGCTGCGATCGTGCTCGTCCCCTGCGCCATCGTGGGCGCCGCTGGCTGCGTCATGGGCGGCTGCACCCGCTGTAGCCAAGGGCCCGATCCCGTCGACGTCACCGGCGACGACACCGCGGCGAACGACCCGGCGGCGAAAGACCCCGCCGGTGAGCTGCCTCCTCCTGCCACCGTCGCGAACGCCGACATGAGGTACTGAGGTGCGACTTCGGCACATCGCGTCCGTGCTCTCGCCGGTGATCCTCATCATCGGCTGCGACCTCATCCCGCAGGCCTACGACACGGGCTACGGCTGCGGCTATCAGTTCGTTGACTCGTACTTCGCGTGTACGACGGCCTGCCAGGAGCAGCGGCAGGAGCGCGAAGCCGAGGTGCTCGAGTGGAGGGGAGCCTGCCAGGGCTCGGCCGCGGAGCACTTCAGCACGCAGCCTCCGATCGACGACGCGAACCGCCAGTGCTCGTCGCAGTACTTCTCGCAGAGCAGGCTGGTGGTCTGTGACGACGTCGGCCAGGAGCCGGGCACGCATCCGCCCGAGTGCGAGCCGTTCATCGACCCGACGTTCGGTACGACGGCGGGGAACTATGCCTGTCCGAGCGCCATGAACGGCGGCGAGTCGAAGCTCTGCCTGTGCTGCGAAGGCGCGGTCGGGCAGGGCTGCGATCTCCCCGGCGGCTTCTGTCGGGATGACGACGAGTGCTGTAGCGGGCGCTGCATCTTCGAGGAGCCAGAGCCGCCGCCGTTCGACGCGGGCTTCGAGCCTCCCCCGAGCGGCTCCTGCGAGTAGGCCGTCCCGCGCGGATCCGTGCCTTGGCGCTTGACCCTCACGCGACGTGAGGCCGTACCTTGTCCTCATGAGCGCCAGGACCTTCCGCGTGAAAGAGCTCGCCCGCGTCGCCGGCGTGACGGTGCGGACGCTGCATCATTACGACGACATCGGCCTGCTCGTGCCACGCGAGCGGAGCGCCGCGGGATATCGCCTCTATGACGACGACGACCTGCTGCGCTTACAGCAGATCTTGATCGGCCGGGAGCTCGGGCTCTCGCTCGAGGACATCCGCCGCATGCTGGACGACCCGGCCTTCGATCGTCGGGCCGCGCTGCTCCGCCAGCGGGAGCAGCTCGAGCAACGCCTTCACTCGGCCGAGGCGATGTTGCGCTCCATCGACGAAGCGCTCCGCGTCCTCGAGGACGCCGAGCGAGGACCAGACACAGAACAGAAGAGAGGTGCAGAGATGGACATGAGCAAGCTCTTCGACGGGTTCGATCCCGCGAAGTACGAGGCAGAGGCAGAGCAGCGTTGGGGCAACACCGACGCGTACAAAGAGTCGGCGAAGCGGGCCAAGCGCTACACCGAGGACGACTGGAAGCGGATGAAGGCCGAGGCCGACGACGTCATGCGTGCCCTGGCGTCAGCCTGGCAAGCGGGCGCACGAGCGGACTCGGACGAGGTCATGGACCTCGCCGACCGCCACCGCGAGCACATCAGCCGCTGGTTCTATCCTTGCAGCAAAGAGATGCACGCCGGGCTCGCGGACATGTTCCTCGTCGACGAGCGCTTCGCGGTGAACATCGACAAGTACGGGGCGGGGCTGACGCCGTTCTTCTCGGCGGCCATCAAGGCCAACGCCGCGCGTCAATAGGCCGCCGAGCGGCGACCGGTTTTCTGGGGGGGCGCCCGGGGGGCGCCGGCGACGGGTTTTCGCGAAGACCGGCCCGGGATATCAGTCGGCATGCCGACTCTCCGCCGTATTCTGCCGCTTTCATTTGCCCTCCTCTTCGTCACCGCCGCGGCCTGTGAGTGTGGCGGCTCGTCCGGCGACGCAGGTCCCGACGCCGGGGTCGCCGAGCTGGAGGAGGACGGCGGTCCTGTCGTGGACGCAGGGGGCGACGACGCCGGCCGCACAGACGGCGGCCCTAGGGACAGTGGCGTCGACGCCGGGGACATCGGCATCGACGCCGGCACCGATGCCGGCCCAGACGACGACGACGCGGGTCCGGACGACGACGACGCGGGTCCGGACGACGCAGGAGGGGCCCTCGCAGACGCCGGCGAGTTGCCGCCTGATCCGGCGGACGTCGCGCCTCCCAACGACCGCACGGTCGCGACGAACCACGCGAGCTCCGTCCGCTTTCTGTGGGAGGGACCGTCGCCGATCCAGACCGACGTCGTCGCCGGCGCGATCGACGACGCTCGCGTGTCCGTCGTGCGAGGTCGGGTGCTCGATCGCGACGGCGAGCCGCTCCCCGGCGTCCGCATCGAGGTGTTGAATCAGCCCGATCTGGGACGAACCCTGAGCCGTCTCGACGGCGTATTCGATCTCGCCGTCAACGGCGGCGGCACCGTCACGCTGACCTACACGCGCGAGGGGTTCCTGGGGGCGCAACGCCAGGTCATGACGCCGCGGCTCGGCTGGGCGGAGCTCGACGACGTCGTGCTGGTGGCGCTCGATCCCGTCGTCACGGAGATCGTGCTCGGTTCGGGCGAGCCGCTACAGGTCGCGCGCGGCAGCGTGAGCTCCGATGACGACGGCGAGCGGCGAGGGACCGTGCTGGTGCCGAGCGGGACCGCCGCTGAGCTGGTGTTGCCGGACGGCACAATCCAGTCGCTCTCGTCGATGCATGTGCGCGCCACCGAGTACACGGTCGGTGACCGGGGGCCGCAGGCGATGCCCGCCGTGTTGCCGCCGACGAGCGGCTACACCTACGCGATCGAGCTGAGTCTCGACGAGGCGCTCGCGGCCGGCGCGACCGAGGTGCGCTTTGATCGTCCGCTGCCGTTCTACGTCGAGAACTTCCTCGGCTTCCCCGTCGGAGGCCGCGTGCCGGTGGGCTACTACGACCGCGAGCGCGCCGCTTGGGTCCCCTCAGCGGATGGGCGAGTCATCGAGGTGGTGGCGATCGTGGACGGGCTGGCGACGCTCGATGTCGACGGGGACGGCGCCGGCGACGACAGCGTCGCGCTCGCGTCGCTGGGCGTCGATGAGGATGAGCGCCGCACGGTCGCGACGCTGTACGCGGTGGGGGCGACGCTTTGGCGGGTGCCAATGACGCACTTCACGCCTTGGGACTGCAACTGGCCGCGCGGTCCGTCGCCGGGCGCGACGACGCCTGGGCAGCCGAGACCCTATCTGACTGTGTTCGACGACGACGATGATTGCGTCGAGGACGGCTCCGTCGTCGAGTGTGCCAGCCAGATCCTCGGCGAGCAGCTGGGCCTCCCCGGGACCCAGTACTCGCTCGTCTACAGGAGCGACCGGGTGCCCGGGCGCCGCGGGCGCCTCCAGGTGCCGCTGACGGGAGAGGTCCTCCCGCCGAGTCTCCTCTCCGTCGAGGCCCACGTTCAGCTCGCGGGTCAGATGACGAGGCACACGCTCAACCCCACACCCAACCTCTCGCTCGACATCGCCTGGGACGGCCGGGACCGCTTCGGTCGCGAGGTCCTGGGAGGCGCCGCTGGTAGCGTGGTGATTCGCTACGCGTATCCGGCCGTCTACTACGAGCCGGGGGACTTCGAGGCTTCGTTCGCGGGGCTTCCGACCACCGCCATCGTGGCGGATCGAGCGCGAAACCTCGTCTACCTGGAGCAGCGCCATCTCCTCGGCGCCGAGGGGGCACCACGCCGTTGGGACGCGCGTGGTACGGGAATCGGTGGCTGGACTCTCGACGTGCACCACGTCTACGACCCCGGCTCAGCGACCTTGTTTCGCGGCGACGGCAGCCGTCGCGTCGCGCGCAACACCAACGTCGACCGCGTCATCGAACGCTTCGCGGGCCAGCAGACGCGTGGCTATAGCGGCGACAACGGCAAGGCGACCGACGCGCTCCTCAATGATCCGCAAGCGCTCACCGTGGGCCCGGACGGGAGCCTCTACATCGGCGACTACGGGAACAGCGTCATTCGCAGGGTGCGCCCCGACGGCACCATCGAGACCGTCGCTGGCAACGGCGTCAATGATCATCCCATCGATGGGGCGTTGGCGGTCTCGTCGCCGATGGGCGGGGCTGGAGGCATGGACATCGGGCCGGACGGCTCGCTCTATTTCCTCGACGCCGACTATGGGCTCTTGATGCGCGTCGATCCCGAGGGCGTTCTTCATCGCGTGGCCGGGCAGTACGATCTGTTCTGTGAGCTCAGCGAGGACGAGGCGGTGGCGCTCGACACGGGGCTGTGCGTCAGCATCTGGTCCGGCCTCGCGGTGGCGCCGGACGGCACGGTGTTCTTCGCGGACACGAACGCGAACCGCGTAGTGAGCATCAGCCCCGACGGGGTGCTGCGCCGCATCGCGGGGGACGCCGCCGGGCTTGATGGCTTCGCCGGTGACGGCGGTCCGGCGCTCGCCTCCTTGATGAGCCTGCCGCAGGGGCTCGCGCTCGGGTCTGACGGCAGCATCTACATCGCCGACACCTTCAACGATCGCCTGCGGCGCATCGGCGTCGACGGAATCATCGCGACCGTCGCCGGCGGCGGCAGCGGAGGCGCACTCGGCGGCGCCGCTACCGAGTACACCCTCGACACGCCGTACGACGTCGCCATCGACGACGATGGAGCGCTGTATATGGCCGGTGGGAGCTCGGTCTACAAGATCGGCGGTGATGGGATCATCACGCAGCTCGCGGGGGCAGCCGGCGTGCAGCCGTCGTTCTCCGTCGACAGTGATGACGGCGGTCCGGCCATCGGCACCTATTTCGGTTTTGTCGAGGCCATCGCGGTGTCGAAGGGTCTCGTCTACGTCAACGACTTCGACGACAACATCTGGCAGGTGCGCGCGAGCAAGCCGCGCGGCGACGCTGACGAGATCATCATCCCCTCCGACGACGGCAGCGAGCTCTACCTGTTCGATCGCCTCGGCCGCCATCAAGAGACGCTGCACGGGCTGACGCAGGGCTCGTTGCGGACGTTCGCCTACGATGACGCCGGTTATCTCGTCAGCGTCATCGACGGGGACGGCAACAGCACGACCATCGAGCGCGACGAGAGTGGGTTCGCCGTAGCCATCGTCGGTCCCTTCGGCGCCCGCACCGCGCTCGGCACGAGTGACGCCGGTTTCCTGACGCAGGTCGTCAGCCCAGCCGGGGAGATCGTCGACATGAGCTACGACGACGGCGGGCTGTTGACGTCGCTGACGGATCCGGCGGGGTACACGCACACGTATGCGTACGATGCGTCGGGGCGCTTGATCAGCGACGAAGGTCCGCTTGGCGGCGCGGTCACGCTGGTCGCCAGCGACGCGGAGGCCGGTCGCGTCCGCCTGGTAGCGGTGACGACAGCGGAGGGCGACACCACGACGTTCGTCTCGGGTCGCAGCAGCGAAGAGGACGGCGTGCGCGAGGTGTTGTTCCCCGACGGCACCTCTTCGCGGGCGGTCACGCGAGGCGCGCAGGCGACGCTCGAGCTGCCCGACGGCCGCGACGTCATTGAGGTGATCGGCGCTGACCCGCGCTGGCGGCTGCAATCGCCCTTCGTGCGGCATCGGGAGTACACTTGGCCGTCGGGTGCCAGCGTCGTCAGCACGTTCTCGCGCGAGGTGACGCTCGACGATCCGAACGACCCCTTCTCGCTCGCGCAGCAGACGGTCACCGCGACGGTGAACGGGCGCAGCGCGTCCTGGGTGTTCGACGCCGACACGCGGACCGTGGCGCGCAACTTCGTCGAGGGACAGGTCATCAGCGACGTGCTCGACGCGCAAGGACGGTTGGCGGCGCGGAGCCGCGCAGGTCTGGCTACCACGACGATCTCGCGCGACGCCCAAGGACGCATCAGCGCAGTGCAGCGAGGCGCGCGGCTCAGCACGCGCGCCTACGGGCCGAGCGGCTACCTTAGCAGCGTCGAGGATCCGTCCGGCGCCGTGACAACGTACGGCCGCGACGCGAACGGGCGCTTGACCGCGGTGAGCACGGACGAGGGGCGCACGCTGGGCTTCGACCATGACGCTGCCGGGGCGATCACCTCCGTGACCACGCCGTCCGGGCCCGTGCACACGTGGACGCGCACCGCATTCGGTCTCCCCTCGAGTTATCTGGCGCCTGGCGCCGCCGCCGGCACGACCATGTACGAGTACCGCGCCGACCGCCTGCTCGACGAGGTGACCTTCGCGGACGGTCGGGTCATGAGCTACCGCTACGACGCCAACCGGCGCCTCACAGGCCTCTCGCTGGCGCGCGGCGAGATCGTGCTGATGTACGACGAGAACACCGGCCAGCTGCACAGCAGCTACGACCCGAGCGGAGTCACGACGACGTTCGCGCACGACGGCGACCTCGTCACGTCGCTCGCGCTCTCCGGGCCGGTCAGCAGCACGCTCACCATCGTCTACGACGCGGAGCTCGACGTCGCGTCCCGTGCGCTCGGCGGCGATGTCGTAAACTACGCCTACGACGGCGACAAGCGCCTCTTGGCGGCGGGAGCCCTTACACTCACGCGCTCGCCGAGCACGGGCTTCGTCACGGACGTGTCTGTCGCGGATGGAGCCGGGGCGGTGTCCGAGGCGCTCACCTACTCGCCCTGGGCGGAGCTCGCGTCGCAGGCGGTGGACGACGCCGGGGGCGGATCGCTGTATGACTCGAGCTACAGCTACGACAGCGCCGGCCGCATCAGCGCGGTCAGCGAGTCGATCGGCGGCGTGACCATCGATCGCAACTACCGCTACGACGGCGACGGACGCCTGCTCGAAGTGCGCGAGGACGACGTCGTCATCGAAGAGCTGGTCTGGGACGCGAACGGTAACCTCAGCTCTCGTACGCGCGGCGCTCAGGTCGACATCGGCAGCTACGCCGAGGATGACCGCGTGTTGACGTTCGGCGACACCAGCTACACGCACTCGGCGGCGGGCCATCTCGTCTCGCGCGTGCGCGGAGGAACGGCCACGACGCTCTACGAGCACGACGAGCGAGGGAGCCTGCTGGCCGTCACGCTCGATGACGGCAGGGAGCTCGAGTACGTCATGGACGCGCACGGCCGCCGCGTCGGCAAGTTGATAGACGGCGCGCTCGTCCAGGGCTTCGTGTACGACGAGCACGGGCGCCTCATCGCCGAGCTCGACGACGCCGGCACGCAGGTCTCCCGTTTCGTGTACGGCGCGCGGCGGGGCGCGCCGGCGCTGATGGTGCGCGGCGGCGGCCTCTACCGCATCGTGTCCGATGTGCGCGGCAGCCCGCGCCTCGTGATCGAGGTCGCGTCCGGCGTCATCGCGCAGCGCATCGACTACGACGCGTTCGGTGCGGTGGTGCTCGACACCAGCCCGGGCCTGATCCCGTTCGGTTTCGGCGGCGGGCTCTATGACAGGGACAGCGGGCTCGTGAAGCTCGGTCGACGCGACTACGACGCCGAGACGGGCCGCTTCACCAGCAAAGATCCGCTCGGCTTCCAGGGAGAGGACTGGAACCTTTACCGATACGCCAAGAGCGATCCCGTGAGCATGGTCGATCCGGACGGCACGTTAGCGTTCCTCACCGTGGCGTTGATCGCCGCGGGGGTCGCCGCCGCCGCCGCGAAGCTCGCCAACTGGAACGAAGAGCGGAAGCTCCTCGAGACGGAGCTTGCGCAGACAGAGGCTGTCGCAGGCCGCATCAACGACGCCTTCGCCGAGGGCGACTACGACTACCTCGACAACTTCACAGCGGAGGAGATCGCGGAGCTGCAGGAGCTCCCGCGTCGCGCCCGGCAGCGCTGCAGAGGCAACGCGGCCGAGGTCGCGAAGAACATCCCAGGCAGCACGCTCTCTGGTCCCCCGCCGTCGGCCGCGATGGACGTCGTAGGCGACGCCGTGAAGGACGGCATCTTCGCGGCGGGCGATGCCCTCGACTCGCGCTGACCTCGGCGCAGCCGAGAGCGCTACAGCAGTGTGATGACCGAGCGCGCACCGTCGAGGACGTCGTCGCTCGCGCAGATGCGCTCGATGGCCTCGAGATCCTGCTGGAAGGCGCGGTCCTTCTCGGCGAAGGCGATGTCGCGCCGCACGCGCTCGTAGACCGGACGCAAGGCGCGTCCCGGCTTGAAGCTGCCGCGCAGGTCGACGCCCTGACAGGCGCACAGGAGCTCGATGCCGAGCACGCGGCGTACGTTCTCGATGACGGTGACGGCCTTGTTGGCGCTCGTCATGCCCATGGAGACGTGGTCCTCGCGGTTCGCGCTCGAGGGGATGGAGTCCACGCTGGCCGGGTGACAGAGCACCTTGTTCTCGTTGATGAGCGACGCCGCGGTCACTTGCAAAATCATGAAACCGGAGTTCAGCCCGGGGTTCTTGGCCAGGAAGGGCGGCAGCCCCGACGAGAGCGCGGGGTTCACCATCTGCTCGACGCGCCGCTCGGAGATGTTCGCGAGCTCGGCGGTGGCGATGGCGAGGTAGTCGAGCGCGAGCGCGAGGGGCTGGCCGTGGAAGTTGCCGCCCGAGACGATGTCGTCACCGGCGACGCCGTAGTCACCGTCGAGGAACACCAGCGGGTTGTCCGTGGCGCTGTTGATCTCGCGCTCGAGCACGCTGCGCACGTGGGCGAGCGCGTCGCGCGTGGCGCCGTGCACCTGCGGCATGCAGCGCAGCGAGTATGGGTCCTGCACCTTGTCGCAGTCTCTGTGGCTCTCCATGATCTCGCTGCCGTCGAGGAGCGCGAGCAGGTTCTGGGCGCTGGCGAGCTGGCCGGGGTGAGGCCGTGCGCCGTGGATGCGCGGATCGAACGCGCGGAAGGTGCCCTGCAGCGCGTCGAGCGAGAGCGCGCCGACGACGTCCGCCAGGCGGCAGAGGCGCTCGGCCTCGAGCAGCGCCAGCGTGCCGACCGCGGCCATGGCCTGCGTGCCGTTGATGAGCGCGAGGCCCTCCTTCGCCATGAGCGTGAGCGGCTCGAGGTGCGCCTTGGCAAGCGCGTCCGCCGCGGGCACGCGCTGTCCATCGACGAGCGCGTCCCCTTCGCCGAGCAACAGCATGGCCGTGTGCGCGAGGGGCGCCAGGTCGCCGGAGGCGCCGACGCTGCCGCGAGACGGGACGTAGGGCGCGACGCCCGCGTTCAACAGCGACACGAGGTGCTCGAGCACCGTCGGCCGGCAGCCGGAGTGCCCCACGGCGAGCGTGTTCGCGCGCAGCAGCAGGAGCGCGCGCGCCGACGGGGCGGGCAGCGGCTCACCGACGCCCACGGCGTGGCTCCGGATGAGGTTCTCCTGCAGCGCGCGCACGTCGGACTTCGAGATGCGCACCTCCGCGAGCGCGCCGAAGCCGGTGTTGATGCCGTAGGCGGGCGTGTCACCGGCGGCGATGGCGTCGACGAGCGCCCGGGCCCGCTCCATTCGCTCGCGCACGGCGTCGGAGGCACGTACCAGCGCCTGGCCGCGCGCGACGGCGCGCACGTCCTCGAGAGAGAGGGAGTGGCCATCCAAAACCAGCACGCGTTTGTCCGACATCGAAAGGCCTCGCTCGACCCTCTGCTCAGAGGCGCCGACCTCGCGTAGCGCTTGCGCGAGCGAACAGGGAACTACCCCCCACAGCCGGCGGGGGGCGGGCAGAACTGTGCGCAGATGGTGGCCTCGTCGAGGCCGAAGCCGTCCTCACACACCCCCGGATCGGTCTCGCAGACGAAGGGCACGTCGCAGTTGTAGGTGCAGAGCACCTGACCCGTCTGCTGGTTGAGCGCGCTGCAGCTCAACTGACGCACGCACTCTGCCTCGTTGGTGCAGGTCTTCGTGCCACACGCGCTCTTGGCCGCGTACTTCTGGCAGATCTCTTCACAGCTCTGGTTGTACTCGTCCGCGCAATAGCCGGTCTCGACGTCACAGCGGAAGTTGAGCGCGCACGGGACGATCTCGTTGCGCTGCCCGTCGGTGCACTCGCACTGGCGCTGGCAGTTCGTGTACGAGCGGCACTGGCGCGGGAAGCACTGGCCGGCGCTGAGGACGAGGGCCAACACGGCGAAGAACGGGAGCACGAGGACGAGCTGCCGGTGCATGCGATCTGCGTCGCACAACCTTCTACCCGCGGCAAGGCCCCGCTCCACCGTCGTGCCACCCGTGCCACCCGGTGCTCGAAAGCGCGGCAGGTGGGGAGATTTTTTCGGCAGCTGTCGCGGATCAAACTCGCGCGGATCGCCCTAGAGGACCTTATGAGCGAGGCCGCGTCCGCACGCACCGACAGGAGCCTGCCGCTGGTGCTCCTGGTGGCGGCGCTGGCGAGCCTCGGCGCGCTGCTCGGACCCGTCGCGCTGCAGCTCGGCGGACATCTCCCGCCGCCCTGTGCGCGCCCGGCGTTGCGCGGCGTCGAGCTCTCCTGTGGCGGAACGGCGAAAGGGCCCGTGCAGCCGCTGGGCGCGCGCGCCTGGCTCGTCGGTCAGCGGCTCGACGTGAACCGCGCCTCGGCGAACGAGCTGGCGAAGGTCCCGGGCATCGGCAGGAAGCTCGCGAGCGCCATCGTGAAGGAGCGGCGTGAGCGCGGTGGCTTCCGCACGCTCGACGAGATCGACGACGTCCGCGGGGTAGGGCCGGCGAAGCTGAAGCGGCTGCGGCGCTTCGTGGAGGTGCCCGTCAGCGAGTCGCGACCAGCGAGCGGCGGCCGGTGACGACGGTGCCGTAGGCGACGAAGAGCTGCCCCGTGGTCTTGGCCGGGTAGGCCCCCTCGGCGCGGCGCAGGTAGTGGTTCAGCGTGCGCTTGCTGTCCGGATCGCGCCGCGCGTCGGGCCGCGCGAGGTTCATGCGGTAGCGCAGGATGCCGCCCGCGGCGTGGTGCACGAACACGACGGTGCCGTCGTCGAGCACGTCCTCTACGACGCCCACGTGCGAGAGCGGATCGTTGCGCAGTCCGTCGCCGTTCCTGTCGTAGGTGTCGTCGAAGAACACCAGATCGCCGACGAGGGGATCGCTGCGCCGCAGGGAGCCGTTCTGCTGCACGTAGCGATACAGGATCGAGACGTCGTTCTCGCCGCGGTAGGAGGGGCGTCCCCCGAGCGGGAAGCCGGCGCGCGCGTAGATGCCGCGCGTCACTCCCGAGCAGTCGAAGCGGTACTTCTCGCCCTCAATGACGACGCTGCGCTGTCCGATGAGGGCCTTGGCCGACTCCGCCACGCGGGTGCGCGCGCTCTTGGCCTCGGGGGTGTCGAGCGGCGCGGGCCCATCACCGAACAGGAGCCCGGGTCCCGGCGCCGACAAAGGCGGCTCGCCCGCGGCGCTCCCGAGCAGGGGGTGACGGTGGCGAAGCGTCCCCGCCTTCGGCGCACAGGCCGCGGCGAGAAAGACGACGACGAGGACGGTGAGGAGACGGGCGGCGCCAGGCATCTCCAACAGGCTACCGGCAGCGACGCCGGTCGCCAAAAAAGTGACTCTTGCGCGGCAACGGCAGCGGTCCCGCCATCGTCACAAGACCGCCAACACGGCCCGCGCGGCGCTCGAGATGCCGAGCGCATGAAGGGCACCTCGCCTGTGCCATGGCGGCTTCGCGCGCGCTGGACGACGAACGGCGACAGGGACCACCTCGAGCTTCAGGTCTCTGTGCGTGAGCGTACGCTCGACTCGCACCGGGCGCGGGAGCGTCGCGGGCACCTCGAGACCGCGCTCCCGTAGCAGCGACCGCACGACGCCGTGCACGGAAGCGCGACCGCTGAGCTCGGCGCCAGGGGGCTCGTAGAGCCCACCGAACAGGCCCTTGGAGGCGCGCTTCTCGAGCCACACCCAGTCCCCGTCGTGGACGAGCGCGACCGCGATGTGCAGCGACTTGCGCGGGCGTTTCGGTGACTTCACGGGACGAAGCTCGACGGTGCCGTGTGCGCGGGCGAGACAGGCGGACGCCCACGGGCAGGGTTCGCACGACGGGGAGCGAGGCGTACACACGAGCGCGCCCAGCTCCATCAGGGCCTCGTTCAGCTTCCCTGGCGCGCCGCTCTCGTCGACGAGCGCTTGTGCGCGGGAGCGGGCGCGGGCCTTGCCTTCCGGCTGATCGACGGGGGCGTCGTCGTCGCAGAGGCGGCTCAGCACGCGCATCACGTTGCCGTCGACGACGGCCGCTGCCTGCCCGAAGGCGAGGCTCGCGATGGCGGCCGCCGTGTAGTCGCCGATGCCGGGTAGGGCGATGAGGGCCTCGGCCGTGTCCGGAAACACCCCGCCGTGCTCGTCGCTGACGACGCGAGCGGCGCGGTGCAGGTTGCGGCCACGCGAGTAGTAGCCGAGCCCTGACCAGAGCGAGAGCACGTCGTCCTCGTCGGCGGCCGCGAGCGCCTGAACATCGGGGAAGCGGGCCACGAAGCGCTCGAAGTAGGGGATCACGGTGGCCACCCGCGTCTGCTGCAACATCACCTCGCTGAGCCAGACGCGGTAGGGCGTGCGTACCTTTCTCCACGGCAGGTCCCGGGCGCTCCCTTCGAACCACATGAGCAGACCCCGCGAGAGCTGCGCGGCAGGGGCCGGAAGTAGAGCGGACAGGTGCATGGCGCCGCGCTACGTGCTGGAATGGGCCTTTGAAAGGTAGTCTCCGCCCGATGTCGAGCCCGACCGATTCACCGCCCGAGGGACCGTTCGCGTTGGCGGGCGCCGCGGAGCGCACGCCCGCCGCGCGCGTGAACGAGGCGCTCGACGTGCTCGATCAGCTCGCCGAGCGGCTGCGGGACCTCGACAAGCTGCGCGAGACGGTGGCCGAGCTGGTCGTCGACAACAAGCGCCTGCACGCGGACAACGTGCGGCTCTCGCACGCGCTGGTGAACCGCACGGACAACGGCAAGGACCTGCTCGAGGCGCTCAAGCAAGCGCACGAGAAGGCGCGCATCAAACAACTGCAGGTCGATGACCTCCTCGAGGAGAGCACCGAGCTGAACGGGCGCGTGCTCGAGCTCGAGGAGCTGAACGGCTCCATGATGAGCATGTACGTCTCCTCGTTCCAGCTGCACGCCACGCTCGATCTCGAGGAGGTCATCCGCGTCGTCGAAGAGATCGTGGTGAACTTCATCGGCGCGTCGGCCTTCGCGGTGCTGCTGGCGGACGAGGAGAGCAGCTTCCACGTCGCCGCCGAGAAGGGGCTCGACGGGCGCTTTCCGGCGCGCGGCATCACGCCGAAGGGCGTGTTGGCCGAGGTCATCGGCTCTCGCACCGCCTACGTGCACACGTCGAGCCGCCCGGCGCGCGAAGGCATCCTCGCCGCGGTGCCGCTCGCCATGGGGCACAGCTGCGTCGGTGCCGTCGTCATCTTCAAGCTGCTCGCGCAGAAGGATCGGCTGCTGCGCAACGACGTCGAGCTGCTCTCCCTGCTCGGCGGCCACGCGGCGAGCGCCATCGTCAGCTCGCGCCTGTACGCCAAGGCGGACCGCAAGCTGAAGACGCTCGAGGGCATGATCAGCCTGCTCGGCTCGGGCAGCGAGTAGGGCGGTCAGTCTCCGGCGCGCAGGTCGGCGATGGCCCTCTTCACAGGCAGATAGTCCGGCGCGTCCTCGACGATGGCGCGCCAGAGGGTCAGCGCCTCTTCCTTCTTGCCCTCCTTCAGCTTGCTCTGGCCGAGCGTGAACTTGGCCTGCACGAGCGTCGGCTCGTTGTCGAGGATGGCGACCAGGCGCTTCTGCGCGTCGGCGAGATCGCCACCGGCGAGCTCCGCGCGCGCGAGGTAGAGCTGCGTGATGGTGTGGTTGCCCGCCGTCGTCCGCTCGGCCTTCTCGAGGCGCTTCTCGACGCCGGCGGGGCGGCCCTCTTCGAAGTCCATGACCGAGAGGTAGAGCAGCGCCGGGTGGTTGTAGCGATCTTCCTTGATGGAGCGCGTGAAGAGCGCGCGCGCCTTGTCGCGCTGGCCGGCGTGGTAGCGGACGATGCCCTCGGTGGCGAGCTTCAGCGGGACGTCGGGCTCGGGCGCCTTGGCGCCGGCGAAGGCGTCCGCGTAGGCGATCAGGTCACGAGGCGACGACGGGAAGTCGGTGAGGGACGGACGCTCGGCGTCCTGGCGCGGATCGACGTCGAGCGCCTTGCGCATGACCGTGAAGGCGGGCCCTGTGCGATCGGCGCGCATGTGCACGGCGGCGAGCGCGAAGTAGCCGCGCAGGCCGCGCGGCGCGTACTCGATGACGCGGGAGAGCTCGCGCACGGCGCCGTCGGAGTTGCCCTGGGCCGCGAGCACGTCGGCGAGCTGCGTGCGCACGAGCGGCTCGTAGAGCGGGGCGCTCGCCTTCACCTGCTGGACCGCGGTCTCGAGGCTCTGCTTGGCGAGGTCGAATCGCTTCTGCGCCTGGTACACGCGGCCGAGGACGTAGTGCGCCGGCGCGTAGCCGCCGTTCTGCGTCCGCGCGCGCTCCGCCAGCGCCAGCGCGGCGTCGACGTCACCGAGCTCCGCCTTTACGAAGGCCGCGTGCACGAGGACCGGCAGCAGCAGGTCGCCGGCGACCTTCTCGTACTCGTTGATGACGAACTGGAGCTGCCCGTCGGCCGCCTTGAGATCGCCGAGGGTCTGGTAGGTGACCTTGGCGCGCGTCAGGTGCGCGTCGACGTCCTTCTGCTCGGCCTCGAGCAGCTTGTCGAGCCAGCCGACGGCGGCCTTGCCGTTGCCGAGGTCGAGCTCGAGGCGCGACATCTCCTTGAGCGCCGCCACGTTCGCCGGATCGGCCAAAAGGCGCTGTTGCAAGAGCTCGCGCGCCTCGCGGAAGTTGCCGAGGCGCCGCTCCGCCGAGCCGGCGACGAGCAGCGTCTGCTTCAGCTCCGGATCCTTCGCCTGCACGACCTTCACGAGCGCGAGCGCGTCGTTGACGTTGCGGTCGAGGTGCGTGCGCGCCAGCAAGAGCTTGGTGGTGGCGTCGTCCGGCGCGAGGCGCTGCGCCTGCACCAGCACCCGCTGCGCGTCGTCGACCTCGCCGATGGCGAGCTTCAAGGCGCCGTGCGCGCGCATGAGCGACGCGTTCTCGGGGTCTTTTTTCAGCGCCCACTCGATGCCGTCGAAGGCGAGCATCACGCCGTCCGGGTCCGCCTTCACGTTCGGCAGCTGCGCGAAGTTCTCGACGTAGCCGGCGATGGCGTTCACGTTGCTGACGTCGAGCAGGAGCGCCATGCGGAAGTGCTCGTCGGCGGTGCGGTAGCCGGCCGCGGTGTCGGTGCGCATGTGCTTCTTGCCCTCGACGACGTGCTCCTGGCTCGTGCCGTCGACGTCGGGGAACTGCAGGCTCCACTGCGACTTGGCGCGGCGGAAGGGGTTCACGCCCGTCTCGTTGTCCGACTGGAAGATGCCGGCGGGCAGCACCTTCCACACGCCGTAGGCGCCGCCCAGCAGGACGCCCACGACGAGGACGGCCGCGATGGGCTTCGGGAAGCCGCCGCCGGCCGCGCTCGCGCCTTGCGCGCGTCGCGTGACGTTGGTCTTCGGCAGGCTGACGGCGAGGACGGGGTTGTCGGCGACGCGCTGCAGCGAGCCGCTCATGGGACCGGCCTCGTCGCTCGGGCCGAGTCTGCCCGTGCGCAACATCTCGCGCACGTCGGCGAGCGGCACGTTCGTCTGCAATTCGCCGCCGCGCGCGCGGACCTGCCAGGGCGAGGCGAGCTCCGCCTCCGGCGCGCCGGCGGGGCCAGCGTCGATGTTCGCGAACGGATCGTCGTCGTCAGCGCCGCCGATGCCGCCGCCGACACCAAGGTTGGCGAAGGGGTCGTCGGAGGCAGCCGCCGGCGCGGGGGGTGGCGCGCTGCCGAAGGGATCGACGCCCGCGGGCGGAGCGCTGGGCGCGGCCGCGAACGGATCGGCGTCGGCCGCGAAGGGGCTCGCCGGCGCCGCGCCGCCAAACGCGGGGCCCGTGGGCACGGCGGCGAACGGATCGGCGGGCGCGGCGAAGGGGTTGCCGCCGGCGGGGCTCCCGCCCGCTGCACCAAAGGGAGACGCGCTCGGCGCCGCGGCGAAGGGGCTGCCGGCGGGGGGAGGCGCCGGAGCGAAGGGTGACCCTGCCGGGGCGCCGCCGAAGGGCGACCCGGTCGGGGCGCCGCCGAAGGGCGATCCACCCGCGGGCGGAGGGAAGGGGCTCGCGGCGGCGAGCGCCGGGGCGGCAGCGTCCTTCTTTACGACCTTCTGCGCGCCGCACTTTGGGCATTGGGCGCGGACGCCTCGCTCCGAGATGAGCGAGTCGTCGATGGCGTATGCCGCGCCACACTGTTCGCAGTCGATCCGCATCGAAGGACCTCCGTCAAGGCGGCCAGCCTAGCGCGGGATCCGGCCCGGCTGCATGTTTGCGGTGACCTGTTCCTTGCGGGGCTCCTCGGGAGGCAGCGTCGTCGCGTTTCGTCGAGACGGCCCTCGCGCACAGGGGACGAACGGCTCAGGTCTCGGACCGCGCCTACGAGGGCACCGAGCAGGCGATCTCCTGCCGGTTCGGGAGGTATGCTCGCGTGGTGCGCCGGCTTCCCTTCGCCCTCCTCGTCGTGCTCACAGGCAGCGCGGGCTGCCTGTTCAGCGCCGTCGAGCGCGTAGAGGGCACGCGCGCACCGAGGACGGCGACCTGCGGCGATCCCGAGGAGATCCGCTGCCTGCTGCCCTGGCCGTCGAACACCTTCACGCGGCTCGACGCGAGCACCGCGACCGGGCTCCGCCTCGCCGTCGAGGCTCGGGCGCTTCCGCTCGACGACGACCCCGCGCCGCTCTGGCGCGCCGACGGCTTCTCTCGCGTGTCGCCGCTGCTGTTCGGCATCGCCGGGGCGCCGCCGTCCCGCGAGGCGCTCGAGGCCGCCGTTCGCGTCGTGGAGGCGCCGAGCGGGCGGATCGTGAGGACGCACGCGCGCCTGTTCACGGAGGGCGACGAGACGCTGGTGCTGCTGTGGCCGCGCAGACCGCTCGCCGCCGGCACCGACCACGTGGTCGCCGTGGACGACGTCGTGCCCTCGACGAGAGAGTCGCTGCTCGCGCTCGGGCGCGTCGGGGCCGCCTCCCAGGCCGAGGCCGAGCTGATCGCCTATCACGCCCCCACGAGGGCGGCGCTCGCGCGCGCGGGGATCGACGTGTCGACGCTGGCGCGCGTATGGGAGCTCACGACCCGCTCTCGCGCCGACGTCACGACGCGCGTGCTCGCGATGGCCGAGGGCGCGCGGCGGGCGGCGCCGGCGGCGGAGGTCGTCATCGACGACGTGGAGCTCCACGACGACGCGCGCGCGGCGACGGTGGAGGGGCGGCTGCTCGCGATGCCGTTGTTCGCGCCGCCCGAGCGCGCCTGGACGCTCGACGACGACGGGGCGCCGGTCGCCAGCGAGACCGCCGACGTGCGCTTCCGCGTCGTGCTGCCGCGCGGGCAGGGCGACTATCCGGTGTCGATGTACGGCCACGGCGTGCTCGGTGACTTCCGCGACGTCGCCTTCGACGAGGGCGTCGCCGCCGAGGGCTTCGCGAAGGTCGCCGTCACGCTGCACGGCTGGAGCAACGCCGACCTGTTCGACACCTTCGACGGCCTCGCGCGGATGTTCAGCGGGGTCGACGTGTCGACGGCCCGGCTCGCGCAGGGGTTGGCGGACGCCGTCGGGGTCCGCCGCGCGCTCTTCGGCCCGCTCGGGGACGCTCTCTCGGCGCCGCTCCTCGGCGACGTGCCGAACCCGGCCGCGGGCCGGCGCCCGAGCACGACGGCCCCGCTCGTGTGGACCGGCGGCTCGCTCGGCGGCACCCTCGGCGGCGTGTACGCGCTCGTCGACGACGTCGACGCGGCCGTGCTGAACGTGCCGGGCGCGGGCTGGACGCACATCGTGCCCGAGTCCGGGCTCTTCACGCTGTTCGCCGACGAGTACCTCGTCGGCTATGACTCGCCGCTCGACCGGCAGCACGCGCTCGCCATCAGCCAGGGCTTGTGGGACGACGTGGACCCGGCCGTGTGGGCCGACGCGCTCGAGCACGACGCGCCCGTGTGCCTGTTGCAGGAGAGCATGGGCGACCGCGTGCTGCCGAACCAGGGCACCGAGCTGCTCGCGGCGGCGCTCGGCGCGACGCAGGTCGGCGAGGTGCTCGCGCCGGTCCCCGGCCTCGCGAAGAGCCCGGGGCCGCTCGAGAACGCTACCGGCCTCACGCAATTCCGCGTCGACGGGACGGGGCTGCTCGACGCGCACGGGTTCGCGGCCCGCGACACCCCGGCCGGCGACGCGGCGCGCGCGCAGATCCGCACGTTCCTGCGGGCCACGCTCGACGGAGCGCCGCGCGTCGCGGTGCCGGACGGGTGCGCGGGCGGCAGCTGCGACTTCACGAGGTGAGCCCGAACAGGCCGCGACCGGCTCCCGGACGACGCAGGCCTCGTCGCCGTCGTCTCACGTCCCCGCGTACACCGTGCACGCGGAGCGGCAGGTCTCCGCGACGTACACGGAGGTCACCTCCGTGCCCGGGACGGCGAAGCGCTCCAGGATCCAGGCGGCCAACATCTCGCTCGTGGGGTTCTCGAGGCCGGACACGTCGTTCAGGCAGCGGTGGTCGAGCTGGTCGAACAGCGGCCGCCAGGCGTCCTCGACGCGGGCGAAGTCGACGACCCAGCCGAGCTCGGGATCGAGCGGACCCTTCACGCGCACGATGACGCGGAAGCTATGTCCATGCAGCCGGTGGCACTTGTGCTCCGGCGGGAGCTTCGGGAGCCGATGGGCGGCCTCGAAGGTGAACGTCTTCTCGATCTCGCACATGCGCACAGCGGCCATGGGCGCTAGGTAGCAACACGCGGGTGCCGTGAACAGGCTCGACGCACGCCGCGAGCTGCTGGCGGACCCCGCATTGACAGGCCAAGGGCGCGGATCCACGACCGAACCCGTTCCCTACCGCCGGCCGACGCCGGCCGAGAGCACCCTTCGTGGTCGTGCGCGACCATAAAACTTCCGGCCCGTGCGCCGCGTCGCTCACAAGGAGCGTCGCGGCGTGGGGTCGCCCGTGAGAAGCCCTGTGCAGCACAGGCCACCGAGGACACCGATGTCGAGCGACGCAGCGATGGAGACCTCGTCCCCCGAGGGACAGGGCGAAGGCACCGGAACGCCGACGTCGGGCGCGCCCAAGCGAAAGCGCCGCAAGCGCGGGGGCGGCGGCGGCGGTAGTGGCGGCGGCGCTCGACGCGGGCCGCCGCGCTCGACGAGGGGCATGGCCGATATGTCCCCGCCGCGCTTCGACGTGGGCGAGCTCGCGGCGCTGTCCGGCCCGCCGCTCTGGCAGGCCGTGCACCCCGCCGTCGTCGACGCCGTGACCGACGCGGCCGTGTTCGTCGAGGTGCGCGCGGCGGGACACGAGCCCGTGCGCGCGGCCATCCCGCCGGACGAGTTCGGCGGCGAGCTGCCCGAGCAGGGCGCCGAGATCAACGTCCGCCTGCTCGATCCGCCGCGTGGCACGGGCGGCGAGGCGCCCGTGGCGACCGCGTCGGTGAACCAGGCGAACGAGCTGCGCGGCCTCGAGCGCGTCATGCGCGCGGCCAACGAGGGCGAGCCCGTCCCGGGCGTCGTCATCCACGAGGTGAAGGGCGGCTACGCCGTCGCGCTCGGCGCCGAGAGCCCGACCGACGTGGACGCGCCGTGGGTGCTGCGCGCGTTCCTGCCGCGCAGCCAGTCGACCCACTCGCGCGCGGCCGAGCGCACGGTGGTCGGCGCCAGCGACGCCTTCGACGTCACCGAGCTCGAGGTGGAGCGCGCCAACATCGTCGTCAGCCGTAAGGCCCGGCTCGCCGCCGAGGCCCGCCGTCGCGCCGAGGAGCTGTGGAGCACCATCAAGGAGGGTGACGTGCTGCGCGCCCGCGTGCGCGCCATCGTCGCCTACGGCGCCTTCCTCGACGTCGGCGGCGTCGACGGTCTCATGCACATGAGCGACATCTCGTGGGAGCACAAGGCCAAGGTCAGCGACGTGCTGAAGGTCGGCCAGGAGCTCGACGTCGTCGTCGTGCAGGCCGACAAGGAAAAAAAGCGCCTCAAGCTCGGCCGAAAGCAGCTCACGCCGGATCCCTGGGGCCAGGCGCGCGCGAACCTCAAGCCCGGCTCCGAGGTCGAGGGTGACATCGTCGCCATCGCCGACTTCGGCGCCTTCGTGAAGCTCGACGACGGCGTCGAGGGCCTCGTGCACACGTCGGAGATCAGCTGGGATCGGGTCAAGCACCCCTCGCACCGCTTCCAGATCGGGCAGCGCGTGAAGGCCAAGGTGCTCGACGCCGACTTCTCGAACCGCCGCATCTCGCTCTCGACCAAGGCGCTCGAGGCGAACCCCTACGCGGTGCTCGCCGAGAAGTACCCGGAGGGCACGAAGACGAAGGCCAAGGTCCGCTCGCTCATGGAGTTCGGCGCGTTCGTCGAGATCGAGGAGGGCGTCGAGGGCCTCGTGCACATCGGCGAGCTGTCCTGGACCGAGCACGTGGGGCACCCCTCCGAGATCCTCACCATCGGCGACGAGATCGACGTCGTGGTGATGAACGTCGACGTGGGCCGCCAGCGCGTGTCCTGCTCGGTGAAGCGCCTGACGGAGAACCCCTGGGAGAAGGCGGAGAAGAAGCTCCAGCGCGGCGCTCGCATGAAGGCGCCGGTGGTGCGCGTCGTCGACCGCGGCGCCTACTTCCAGATCGACGAGGGCATCACCGCCTTCTGCCCGCTGCGCGAGCTGACCTCCGAGGCCGCGCACCGCGCGCAAGAGGTCGTGAAGATGGGCGAGGAGAAGGAGATCGAGGTCAAGAGCTTCGATCGCCGCACGCGTAAGCTGACCGTCTCGGTGCGCGCCGTCGTCGAGGGCGACACCAAGCGCGCCTACGACGAGTACAAGCGCAAGGAGAAGCAGGAGAACGTGTCCGAGCGCCTCACGCTCGGCGACGCGCTCGGCAACGCCCTCAAGAACCTCAAGGCCCAGGTCGGCGAAAAGCGCGACGACGAGTAGCCGCGCGCGGCGTCGTCCCCGCTCGCTCCGTTCGCTCGTCAGGAAGGCTCGCTTGTCCAAAGTTCACTTCGTCTCGCTGGGATGCCCCAAGAACCGGGTCGACGCCGAGCACATGCTCGGGCTCGCCTTCGCCGGCGGGCACGAGATCGTGGAGTCGCCCGAGGAGGCGGACACCATCGTCGTGAACACCTGCGCGTTCATCGGCGAGGCGAAGGTCGAGTCGGTGAACGCCATCCTCGAGATGGCCGAGGTGAAGAAGCAGGGTGGCCAGAAGCTCGTCGTCTCCGGCTGCCTGGCCCAGCGCTACGTCGGCGAGCTGCAGCGCGAGATGCCCGAGGTGGACCACTTCCTCGGCACCTCCGACTACA
>CAYLZW010000045.1:0-27812 GCA_964388085.1 uncultured Myxococcales bacterium | reverse complement strand
ACGCGGCGCATGGGCGTCGAGTACATGTTCACGCCCGACCCGCGTCAGAAGGACTGGATCCAAAAGCGGGTCGAGCAGGAGCAGCCGGCGCTGCTCGTCAGCGAGAAGAAGCGCATCCTCGAGAAGCTGTCGCAGGCGCAGGGCTTCGAGCGCTTCCTGCACAAGCGCTACATGGGCCACAAGCGCTTCAGCGTCGAGGGTGCGGAGAGCGTCATCCCCATGCTCGACGAGTGCCTCGCGCGCGCGGCGGCGTCGGGAGCCACGGACGTCATCATCGGCATGGCGCACCGCGGGCGCTTGAACGTGCTCGCGAACATCATGGGCAAGAGCTACGAGGCCATCTTCGCCGAGTTCGAGGACGTGGACCCGAAGACGGTGCAGGGCTCAGGCGACGTGAAGTACCACCTCGGCGCGCGCGGCACCTACCACTGGAAGGGCCAGACCAGCGATCACGGCGTGCACGAGGAGCGCGTCTTGCGCGTCGAGCTCGCCTGCAACCCCTCGCACCTCGAGGCGGTGAACCCCGTCGTCATCGGCCAGTGCCGCGCGCGACAGGACATGAGCGGCGATCGAGCGCGCGAGAAGGTCATCCCCATCCTGCTGCACGGCGACGCAGCGTTCGCGGGACAGGGCGTCGTGTACGAGGGCCTGCAGATGTCCGGTCTGCAGGGCTATCGTGTGGGCGGCGCCATCCACATCATCATCAACAACCAGATCGGCTACACGACGGGGCCGGAGAAGGCGCGCACCTCTCCGAACGCGTCCGACGTCGCGCGCGCGATCATGAGCCCGATCTTCCGCGTCAACGGCGACGACCCCGAGGCGTGTCTGCGCGCGGTGCGCATCGCCTTCGAGTACCGCCAGCGATTCCACCGTGACGTCGTCATCGACATGGTGTGCTACCGCCGGCACGGGCACAACGAGGGTGACGAGCCGAGCTTCACGCAGCCCATCCTCTACGACGCCATCAGAAACCACGAGCCCGCGCGCGACCGCTACGCGTCCCTGCTGGTGCGCCGCGGCGACCTCAGCGAAGAGGACGTCGCGGCCGTCGCCAACAAAGTGAACGAGCGCCTCGAGGCCGCGTTCAGCGCCATTCAGGAGCGCGGCGCCGCGGCCGTCCCCGAGGCCGGGCCGCATCGCCCGGGCGAGTACGACCTCGACGCCGAGGAGGAGCCCGACACGAGCGTCCCCGAAGAGACGCTGAAGCGCATCACCGACCGCATCACCTACGACCCCGAGGTCATCGAGATCCACCCGCGCATCAAGAAGCAGGTGCTCGACCGTCGCCGGGAGATGGTGTTCGTCGGCAAGGAGAACGGCGGGCCCGGCATCGACTTCGGCATGGCCGAGAACCTCGCCTACGGCTCGCTCTTGACCGAGGGCATCCCGGTGCGCATCTCGGGGCAGGACGTGGGCCGCGGCACCTTCGCGCACCGCCACGCCATCCTCTACGACGTCAAGGACGGCACGCCCTACATCCCGCTCAACTACCTCGACAAAAACCGCGACGAGGGCGAGGAGGAGTGGCACCCGAGCCGCTTCCGCATCTACGACTCGCTGCTCAGCGAAGAGGCCGTGCTCGGGTTCGAGTACGGCTACTCGGTCACGCACCCAGACTCCCTCGTCATCTGGGAGGCGCAGTTCGGCGACTTCGTGAACGGCGCCCAGGTGCAGATCGATCAGTTCATCGCGGCCGGCGAGGCGAAGTGGCTGCAGAAGAGCCGCGTGTCCTTGTTCTTGCCGCACGGCTACGACGGACAGGGGCCGGAGCACAGCTCGGGGCGCATCGAGCGCTTCCTGCAGCTGTGCGCCGAGGACAACATGCGCGTCTGCGTCGCGTCGACGGCGGCGCAGTACTTCCACCTGATCCGGCGCCAGGCGAAGCAGCCGAAGAAGCCGCTCGTGCTGTTCACGCACAAGAGCCTGCTGCGCGCCGACGAGGCCTCGTCGACGGTGCGAGAGCTCGCGCAGGGCACGTTCAGCCACGTCATCGACGACCCCGAGCGCGCGCCCGACAAGAAGGCCAAGCGCCTCGTGCTCTGTAGCGGCAAGATCTATTGGGATCTCGATCGCTATCGGAACAAGGCCGCGGCGGAGGGCGTGAGCGGGCTCGAGGATGTCAGCATCGTGCGCGTCGAACAGCTCTACCCCTTCCCCGAGCAGACGCTGGCCGAGATCATCAAGCGTCGAGCGCCCGAGCGCGTCGTGTGGGTGCAGGAGGAGCCGCGCAATATGGGGGCGTGGGACTACCTCCTGCCTCGCTTCATGCGCATGGGCCTCGACGTGCGCTACCTCGGCCGGCCTGACTCCTCGAGCCCGGCGGGCGGCTCGAAGCGGCGCCACGATCAGGAGCAGGCGGCGCTGATCGAGGGCGCGTTCTCGGGCGAGCACGACGTGTCACCGGGCCATTGGGTGTGACGGTGACGCGGGAGGAGCTGCTCGCGTTCCTCGCGGCCACGGACCCGAAGACCGTCCACGGTACGCTCGGGATCCGCTTCGAGGCGTTCGGCGCGGACGCGGTCACGGTCGCCGTCGACGTCGACGAGCGCCTGTTTCAGCACGCGGGCATCGTGCACGGCGGTGTGTTCGTGCTGCTCGCAGAGAGCGCTGCCTCCATGTGCGCGGCGCTGAATGTCGACATCGAGCAGCACGACGTCGCCGGCATGGAGATCAACGCGAACCATCTGCGCAAGGTCACGCGCGGGACGCTGCGCGCCACGGCGCGTCCGCTGCACCTCGGCTCGAGCACGCATGTGTACGGTGTCGACGTCGATAACGAGGGCGAGAGGGTGTGTATCTCGCGCTGTACGATCGCCGTGCGGGTGCGAGCAGATACTGCCGCCCGACGCCCCTGACCGGCACCTGTCTCAAGTCACGACAGCTCGCGGCCGCGCTGGCCAAAACAGGAGAGCTGCGCGCGCCCCGGCTACAATGGGGAGCGACCTCGTGCCAAGGGGGAGGGAAATCGATGCGCTCCTGGAAAGCCTTCACGATGATGGAGCTGATGATCGTCGTCGCTATCATCGGCATCCTGGCGGCGATCGCGACTCCCTCATTCCAGGCGCAGATCCGCCTCCAACGCGCGCGCGCGGACGTTAAAGCGGTCGAGCACGCGCTGCTCAAGGGCCGAGACTTCGCGAAGACCCACATCCGTTGTCTCGAGGTGAAGGTGAGCACGACCACGGTCACGCTGACGCCTTATCAGAACGGCACGACCAACGAGCTGGAGCCGTGTGACGGGGCCTCCGTCGCGATCACCGACGAGGTGATGACGTTCGAGTTCGAGCATATCAGCCTCGGCAACTTCGCCTCCCCGGGGCTCACCGGTGACCTCTGGTTCAACCGCCGCGGCAGCCCGCTCGATCCAACCACGGGGAAAGAGCTGCTCGACGTCGCGGTGCTCTCGATCGCGCCAGAGGTCGGCGGCACACAGAAAATCCGCGTCTACCCCATCACCGGGACCGTGAGGTTGGTCCGATGATTCGACCTGCATCGCCGGCAAACCCCGCCGGCTTCACGCTCATCGAGGTCATGCTCGCCTCCGCGATCCTCCTCATCGGCATCGCCGGGCTGGTGTCCGGGCTCTCGTCCGCGAACGTGACGTCGTCGCACCAGCGTTACATGACCCAGGCGCTGCACATCTGTGAGGCCAACACCGAAGCTCTCCTGCTTAGGACCGCCGGCGACGCCGTGCTGGCGAGCGGATCGCACGGCCCTCTGTTGTTCGACATGAACGGCGCCAAGGTCGCGAGCGGCGGCGTCTTCGCGGTGACGTGGACGGTCGCTGGCGATGTCCCAATCGGGGGTATGAAGCGTCTGTCGGTCACCACTACATGGACGGAGAACTCCGGTGAGAAAAGTGTCTCACTCACCACCGATCGCCGCTAGCCGATCGCTGGCGACGCTCGGCCTGGCGCGCGGCTTCACGCTGGTGGAGCTGCTCGTGACGTTGGCCATCTCCTCGGTCATCATCTCGGCGGCAGTGAGCGGGATCGTCGCGCTCAACAAGCAGGTGATCTCGCTCGAGCGCCGCGCGGCGCTCCACACCGAAGCCAAGCTGTTGACCGAGTACTTTGTCAGCGATCTGCAGGCGGCGGGCGGCGGGAGCTTTCGGCCCTGGAGCATGATCCACGTCGACAACGATTTCAACGACAGCGGCTCGGATCGCATCGTGCTGGCGGAGGTTGACGAAGATCTCGGCGAATGCGCGATCGTCGGCAGGTCCGGCAGCGGCGCGAACTTCACGATGAGCCACCCCGCGGATGGCGTCTGCTGTCTCTCGGTACCCTCCACGACGGCCTGGTCCAATCGGACGGTCATGGCGGTGAACAAGAACGGCTCCATCGTCAAGATCATGAAGAGCAACAACGCGAACGCTTCCAGTTGCAAGATCAACTTCCCACCGGGGCACGGCGGCAGCGTCGCGGATGAGCTCGCCAAGCTCCCGGGAGACGACACGGACTTCGTCGATGGGGCGATCGCGGTCGTGCGGATCAAGAAGGTCTATGTCGACCACACCACGCACCAGCTCATCCTCGAGGAGGACGCCGACTCCGACGGCACCCTCGAGACGCACGTCATCGCCGACGGCGTCTATGACCTGCAGGCCGCGCTCGGCTACGACGAGGATTCGGATCGAACCATTCGGGACACCAACGACACCGCTGACGAGTTCCTGTTCAACCACCCGAGCGACGAGATGGGAACGGGCGGGCTCACCGAGGCGAAAGTGACCGACCTGCGCATGATCCAGATCGGCCTCATCGTCGGCGTGCGGATGCAGGGAAGCAACGGCTCGGCGCAGACCTTTGACGGGCCCGTGCGCACGGCGACCGACACGTTGCTGAGCGCCACCCAGGGGCGGGCGTTCCTCCGCAATCTCTCTCTCTACGATCAGTGAGGCTTCTCATGCAGCGAAGAACCGATCGGCAGAAGGCGCCCATGATCGAGGAGAGCAGGCGGCGTAGGAGACGGCCTCGTGCGGCGCGCGGGCAGGCCCTGCTCATGACGATGATCCTGCTGACCATCCTCGCCGCGGCCATCGGCTCGATGTTCGTCACCCAGACGTCCGCGGTGAAGGCGACGGGCGACATGCTGGGCAGCCGGCAAGCGTTCTACGCGTGCGACGGCATGAGCCGCACGATGGTGAGCCTCTCGCAGGAGTATCTCAAAGACGTCGTCAACGCCGATGGCCTCGCGATGGCCGAGCACGTGTGCCAGCGCGCGGGGATGTCCGCCTGCACAGATTCGGTGAAGCTGCCTTCCATCACGCCGCCTGGCTTCACGGTGGAGAGCTTCGACGTCGATGTCGTCGAGGAGTCGTTCACCGCGCCGCTGCCGGGCGGCCCGTTTCAGGGCATGAACGCCCGGCAGACCCCCGTCTCTCTGTCGGTGCGCGCCGCAAAGGACTCCACCGGACACGCGTGTGAGTCGAAGCAGGAGATCGTGCTGGCGCAGGTCGGCCTGTTCCAGTTCTTTGTCTTCGCGGAGGATTTCGTCGACGTGTACAACGGCCCCGAGATGGAGATCGACGGGCGCGTTCACGTGAACGGCGACTTCTGTGGGCACCGCTGGAACGAGTCGCTCAGGATTAAGACCCTCACCGCGTCCGGCGATATTTTCGCGGGCAGCAGCAGCTGCCCCCGATCGCGGCCCACCGGCGACAATAGTCTCGAGTTCTGGGACGGCTCGAGTTGGAAGAAGATGGACAAGAACAATGATCACGGATGCACCGGGGGAGCAGGGTGCTCCGGTGGCTGGGAGATCGCCGCGGTGGATCGGTGGAACGGCAACGTCCTGGACAGCGCTCATGATGTGCCCGTGCTGAAGGTCCCTGTGAGTGGTGAACCGCCGGTGCAAGACGGCCTCAACGCCGTCGGCGACACCATGGACAACGCGTCGACGCAGCGCTTCTTGATCGACCCGCCGCTGTTCGGACATGAGCCGGTCGACCCGTCTCCGCCGCCCGACACCCAAGAGATCCGGCGACAGAAGTTCGCGTGTAAGGCCGACATCCGCATCATCAACGGCGTCTGGTTCAAGCGGACGGCCGGAGACGAGACCTGCAACGACTGGCCCGGCACGCCCATTTGGTCCGATCACCCGGGCCAATTTTCGGTGGACGACGACGAGGAGGAGGGGATCGTCGGCGTCCAGAACGATATCGGTCAACAAGACATCGCAGACGCGCAAGGCTGGGGCACGAACGTGCGCCCGAATCGGTACTCCTTTTACGAGGCCACCAATAGTGGTGTCTTGATTGACGACCTCACGGGGGTCGTGTCGTACGGCAATATCTTCCGAGACACGGGGGTGACCCCGGATGAGATGCGCCCCGGTCTGTGGGTGGAGAAGGACGCCTTCTGCGAAGGCTTCCCGACCAACGAAGAGAACCCGAGACTCCGAAACGCCCGCGATTTTGCCTGCGACTGCGCGGGCACGAGCTGTACCGTCGATCGGGCGGCGAACTATCTCCAGGGGACGCGCGGCGGCTTTATCGATCCCCGCGTAGAGAATGGGACCAGTCGGTCACAGGCGCGCATCCTTCCCATGAACTTCGACATCTCGGAGCTCGCGGACGCGCTGGCGGATTCCTCTCCGGGAGAGCTCGGCAGCTACTTCGGCGCGGCACCCTTCAACGGGATCATCTGGATCACGAACACCTGGGACGGGCAGCTCGACGGCCTTGGCAATACTCATGATGATCTCGCCGCCCTGTGGCCGAACCCGGTGGGGGATGACAGCGCCCAGCCGGTGCACGCCATGAGCGGTACAGACGGCAATAGCAATGCAGACAAGAACAGCACCGACCAGCTGCCGTACCCTCTGTGTGGGAAGGGCAGCTCCGTCGGCCTCGCCTCGTCGCCGTCGGGCGGCGGCCCCGCTACGCCGTTCAAGGTGCCGGATTGCAGCAAAACCGCGCGGCCGAGCGCGCTCCGGCTCATCAACGGCTACACCATCGATCCCGTCGTGTTCCCGAAGGGGCTCAGCATCGTCACGAATCTACCCGCGTACATCGTCGGTGATTTCAATAAGCACTCTGACGACGACCCGGATGATTGGCGGCCCGCGCTCGTGGCGGCCGACGCGCTGACCCTGCTGTCGAACGCCTACAACGACACGGAGGCGGGCTGGGATAACATTGATGGTATGGGCTCGAGTCGGGAGGCCGAGGAGACCCACTACCGGCTCGCGATCATCGCCGGAGACGTGTCGACCGCCCCCGGCGGCAAAGATTCAGCCAAGTGGAGCGGAGGGATCAACAACTTCCCCCGCTTCATGGAGGACTGGGAGAACTCCACCTCGGCGGAGCTGCATGGCTCCATGGTCATCGGGTTTCGGTCGGTGTTTCAACGGCAGCAGTGGTGCGAGTACGGCACCGGTGGCTGTCCGGTGTACACGGCGCCCAGCCGTGACTGGTTCTACGACGACCACTTCGACGTGATCAGCAACCAGCCGCCGGGTGCGCCGGTGTACGAGGTACAAGCGATCCGTCGCTGGAGCCGCAACTAACAGGCTGCTGAGAAACGCCACCAGGGCTTCGCATCGCGCCGCGCGCGAGGCAGTGTTTCTCGGCACCCTGGTACCTAGCCCCTGATCCCCTCGCTCGGTATTTCGCCCGCTGGCGGCGTTGCGTCCTCGGCGCAACCACGAGGTCGCGCCTCCGGTGCGCTTGCCAACGAACGAATCCACTTCGCGATCATGGGACCACCGCAAGTGATCGGGGGGGGTAGCCGCAGCCGATGCGCGGGGCGGGCCGGCGCCAACGCCGACTACCCAGACGCGTCGTCGCGGTCGCGCTTCCCTTGAAGGGCTCCCGGATGACGCGCCGCGTAATTGCGGCGCGCCTGGCCCCTGCCGTCGTCGTGAGGAGTGCGTAGGCTGTTCGTCGCGCGACCGAACGCCCGTGACAACGGAGCTTCGCGCGGCTACTAGCGCCTATCCTCCTCGACGACGGAGCCGTGAATCATGCCGCAGGACGCCGCTGCTGCCGCCAAGAACAAGTCGCAGAGCAAGACCCCGAAGGGGAAGGCCGCTCCCTCGAAGGCCGCCTCGTCCTCGAAGAAGCGCGCGCTCCCCGAGGGGCTCTCCGCCGAGCGGCTGCTCGAGGCCTATCGCCTCATGAACACGTCGAGGCTGCTCGACGCCAAGATGCTGGTGCTCTTGAAGCAGGGGAAGAGCTTCTTCCACATCGGCGCCATGGGGCATGAGGCGGCGCAGGTGGCGGCGGCCTTCGCGCTCGAGCCGGGCAGAGACTGGGCGTACCCGTACTACCGCGGCCAGGCGCTCTGCCTCGGCTTCGGCATGACGCCGACGGAGACGCTGCTGAGCTTCCTCGCCCGCGCCGACGATCCGAACTCGGGCGGCCGGCAGATGCCGCAGCACTACGGCCACAAGGACCTGCGCATCCCGACGCAGTCCTCGCCGACGGGCACGCAGTACCTGCAGGCGGTCGGCTGCGCCATGGCGTCGATGCGCGACTACGAGAAGACGAAGAACGGCAAGCCGAAGAGCCTCGAGGTCACCATCGTCACGAGCGGTGACGGCACCACGAGCCAGGGCGACTTCCACGAGGCGCTGAACTGGGCCAGCCGCGTAAAGGCGCCGGTCATCTTCCTCGTCGAGGACAACCACTACGCCATCAGCGTACACGTCTCGGAGCAGACGCCCGGCGGCAAGGTCGCGCACCTCGGGCGCGGCTACGACAACCTCGACACCGTCTCTGTCGACGGCTGTGACTTCGTCGAGAGCCACCAGGTGATGAAGCGCGCCGTCGAGCGCGCGCGCAAGGGCGAGGGCCCGAGCCTCGTCGTCGCGGACGTCGTGCGCTTGCTGCCGCACAGCTCTTCCGACGATCAGCGCAAGTACCGCCCCGAGGGAGAGCTCGCCGAGGACAAGGCGCGCGATCCCGTGCTCGCGCTGCGCAGGCGGCTCGTGGAGCTCGGCGTCAAGACCGCCGCGGAGCTCGACACCATCGACGCAGCGCTGAAGCAGGCCGTCGACGACGCCGCCGACGAGGCAGAGGCCGCGCCCATGCCGGCGCGTGACACGGCCACGCGCTGGGTCACGTCGGAGGAGCCCGAGCCCGCCTACCGAGAGCCCGAGCTCGTCGGTGAGGACGTCGTCTACGTCGACGCCATCAACCGCGCGCTCGCCGAGGAGATGGAGCGGAACGAGCGCATGCTGGTGTACGGCGAGGACGTCGCCGGCGACAAGGGCGGCGTGTTCACGGCCACGCGCGGCCTGACCGCGCGCTTCGGCGAGGACCGCTGCTTCAACTCGCCGCTCGCCGAGTCGAGCATCGTCGGCACCGCCATCGGGCTCGCCGTGCGCGGGTACAAGCCGGTGCCCGAGATCCAGTTCGGCGACTACGTGTGGACGGCGATGATGCAGATCAGGAACGAGCTGGCGACCATTCGCTACCGCTCGAACAACGCCTGGTCGTGCCCGGCGGTCATCCGCATCCCCGTGGGCGGATACATCCACGGGGCGCTCTGCCACTCGCAGAACATCGAGTCGTTCTTCGCGCACATCCCGGGGCTCAAGATCGCGCTGCCGTCCACGGCGCTCGACGCCTACGGCCTCTTGAAGGCGGCCATCCGCGGCAACGATCCCGTGCTCTTCCTCGAGCACAAGGGCCTGTACCGGCAGAACTTCGCCAAGAACAAGCTGCCGGGCGAGGACTGGGTGCTGCCCTTCGGCAAGGGCGCCGTGCGCCGGGAGGGGACGGACCTCACCGTCGTCACCTACGGCGCCATGGTGCAGCGCTCCCTGCAAGCGGCCGCGAAGCTCGAGGAGGACGGCCTCTCGGTCGAGGTCGTCGACCTGCGCACGCTGAACCCCGTCGACTGGGAGCTCATCACGGCGAGCGTCGAGAAGACCGGCAAGTGCCTCGTCGTGCAGGAGGACTGCCGCTTCGTCGGCTACGGCGCCGAGATCGCCGCCGAGGTCTCCGAGCGCTGCTTCGCGCACCTCGACGGCCCCGTGCGTCGCCTCGCGGCCAAGGACACGCCCGTGCCGTTCAACTGGGACCTCGAGGAAGAGATCCTGCCGCAGATGAACGACATCGTCGGCGCCATGCGGGACCTCGCGGGCTGGTGAGGTGCGAATTCCCTACATGGGGGGTGTGCATCGCACCTAAGTGTGCGTTCGGAAAGCGATCACGCAGCGGGTGGGAGCTGTCGGCAGACGTGCGCAACCGTAGGCGTAGGTCGCCGAAACTAAGTGTAGTTCTGAGAACCCGCCCCACATGACCTACATGTGAGCTTACTTGGCATGCGGCGTGCGAAGGGGCAGGGGTCCGATCGCCACGGGGGGCACAGCCGTGTCTCCGCAGCTCACACTGCCGCGGCGATCACGCAGCCGACCGGAGGAGCTCATGCGTCTGTCAGCGGCCTTGCTCCTCTCCGGAGCCACCCTCGGGACCGTCGCGGCGGGCGGCTGCGACCTCGGAGCGCCGAGCGCGGCCATCACCGTGTCCCCGCTCGAGGGCCGGGCGCCGCTCGAGATCCGGCTCGACGCGTCCGGGAGCGCCGCCTTCGCCAGTGACGGCCTCCGCTACCGCTTCGACATCGACGGCGACGGGAGCTGGGACACCGAGCCCTCGGCGGATCCCGAGCACAGCGGCGTCATCGAGCGCGCCGGTGCCTTTCAGCCGCGGGTCGAGGTGACCACCCGCGACGGGCGCGTGGGCGTCGCGGTCTCGGCGGACACCGTGCGTGTGACGGCGGCCATGGCCGACCTCGACGCGGACGCCAGCCGAGACGGCCTCGTCGACGAGGACGACAAGGCGGACGAGGACGTGTGGACGGACGCGCGCGGCGGCGTGTTCTTGTCGAACTGGGACGACGACGACAGCGACGGCTCGCGCGACGCCCGCGATGAGTGGATGAACGGCAGCGCCGATCAGCTCGACATGGCGCCGCTCATCGCCCGGCGCTCGCCCGATCTGCCGGCGGGCGCGCGTGTTCACCTCGAGCTCTCCCCGGCGGAGGCCGCCGCTCGCGTGCGCGTGTTCTCGGCTCGCGATCTCCTCATCGACCTCGATGAAGGCCGCGCGGAGCTGCCGGTGCAAGCCCTGCGCGAAGGCGACGTCGAGCTGTTCCTCGAGGGCGTGGGTGGACGCTCCGGGCTCTGGGACGGCCGCGTGCGCGTGACCCTCACCGCCCAGGACGGCGACGACGTGCTCGGCAGCGACAGCGTCGAGCTGCGCGCGGCGCCCACCATCTTCCCGGACAACACGCAGGCGGCCGAGCGCCTGTACGTGATGCGCATCTCGAGCCAAGAGCTGGGCGAGAACCTGCCGTTCTACGACGCGCTCGCGGACGGCCTCCCCGCCGAGGTGCCGCTCTACGCCGTCGACCAATACGACTACTACGGCGACCGCTGGCTGCAGGACAATATGCAGACGGGTTACCAGCGCGTCCCCGCCGGCGACGGCGTGCACATGCAGCTGAACTACCTCGAGACCGAGCGCATGACGGGGTACGGGCTCGAGCAGCTCATCCCGAGCGAGCTGCTCGGCGGAGACTTCGGCTTCGCGTACACCGGCGGCGCGGAGTCCTCGCTGAACTACGGCGGCAACCTCGAGGTGGCGCCGCCGCACGAGGCGGGCGGCGAGCGCTATCGCTTCGGGCGCGTGTTCGTCGGTGGTGGCGACGCCGGGACGATCCTCGGCGCCGCGCACGCGGACCACATGAACCCCGATCAGCTCGGCTACCTCGACGCGCAGGAGGTCCAGGGCCCCGTGTTCGAGCTCTCGAGCGAGTGGCTCGCGGTCGGCCACATCGACGAGGTGCTGCTGTTCGTGCCCGACCTGCAGCGGAGCGAGCGTCCCTGGCGGGTGGTGATCGCGTCGCCGTCGCTGGCGCGCCGAGAGCTGCTGCGCGTCGAGGGCCTCGGCGCCGGGGACGCCGTCATCTTCGCCGGCCGCGAGACCGAGACCACGGTCGCCGGGATCCTCTCCGACGAAGACCTGCTCGCCTACAACGACGCCGTGCAAGCGCGCATCGACAGCATCCGCGAGCGCCTCAGCGACGAGATGGAGCTCAGCGACGCGGACTTCATCGAGGTGCCGGTGCTCTTCGAGCCGCTCTACTATGGCGGACAGGACTTCGGCATCGCGCTGAGCCCCGGCATGCAGAACCTCGTCGTCGTCGATGATCAGCTCTTCATCCCCGATCCGGAGGGGCCGGACGTCATCGGCAAGGACGCGTGGCAGCAGGCCGCCGTGGAGGGCCTCGCGCCCACGGGGGTCGAGGTCACGTTCGTCGACGTGTTCGAGAGCTATCACCTGCTGATGGGCGAGGCGCACTGCGGCACCAACGTGCAGCACGCGCCCTACGCCGAGGAGTGGTGGACGCCATGAGGCTGCGCATGACCTCCTCCGTCGTCGTCGCGATCGCCCTGCTGAGCGCGCCCGCCATCGCACAAGAGGGCGCCGCACACGATCCGGGCTCGCTCGAGCAACAGGTCGCGAGCAGCGCGTGGAGCGACGCCAGCTGGCGAGAGGACCTCGTCGCCGCGGCCGAGCTCGCGCGCCGCACGCACCCGGCCGCGACGGAGCGCCTCCTGCACCTCGACGGGCTGAACCCCGAACGCTACCTCGCGCTGCGGCGCCCGGAGCCCGAGGTGGCGCGCGAGCTGACGCGCCTCGTGCGGGACGACGTCGTGCCCGCCGCGCTCGTCGCCGAGCTGCTGCTCGCGGGTGACGCCGACTATCCCTTCTCGCGCGCGGAGCGCTTCGGGAAGCGGTCCGCCCACGACGTGCAGCGCCTGGTGCAGAAGGAGCGGGAGCAGCTGAACGCGGGCCTCATGCTCGCGCTCGGAGACTCCCGGCACGAGAGCGCGTTCTATGTCCTGCGTGGCGCGCTGCTCGACGACGAACAGCCGATCGAGCGCCGCCGCGTGGCGGCCACCGCGCTCGGGAAGACGCGCGACGCGCGGGCGGTGAGCGTGCTCGCGGGCCTCCTCTCCGACACGGCCGGCAGCAAGCACGCGGTGCCGGAGGAGCTCCGCACCGCCGCGGTCGCCGGGCTCGCGCAGGTGCGCTCGCTCGACGCCTTGCAGGCGCTGGCCAAGCTCGCGCAGGTGGCGAGCGATCCGACGCTGGAGCGCGCGACCGCGCTCGCCCTCGGCAACGGCGCGAGCGCGTGGGCGCTCGGCAGGCTGCCGGACACAGAGGCCGAGAAGATGCGAGCGTGCGCCTCGTCGGCGCTCGTACAGATGCTCGAGCGCTCGGACGCGACGCTCGTCTCGTCCGCCGTCATCGACGCGCTCGGCATGGTGGCGGACCCGAGCGTGACGGCACGCCTGCGGGCGCTGCAGCAGGACGAGCACCGTCCGGCCGCGCTGCGCGACCGCGCGCGACGCGCGGAGCGACGCGTGCTGCGCGCCATCGAGCGCGGCTCCTCCCCGCGATAGCGCCCTCGAGCGGTAGGGCCTCGCAAAAAGACGCGCGGAACGACCCCGGGGCGCGCTCGTCGGACGGCGCCGCTACGCGGTAGCCTCGCTCGGTCACGACGGAGAGCGGCATGCGGGACGTCTGGTTGATGCGGCACGGTCACGCGGCACCGGACGCCCTCGGCGGTGACGCCGCGCGTCCGTTGACGAGCGCGGGCGCGCACGACGTCGGCTGCGTCGCGCGCGCGCTCGCGACCACGGGCGTGCGCGCGGACGCGATGTGGCACAGCCCGTTCCTGCGCGCCCGCCAGACCGCCGAGCGCGTCGCCGCCGTGCTCGAGACGAGGCTCGTCGAGAACGCCGGCCTGACGCCCCAGGGCTCCGCGCGCGCGCTGGCGGACGAGGTGTTTGCCGCCAACGCGCGCCGGCTCTTCCTCGTCTCGCACCTGCCGCTGTTGCCGGAGCTCTGCGCCGAGCTCCTCGGTGTGCCCGCGCGCCTCGACATCACGCCCGCGTCCGTCGTGCACCTGCGCCTGCTCGGGGGGGCCCGCGGGCAGGGCGTCGCCGTGCTATCCGGCTTCTACGCGGGCGACGCGCTCGCCGCCCTGGGGCGCTGACCGGCGCCTCGAACAGCTGTCGCCCTCGCTCGGCGACGGCAACCCGGAGGTCTCGTGCGCTTCCCTTCGTCGCGCCTCGCGCTCGTGCTCATCCCCGCCGCGCTGTCGTCGTTCGCGGCCTGCAAAGGCGCGGAGGAGGAGGCGACCGACGCCGAGCTCCCTCCGGCGGGCCTCGCGGGGGGAGCCGCGGCCGCCGACGCCGCGCCGCCGGTGTACGACGGGCTCATGGCGCTCCCTCCCGAGGAGAAGATCGTCACCGTCGGAGAGAGCGTGTTCACGCGCGCCGACCTCGAGCGCGCCATGATCCACACCGCCGCGCGCGTGGGGGTGCCGCCCGGTCAGCTCCCCGCGGACGCGGTGGCGGCGCTCGAGCTGCCGTCCTTCAAGCAGCTGCTCAAGCGCGGGCTGCTCTTCGAGGAGGCGAAGAAGCGCGGGCTCGTCGCCAGCGACGTGGAGGTAAAGGCCGAGCGCGATCGTCTGGTGAGCCGGCTGAGCGACGGCCGCACGCTGGCCGACGTGCTGAAGAACATGCGCAGCGACGAGGCTGCCTTCGAACGTGACCTGCGCATCGATCTCAGCGTCAAGAAGCTCATGGAGAAGGTCTACGGAGAGCTGCCAAAGGTCGACGAGAAGGCGGCGCGCGCGCTCTACGAGAGGGACAAGGATCGCTGGGGCAGCGACGATCGCGTGTCGGTGAGCCACATCCTCGTCGGGGTCGCGGCGGACGCGCCGGCTGACGTCGTCGCCAAGGCGGAGGCGCGCGCCGAGGCGCTGCGCGCGAAGGTCGTCGGCCAGGACAAGCAGGCCTTCGCGAAGGTGGCGCGCGAGCAGAGCGAGGATCCGAGCGCCAAGCAGAACGGCGGCGACCTCGGCTGGTTCTCGAAGCGAGAGATGCTGCCCGGCTTCGCCGAGGCGGCGTTCGCGCTGAAGGCGGGGGAGGTGTCGTCCGTCGTGCGCAGCGACCGGGGCTTTCACGTCCTGCTCGGCCAGGGCGTGAAGAAGCAGTCGGTGCCCTTCGACGACGTGAAGGACCGCATCATCGCCACCGAGATCATCGCGCAGCGCACCGACGTCGAGAAGAAGCTGCTCGCGACCCTCGAAGAGAGCACGAAGCTCGAGATCCATCACCAGCCGCGCGGCGTGCCGGCCGGAGCTTCGGTCAGCGCGGCGGCGGACGCGACCGCCGCGAGCCCGCACGGCGCCGGCGCCATGGGGGCAGAGCACATGGGCCTGCCGCTGCCGTCCGCGGACAACGTGTTGCCCGGCGCGCAAAACCCGCACGGCGGCGACCTGAAGCTCGATGGCTCGGGCGCGCAGCCGAGCCTGCAGCTCAAGCTCGGCGCGACGCCGCCGCCGCCCGGCGCCCCTTGACGGCGCCGCCGTAGGACGCGCCGCCCGTCAGCGCTGCCTTGGAGGGCAGGCCGCAGCGTCGGGCTGGTCGCGGTCGAAGAGCGCGATGTCCACGGCGGTGTCGGTGTCGACGTTCAACACCGACGTGCAGCCGCGCGCGATGTAGTCGTCGCCCTCGCACGCGTCGACGCCGGTGCAGCCCATCACGTCGACGTAGAAGTCCACGCCCGGCGTGACCGTGGCGGCGAGCCGATAGCGGCGGTCCCCCTCGAGCTCGATGGGCCCGTACACCTCCGGCGCGTCGGCCGCGAGGTCGCGCACGACGAAGCGCAGCGCCGCCAGCCCCTGCAGCGTCGCGTCGGCGCCGCGCACCAGATCGATGCGCAGCTCGGCCGCCGGCCCCGGGCAGCCGCTCGTCGAGCACAGGGCCGCGATCACGACGGGGAGCACGCCACGGAGGGCGAGGCGTGAGATCCCGCGTGCCGAGCCGGAGCGTTCAGAGCGCGGACGCATCCACCACCACATCGATGCCGCCCGGGTTCTGCGGCTGGTTCAGGAAGAGGACGATACCGCCGATGACGCCGGCTCCGATGAGGGCGATGGCGCCGACGCCCGCGCCGACGAGGAGCAGCGGGCCGAGGCCGCCCTCCTCGGCGGGGCCGTCCCCGCCACCCGCGGTCGCCGCCAGGAAGCGCTGCCGCAACGGCGCCGCGTCCGCGCCGTCGATCCAGGCGTCGCGCTCGGCGGAGGCGGCCTTCTCGACGAGGGCGGCGGCCACGGTGTCGATGTCAGCGAGGTCATCGCGCACCGTCGCGGCCGTGATCGAGAGCAGGCGGCGCTCGTGGATGCGGCCGAGCAGCACCGGCACCTCGCCGAGGCCGGGCCCGACCACGGCGACGAAGGTGTCCGTGGCGACGTCGCCCGCGGCGGCCACTACGGCGGCCTCGGAGCCACCCTCGCGCAGCGCGCGGCGCAGGCGCTCGGCGGCCCGACGACGAGGATCACCCAGCTCGGCGCGCACCTCGCGCGAGCCCTCGCGCACGAGCAGGGCCTCGTCGTGCCGCTCGCCGAGCAGGCGCACCGAGACGTAATGGTGCCCCGCCAACAGGTCCGTGACGTCGAGCGGCGTGACGCCGACCTCTCGTCCGTCGACGAGGACGGCCGCACCCGCCGGGCGGCTCGTGACGCTGATGCTCACGCGCTTCGGCTCGAGCTTGTCGCGGATGGCTGCGTAGCGAGAGGCGAACCTCGGGGGCGCGAGCCCGGGATCGGGGACGTAGCTCGGGCGCGCGGAGGCGATGGCGGCGAGCGCGCGATCGGAGTCGCGCGTCTTGTTCTGCCGGGAGAGCGCGAGCGCGCGGACCAGCATGAGCTCGGTCCAGGCCGCCCAGGCCTCGTCGTCGCTCTCGAACGCGAAGGTGTCCTCGAAGCGGCGCACCGCCTCCGCCGAGCGGCTGAGCGCGCCGCGGAAGTCCCCTTCGAGGTAGCGCCCGCGCGCGTCGGTGAGGAGCCGCTCGAGGTCCTCCAGGCGACCGGCGGGCCGCGCGCTCGCGCCGCCTCGGTCGACCAGCGAACGCACGCCGCGCTCCTCGAGGGCCCTCGCCAGCGCCGCACCTACCTTGTCCGACATGCCCTCGAGGGCCTCTCCGCGCGCGACCGCGCCGGCGAACACGGCGTCATCGCCGGCGCCTTGGGCCCACGCGCCGGCGGGCGCCCCGACGAGGACGATGAGGAAGGCGCACCGATGCCATTGCGAACGCGCCGTCTGCGCTCTGCCGCGACGAGAGGACACGGCGGGAGACTCAGCGCGTACCGGCGAAAAGTCCAGGGCTCAGGCTTGTTCAGGGGCCGAGGGTTGGCGTCGGCGGTCGTCGGGTGAGATTCTTCGGGCGGGCTTCCGTCCGAGCGGGAGGCCCCGGAGCGTTGTGGCCGCGAAGGAGGAGACCCGTACCGACACGACGCCGAAGCGCCTCGGGCGCTATCGGCTGCTGCGGAAGATCGCGCGCGGCGGCATGGCGGAGGTCTTCGTCGGGCGCAGCTACGGCGCGCACGGCTTCGAGAAGACCGTCGCCGTCAAGCGCATCCTCTCGAGCTTCTCCGAGGACCCGCAGTTCGTCCGCATGATGGTGGACGAGGCCAAGATCTCGGTGCTGCTCACGCACCCGAACATCGCGCAGGTGCTCGAGTTCGGTGAAGAGGACGGGCGCTACTTCCTCGTCATGGAGTACGTACCGGGGCAGTCGCTCTCCGTGCTCGTCAAGCGCCTGCGCGCGGCCGACGAGCGCCTCGGCGTGCTCGAGTCCTGCTTCGTCGTCGTCGAGGCCCTCCAGGGGCTGCACGCGGCGCACATCCAGACCGATCCCTGGGGCAAACCGGCCGGCATCATTCACAGAGACGTCAGCCCGCAGAACCTGCTGCTCTCCTACGACGGCCACGTGAAGGTCATCGACTTCGGCATCGCGCGCGCGCGCGACCGCCTCGAGAAGACGCAGGTCGGCACCATCAAGGGCAAGCTGCGCTACCTCTCGCCCGAGATGATCGATCCGCAGCGCTTCTCGAAGCGGGGCGACTTCGATCACCGGGTCGACGTGTTCGCCGCCGGCATCATCCTGTTCGAGCTCGTGGCGGGCCGGACGCTGTTCACCGGCGCCGACGAGATCCAGGTGTACGACCACATTACGCGCGGCGACATCCCCGACCTCGAGGCCGAAGGGCTGTGCGACGCGCCGCTCATGCGCATCATCCAGCGGGCGCTCGAGCGTGATCCCGACCAGCGCTTCCCGTCGGCGGAGGCGTTCGCCGACGAGCTGCGCGCGTATCTCTACCGGCGTGATCCCGCCTTCACCAACAAGCGGCTCGCGGCCGTGCTCGATCGGCACTTCGCCGAGGAGAAGGAGCAGCGCCAGCAGCTCGAGGAGCCCGATCCCGCGCTCGAGGGAGAGAACCTCGACCTGAACCTCACGCGCACGTCGCATACGCCGTCGCAGCAGTCGCTCGTGCCGAAGGGCGCGGCGAAGGACAGCGGCGTGTGGGCCGCGTCGGCGCCCTCCCTCGTGTCGTCACCCTCGAGCAGCCAGCAGACCGGCACGAGCGTGTCCCGTCGGGCGCCGCGCAATCGGCGCGCGAGTGAGCCGGGCGCTGCCCTCGGCAGCGGGAAGCGGAGCGGCATCGAGCAGGCGCTCGGCGGCCACCTCGCGGCGCCGCACGACGCCGAGACCCGCGTCGGCGACATCGCCGATCTCGTCGATGACGTCATCTCGCAGACCGAGGCCGACACGAGCCACGTCGCGCTGGCCGACGATGATGACGAGATCGAGACGTCGACGAGCGCGGTGCCCGCGCGCGTGCTCGGCGGCATGGACCCCGGGCGGGCCTCGGCGGTGGTGCGCCGTGACGGGGCCTCGCGGCCGGAGCCGCACGAGGACACGCCCGCGACGCGAAACCGCCTCGAGCCGCGCGCCGCCCGCGGACGAGGGCCGCTCATCGCGGTCGCGCTCGCCGCCCTCGTCGGCCTCTTGCTCGCCGTCGCCGTCGTCGTGGGGCTCGAGTCGAGCAGCGACGACATCGAGCTCGTCTCCCTCACGCCCGATCCGGCCACGGTCAGCGCCGACGACACCGTGCCGCTCATCGTGGCCGCGAGCCCCGAGAGCGCTCGCATCGAGCTCGTCGGCCGCGAAGGCACGAGCAAGCCGCCGGCCGTCTTCATGGTGCTGCCGGGGGAGACCGTCGAGGTGCGCGTGAGCGCGCCCGGCTACGAGGCCCGCCGAGAGACCGTGCCCATCCCCGAGGGCGAGGATCAGGTGCGCCGCAGCATCGACCTCGTCGCGCTGCCGGTGCGGCTCGTCCTCGACGTCACTCCCGCGAACGCGCAGGTCAGCGTCGATGGCTCCCCCTATGAGGCCGGGATGGACGTGAAGCCTGGCGCTCCCCTCGTCGTCACCGCGCGCGCGGACGGCTTCGAGCCGCTCGAGCAGCCGCTCGAGCCGGTGGCGGGAGAGCCGCTCAAGGTCACGCTCAACCTCACGCCGGAGCCGGTGAAGGACACTCCACGACGACAGCAGGTGACGCAGCGGCCCCGTCCGAAGCCGAAGGCGACGGCGAAGGGCACGCTGACCATTACGAGCACTCCCTATTGGGGGCGCGTCACCATCGACGGCAAGACGCTCGAGGAGACGACGCCGCTGACGGTCAGGTTGAAGGCCGGCAGCTATAGCGTCGAGGTCTCGCATCCGCCGAAGGGCATGGTGGAGCGCTTCACGGTGAAGCTCGACGCGGGCCAGAAGCTGCGCCGCACGGTGAAGTTCCGCTGAGCGAGCGCGGTCTGGGGCTTGTCCCCCGCCTAGCTCGGGCTACAGGTACCGACGCAACGAATCACAGGGGCTAGTCGCCGCTCAGAACTCGTCGACGCTGAGATCGAGCCCGCGGCCCGAGGCGTCGAGGGCCTCGAGCGCCGCGTCACCGGGCTTGAGAGCGGCCGGCTGCGTCGCGTCCGAACCCTTGGGCTCCTCGACTTTTGCAGGTGCAGCTTCGAGCTCGGTCGTCGCGGGCGCGGCCTTGTCGCGTTGCGCGCTGAGCGGACGCGCGCGGTCGAGGGTCTCGCTGAGATCGAGGCGCGGCACGATCTCGAGCTCGGCGATGTGCGTGTCATCGAGGGTGCGGCCGAGGTACACGCTGTCGATGCGCAGCTCGAGCTCGCTGACGTCCTCTTTGTCGATGCGCACGTAGGTGACCTGCGGCCGGTTCTCGAGCGTGAAGTCGATGCGGTCGCCGCCGACCTCGATGCCGAGCTCCGAGAAGTCGATGCCGGCGACGTCGTCACCGAGGTCCGCGGTCGAGCGGGCCTCGATGGACGCGCGGTGCACGCGGTTGCGCTCCAGGAACTCGCGCGAGCCGCCCGCGTGTCCGCCGTAGATGGCGACGTAGGCGATGTCCATGGGACGGGGCAGGACGATGGTGAGCTTCTCTCCGATGCCGGTGCCGCTCGCGCCCTCCGCCCAGGACGTGCGCAGATCGCCATCGAGCGCGCCGGCGGGGCCGTTGGCGCCGCCCGCCAGCGACGACGAGGCCGTGATCTTGGCGCCGTCGAGGAAGTGCCCGGGGGTACCCTGCCAGTGGATCTCTTTGCCGTACGTCCACACGAGCTGACCGCGCGTCTTGTCCCGCGTGCGGCTGCGCAGGAGCATGCCGACCTTGCGGCCGCGCACCTGCACCTCTTCGCACCAGGTCTGCTCGAGGCGCACGTGGAAGAGCGGACGGATGGCGCCGCCGCGCTCGCCGAGGATCGCGACGCCGCCGGCCGAGTAGGGGTTCTCGGGGTTGTCCTGGTAGCAGACGACGCTCTCGTTCTTGCCGTCGCCGTCGACGTCTCCTTCGGTCATATCGAGCACGACGAAGGCGGACGAGATCGCCTGCAGCCAGGGCGACTCGGTCATGGGCGTCGCGCCACGCGCTCCAGTCGCTCCAGCGAGAGCGGGCACGAGCAGCAGGGCAGGCAGAATCAGGCGAGACATGAAGCGAACGCTCGCGCCGAGCGGGTAGGAGCTTCGCGGTCGTTTGCCGACCGGGGCTGGGCGGCTCATTCGGCGCTCCCTGCAGTATGGATCCAAGGCGACTGGCGTCAAATCTGCTTATCGGTCGCCTCGCTGCGGTCGTTCGCTCGAACTGGCGACAATGTAGGATACGACCGTGCCGGTGGCGTATGGCTGCGCCCTCGGGCGTTGATCCGATGCCGCAGAGCTCCTCCGTCGCGGCGGCGTTCGCGCGCGCTCCGGGATGGACGGACCGGCGCACAAGACCCATCCTGCCGCCGTGACGGCGCTGATCACCTCCGGACACACGCGCGCGGGGCTCGCGGCCGCCCGCAGCCTCGGACGCTCGGGCATCGCGGTCGCGGTGGGCGCGCCCATGCGGCCGGCCCTCGCCATGTGGTCCCGCTACGCGACCGCGACGCTGCTGCTCCCGGACGCGAACAAGAGCGCACACGCCTTCGCCGACGCCGTCGCGGAAGAGGCCGCTGGCCGCCGGGCGGTGTTGGTGCTGGCCGCCACCGACGAGGAGATCTGGGCGCTCTCGCGCTGGCGCGATCAGCTCCCCGAGACCGCCCGCCGGGTGCTGCCGCCGCACGACGCCGTCGCGCGCACCCTCGATCGAGCGACGCTGCACGACGTGGCCCGTAGCCTCGGCATTCCCTGCCTGGAGACGCTGCGCGTCAACGAGCAGCGGGCGGTGGAGCCGACGCTCCGCCTCGCCGCCAAGATGGGCCTGCCCGCGCTCGTGCGGCCGCTGCTGCCGTGGGAGGAGCGCGAGGACGGCACGCGTCGAGAGACGGAGCGCATTCGCGTCGGCACCATCGCGGAGCTGCGCCGGCTCTTGTACGAGCGCGAGGACCTCGTCGAGGGCGGCTGCCTCATCGAGCCGCGCCCGCGCGGCCGCTATCTCTCCTACTGCACCGTGTGTGACGGCGGCGTGCCCGTCGTCGAGCTCTATCGGGAGCGGCTGCGCGAGCGCATGTTGCTGTCGGGCGTGTCGACGCTGTCACGCACCATCCCCGAGCGCCCGGCGCTGCGCGACATGGCGCGCCGGCTCTTGCGCGCGCTCAGTTGGCAAGGCCCCGCGATGGCGGAGTTCCTTCAGCTCCCGACGGGTGAGGTGAAGCTCGTCAGCGTCGTCGCGCGTTTGTGGGGCTCGGTGCAGCTCGCCCTCGACGCCGGCGTCGACGTGCCGCTCATCTGTTACCGCATCGCCGACGGCAGCCCGCTGCCGCCCATGCCTCGCGTCGCGCGCCCCGGCGTCACGCTGCGCTGGACCGTGGGCGACGTGCAGCGGCTGCTCGGCACCGTGGTGGGCCTCGGCGACGGCGTCCCCCGAGGGGGGCTCGCCACGAGAGCGCGAGCGCTCGCCGACTTCGCCGACCCGCGCTCCATGCTGGGCGTGCACGCGGACGTGTTCGATCGCTCCGATCCGATGCCGTTCGTGTTCGAGGTCCAGGCGGCCTCGAAGGGCATGCGGAAGCAGACCGAGTAGCGCGCGGAAACGAATGACGTATTCTGCTGAGCGATGTCGTCCGTGAAGGGGCCTGCTGACGCCACCGCGCGCCGCTTGTTCGCGGCGGCGGACCTTCGCGGTGACGCGGACGGAAAGGCGAGCGCCAGCGAGCTCGCGGCCATTCGCGCCGGCGTGACGAATGACGTCGTGCGCGGGGACTCGCCTTCCGGTGGCGTCGCTGACGTCGCGCACGGACACGGCTCCACGCCGCCGCACGCGGACGCCTACGAGCGAGCGGTCGTGAGCGCGCGCGCGGGTGAAGTGACGACGTTGGCGGAGCCGCTGCGGCGTTTGCCGGCGCCGCTCCGCCGCCTGGCCCTCGAGGTCGATTCGCTGTGGGGAGACGCGGACGGGCGCGTGACGACGGCCGAGCTGGATCGCGTCGCGCGCTTCACCCTCGCGGCGCTGCCGTTCTTCACGAAGGAGGCGGACGCCATCCTCGAGCTGGCGCAATACCTCGGTCTCGATGCGGGAGCGCGTACGGCGCCGAGCGTGCTCGGGCTGCGGCTCGCGCTGGCGACGGTGGATCGCGACGGAGCCTCTGGCGCCGCCGACTTCCGCGAGCTGTTCGACGAGGCTGTCCGTGCGGGCGAGGTGCTCGGCCTGCCGGGCATGCTGCGCGACGCCGCCCAGCACGCGCCGCACTGGCACAGCCTCAGCATCCTCGAGCACTCGGCGGTCGCGTCCTCGGCCGCCCGCTCGTTGTCCGCGCTCCTCGACGTCGACTGGCGCTTGGCGGGCGCGACGATGTTGGTGCACGACGTCGGCAAGATGCTCGAGCGGCACGCGACGGCGCACGGCTTCTCCTACACCGATCACGAGGCGCTCGGGGCCGAGTGGCTGAAGGAGCGCGGCGTGTCGGACGACGTCGTCTTTCACGTGCGGCACCACGCCGACCTGCGCAAGGCCAGCGCCGACGAGCTTGCCGCGCTCTGCGGGACGCGAGAGCGCTTGCGGCAACACCTGCTCGTCTACGTCGCCGATCAGATCGCCAAGGGCAGCGAGCCAGCCCAGCTCGCGAGCTTCGAGGAGCAGGCGCCGAAGATCGCTGACCTGGCGTCGCGCTGCGGCATCGACGCGCAGGAATTGTTCGAAGCTCGTCGTGCGCTCGTCGAGAAGCACTTCGGGATCGATCCGGGGATGCCGCTGCCCGTCTGAGGCATGGTTCGAGCTACGAGCCTCTCGCGCCCCGTCCCGGGCGCAAAAAGGCTGTGAAGCTTGCGACCCAAACGATTTCTGCTCTCGCTTCTTGCGACCTTCACGCTCGGCGCGCTCGTCGTGCTCGGGCTCGGGGTCTGGCTGAACCCGTGGGGCGACTTCGGGCCGAACGGCTTTCACCGCCTGCCGAACGCCCGCTACACGAAGACGAGCCACATCGATCGGCTGCCGGCCAGCGAGCGCGCTCAGGTCTACGTGCTCGGCTCGTCGACCGTGATGCGCTTCTCCGCGGAGACCATCGAGCGGCTCTCCGGCCAGCGCGCCTTCAACTACGGCGTGTTCTGGGGGCGCTCCGAGGACTTCTACGCCATCGCGCAGCACCTCTATGAGGACCTCGGCGAGCGGCCGGAGCTGTTCATCGTCGGGCTCGACGTGTGGACGCTGCGCCCGCCCGAGCGCATCGGCAACCCGGCGTTCAAGGGCTTCGAGCGTCGCCTCGTCAACACGCTCGCGCTCTCCCGGCACCTCGACGAATACTCCGTCGTCAGGCGCGCGTGGGCCTCGCTGACCGACGGGCTCAGCCAACATCACCTCGACGAGGGCTTCCGCGCGCGCCGCGGCACGACGAGGGCGCCGTTCCCAAGCCGGCTGCCGACGCCGGAGCTGAGCATCTGGGGCGGCCGCGAGTGGTACGTGAACACGTACGACTGGGAGCGCGAGCGCGTCGGCGGCAACGTGTACGAGGCCGTCGAGGCCGGCGACTACCGCATCACGGACGCGTTCCGGCAGCACGTGCTCGCCGACCCTCGACGGGAGTTCGACTTCTTCAGCCAGTACGTCTTCGACGACTTCTGGCCAAAGCGCGTCGCCTATCTCGAGCGCTTCTTGGCGGCCGCCGAGGCGCACGGCACGAAGGTCGCGTTCGTGTTGACGCCCGTGCAGCCGCTGTTCCGTCGCTACCTCCTCGAGAATTCGCCCTACGCCGAGCTGCTCGCGAAGCAGAAGGCGCTGCTCGCCGAGCTGCAAGAGAAGCACGCGAACGTGCTCACCGTGCTCGATGTCAGCGTGTTGGCAGACGTCGGTGGTGACCCGGAGGGCTTCTACGACGAGATCCACCCGGCGACGCGCAACTGCGATCTGCTGCTCGAGCGGCTCTACGCCGAGCTCGGCGCGAGCGAGCGCGCGCGGGGGCCTGGCCGATGATCTTCCCGAGCTACATCTTCCTGCTCGTGTTCCTGCCGGTCGTGCTGGCGCTCTGGTACGGGCTCAGGTCGCTGCGCGCGCGGGTGCTCTCGCTGACGATCGCGAGCTTCGTCTTCTACGGCTGGTGGGACTACCGCTTCTGCTCCCTCATGCTGGCGTCGACGGCGCTCGACTACATCTGCGGCGGCAAGATCGACGCCAGCGACGACGAAGGCACGCGCAAGCGCTGGTTCGCGCTGGCGCTCGTGGGCAACCTCGGCTCGCTCGGCTTCTTCAAGTACTACGACTTCTTCACGCTCTCGCTGGTGTCCGCGCTCAGCGAGATCGGTGTGCAGGCGAGCCTGCCGGTGCTGCACGTGGTGCTGCCGGTGGGCATCTCGTTCTACACCTTCCAGTCGCTCAGCTACTCCATCGACATCTACCGCCGTCGCTGCGAGCCGACGTCGAGCTTCCTCGTGTTCGCCGCCTACGTGTCGATGTACCCGCAGCTCGTGGCGGGCCCCATCGTCCGCTACACCGACGTCGAGGACCAGCTCCGCGCGCTGCCCACCCAGCAGGTGGACTTCGGCCAGCTCGCCGACGGCGCCTGGTACTTCCTGATCGGCCTCGTGAAGAAGATCTGGATCGCGGACCTCGTGGCGGGCTTCGCGGACAAGGTCTTCGACGGTCCGTCGGCGCCGCCGCTCTTCGCCGCGTGGCTCGGCGCGCTCGCGTACACCTTTCAGCTCTACTTCGACTTCTCCGCCTACAGCGACATGGCCGTCGGCCTCGGCAAGATGCTCGGCATCGAGTTCCCGAAGAACTTCGACTCGCCTTACAAGAGCGAGGACATCTCGGAGTTCTGGCGTCGCTGGCACATCACCCTGTCGAGCTGGCTGCGCGACTACCTGTTCATCCCCCTCGGCGGCTCGCGCGGTGGGATCGCAAAGACGCTGCGCAACCTGTTCATCACGATGTTTCTCGGCGGCCTATGGCACGGCGCGGCCTGGACCTTCGTCGCCTGGGGCTGCTTGCACGGCGCGCTGCTCGCGGGGCACGCGGTGTGGAAGCGCGCCTCGCCCTGGCGCCTGCCGAAGGTGCCCGCGGTGGCGGTGACGTTCCTGTTCGTCGTCGCCGGCTGGGTGCTGTTTCGCGCGACGTCCTTCGAGCGGGCGTTCGAGGTGCTCGCCGGCATGGTCGGGCTGAACGGCAAAGACCCGCTCACCTACGTCCACTCGAGCGGCCTGCGGCTCCCCGCCGTGCTCATCGGCACGAAGCTGAGCTCGCTCGCGATGGTCGGCGTCGCGGGCGTCATCGCCTTCCTCGCGCCGAACAGCCACCAGCTGCCGCGACCGCGTCACCCCGTCGTCGGCGCGCTGCTCGGCCTCGTGCTGCTCGTCACGCTGATGCAGTTCATGAAGGCGACGCCGTTCCTGTACTTCCAGTTCTGACGACGTCTACCCGCCGGCGCTAGAGCAGCACGGCGCGCATGATCCAGAAGAGCACCGCCGAGAAGATGCCGGTGACCGGCACGGTGATGAACCAGGAGCTCGCGACGCTGCCGAGCACGCGCAGGTTCAAGGCGGCGATGCCGCGCGCGAAGCCGACCCCGATGACCGCACCGACGAGCACGTGCGTCGTCGAGAGGGGGAGGCCGAGCCGGCTGCCGACCAGCACTGTGGCGGCGGCGCCGAACTCGGCCGAGAAGCCCCGTGTGGGGGTCATCTCCGTGATCTTCTTGCCCACGGTCTCGATGACGCGCGCGCCGAAGGTGGCGAGGCCGATGACGATGCCGACGCCGCCCGCCGCGAGCACCCAAATCGGCACCGCGGCCTCGCTGCCGACGGTGCCGGTCTGCACGACGGCGAGGATGCCGGCGACCGGACCGACCGCGTTCGCGACGTCGTTGCTGCCGTGCGCGAACGCCATGAAGCAGGCGGTGATCACCTGCAGCCAGGCGAAGATCCGCTCCACGCGCTTGTTCGCGAGCTTGTGGCTCGGCTTCTCCCCCTTGCCGACGTTGCGCATGAAGAACAGCGCCACGCCAGCGAGCAGCACACCGCCGCCGGTCGCGATGAGGAGGGTCTCGACGACGCTGAGCTCGAGCTTGAGGTTCTTCAGCCCCTTGAAGAACAGCGTCAGCGTGAGCACGACGCCGACCACGAAGAGCAGCATGGGCGCGAGCCTGCGTGTGCTGCGCAGGGGATCGTCGGAGTCCAGGATCTTGTAGCGGATGACCGCGAAGGTGAGGAACGCGAGCAGGCCGCCGCACAGCGGCGACACGAACCAGCTCGCGACGATGCCGCTGAGCTGCGTCCACTCCACCGAGTCGAGGCCGCGCGACACCACGCCGAAGCCGATGACGCCGCCGACGATGGCGTGCGTCGTCGACACCGGCAGGCCCCGCCAGCTGGCGAATTGCAGCCACAGCGCCGAAGCGAGCAGCGCCGCGAGCATCCCGACGGCCAGCTCGGTGGGCGCGTCGCTGTACAGCTCGGGTGAGACGATGCCCTTCCGGATGGTGTCGGTGACGTGCCCGCCGACCAGGAACGCCCCGGCGAACTCGAACACGGCAGCGACGAGGATGGCCTGTTTGATGGTCAGCGCGTGGCTGCCGACGGAGGTGCCGACGGCGTTCGCCACGTCGTTCGCGCCGATGTTCCAGGCCATATAGAGCCCGACCACAGCGGCGAGCACGAGGAGAACCAGGGTCGGATCCATGACGGTCCCGTCAACGCGTGATCATGAGGCGCGTGTGGTTGACCATGCGCTCGGCGGCGTTCGCCATGTCGCCCACCTTGTTGGCGATCTTGACCCACATGAACAGCGCCGCCGGCTTCATCGCGTCCTCGTGGACGAAGAGCTGCTTGCCGAAGTGATCCTGCGCCTTGTCGGCCTCGTGCTCGAGCTCGCCGACCTCGTCGACCATGTGCAGCAGCGCCTCGGCAGCCACCCCGGAGAAGCCGGCCTCGATGAGCCCGTCGAAGCCGTCGATGACGTCAGCGGCGCGCTCGACGACCTTGTAGACGCGCGCGCGCAGCTCCTCGAAGGGCGCCT
>CAYLZW010000044.1:0-27994 GCA_964388085.1 uncultured Myxococcales bacterium | reverse complement strand
GGCCTCACGGTGCTGCAGCTCAGCAAGGTGCCGCGCTTCTCCGTCATCTCGGGCGCCGAGATCGCCGAGATGCTGCGCGTCGAGGCCGAGAAGCAGGTGCTCGGTTGCGACGAGAGCGCCTCCTGCCTCTCCGAGATCGCCGACGCCATGGACGCGCGCCTCCTCGTCACGGGCACCGTCGTGCGCCTCGGCCCGCGCACGCTCGTGAACCTGTCGCTCATCGACTCGAGCTCCGTCGAGGTCGTCGGTCGCTCGCGCCTCGACGTGCGCCAGGCCGAAGACCTCCCCTACGAGGTGAAGCGCGCGGTGCACGAGATCGCGAGCCAGTACGGCGGCATCCCCGGCTATGTGCCGCGCGGTGAGGCGCCGACGAGCGTCGCGCGGCTCGTCTCCGACATCGCGAACCACCCCGACACCGCGGCCCTCTTCTGCACCGGCGGCATCGGCGTGTGCTCGACGCTGCTGCCTTGCCTGCCTTGCGTGCCCGTCGCGCAAGGGCTCGCGCTCGCGTTCGGCGGCAAGGACATCGCCGGGCGCGAGTATCCCCTGTGGTGGCTCGGCAGCGTCGCCGGCTATGCCGCGCTCATCGGCGGCGTCGCGGCCGGCGTCGCCGTGTTCGCCTGGTCGGCCAACGCCACCGACAACGAGCTCATCAACAACTCGATCGCCTTTGGCGGCGGCGCCGTCGCGTTCGGCTCCATCTTCGTCCTCGAGCCGCTCGCCGTGTGGGGCACCTCACTGTTGTTCGCGCGAGACTTCCAGCCGGACGGCCTCCCTGACGAGGACCTCCCGTCCCTGTCGTCGGAGCCGCCGTCGACCGCGCGGCCCACGCACGGCGCAGGATCGCTCGGCGATACGGCATATTGAGTCGCGCTGCCTCGCGCGCAGGACCCGCGGAGGAGGACTTGCGGAGGAGGAGACGGGCGACGAGCTCGCCGGGCGTGCCTGTCCGTGGGGGGCCGCGCTGTTACCCCAAGGCACAGGGGTAGACATTGCCGGACCGGGGCGAAGCGCCACGTGGCACCAGCCGGAAGAGGCCACCGCTCGGCTTCCTCACGAGCGGCGCTCATCTGCCGCTGCTCGTGCTCACACTCGGCTTGCTGCTCACCGTCGCGGCCACGGTCTGGGTCGGCCTCGGCGCGAGAGCGACGCTGCACGCGCGCTTTCAGACCGCCATCGAGACCAACGCCGCGCTCATCAAAAAGCGCCTCGAAATGAACGTCGCGCTGCTGCACGGCGTCAGCGGTCTGTTCGCGGCGCAGGAAAAGGTCACGCGCAGCGAGTTCAGCAGCTACGTCGATCGCCTGGAGCTCGCGCGCCGCTATCCCGGCATCTTCGGCGTCGGATACGCCCGCTCCGTGCGCCCCGCCGACATCCCGCTCGTCGAGGAGGAGGCGCGCGCCTCGGGGATCGACGAATTTCACGTGTGGCCGCGCGACGACGACGCGGAGCTGCTCACGACCATCGCCTTCATCGAGCCCATGAACGAGCGCAACCGCGCGGCGCTCGGCTTCGACATGATGAGCGAGCCGACGAGGCGGGAGGCGATGGAGCGGGCGCGCGACAACGGCCTGCCGGCGCTCTCGGGCACGGTGACGCTCGTGCAAGAGATCACCGAAGAGAAACAGGCCGGCTTCCTGATCTACGTGCCGCTGTATTCGACGGGCGACGTGCCGGGCAGCGTGGAGGAGCGGCGCGCGTCGCTGGTCGGCTATGCCTACGGCGTGTTCCGCGCGGACGACCTGTTCCGCCACCTGTACCGAGGAGAGCCGAAGCCGCCCATCAGCTTCCAGCTCTACGACGGCGAGCGCGCGGAGCGAGGGGGCCTGCTGCATGACTCGCGCGACTTCGATCGCGGCAGCGTGTCGTTGTCGGAGCCGAGGCTGCGCTCCGTGCGGCACCTGCTCGTCTATGGACATCCCTGGAGCGTCGTCGTCATGTCGCTGCCCGCCATCGAGCGCCCGCGCGAGCGGGCCGTCGCGCCGCTGGTCGCGCTCGCCGGCACGCTCGTCAGCCTGCTGCTGTACTCGCTCGTCCGAAGGCAGAGCGAAGCGCGCGCGCGTGCCGAGGCGCTCGCCGCCGAGATGCTGGCCGTGAACGAGGAGCGCTCGCTGCTGCTCGCGAAAGAGCAGGCCGCGCGTGAGGTCGCCGAGCAGGCGAACGGGCTGAAGGATGAGTTCCTCGCCACGGTGTCCCACGAGCTGCGCACGCCGCTCACGGCCATCCTCGGCTGGACGCACTTGTTGAACAACCGCCCCTCCACGCCGGAGCGGACGGCCCGCGGCATCGAGGTCATCGACCGAAACGCCCGCGCGCAGGCGCAATTGGTCGAAGACCTGCTCGACGTCAGCCGCATCATCTCCGGCAAGCTGCGCATCGAGACCGCGCCGCTGAACCTCGTGCAAGTCATCGACGCGGCGCTCGAGACGGTGCGTCCCGCGGCCGACGCGAAGGACATCGAGATCGAGCGCCGGGTCCGCGATCCCATCGAGCTCATCGGCGACGCGGCTCGCCTGCAGCAGATCGTCTGGAACCTGCTCTCGAACGCGGTCAAATTCACCTCGTCGGGCGGGCGCGTCAGCATTCGCGCCGCGCGCCGCGGTGACGTCGTCGAGATGGAGGTGTCCGACACCGGCCGTGGCATTCGGCGGGAGTTCCTGCCCTACGTGTTCGATCGCTTCCGCCAGGCGGAGGGTGGCACCAGCCGCGAGCACGGGGGGCTCGGCATCGGCCTCGCCATCGTGCGCCACCTCGTCGAGCTGCACGGCGGCACGGTGCAGGCGAGCAGCGAAGGGGAGGGCACGGGCGCGACCTTCCGCGTGCAGCTGCCCGTGCAGCGCGCGTCCCGCAGCCGGCCTTCCGAGAGCGCGCCGGTCAACCACGCCGAGCGGCGCCCGCTGGCGTGTCCCGACGAGCTGCGTGGCGCGCGCGTGCTCGTCGTCGATGACGAAGATGACGCGCGCGAGCTGGTGGCGGAGCTGCTCGACGGCTGCGGACTGTCCGTCGCGACGGCGCGCTCGGCGGCGGAGGCCTTCGACCTCGTGCGCGAGCAGCCGCCCGACCTCATCGTCTCCGACATCGGCATGCCGCAACACGACGGCGTCGAGCTCATTCGCCGCATCCGCGCGCTGCCCTCGACCCAGGGCGGTGACACGCGGGCGCTCGCGGTGACGGCCTACGCGCGCGCCGAGGAGCGTACGCGCATCCTGCGCGCGGGCTTCGACGCGCACCTCGCCAAGCCCTTCGAGGTCGACGAGCTCTTGCACAACCTCGTGTCCATTCGGCGGGACCCGCATCCCTGACGGGAGCACGAGACAGGCGCGCGTCCGAGCGGCCGTACGCGCGCCGCCGTCTTTGCCGTCACGTCGAGGGGACGTTGCTCGCGCGCGCGGCGTCGCCTGGCACGGCGCTGCCTCGCACGGCGCTGCCTCTCAGCGCGCTCGCGTGCAGGCGCTGCAGCTCTCGCTCGTAGTAGCGCTCGTGGCGTCGCGCTCCCTTCTCGATGGCCTCGGCCAGGACGACGGCGGCCTGCGCTGCCTTCCCCGAGACGAGCTGCGCCTCGCCGAGCATCGCCAGGTAGAACGTCTCGACGCTCGCCATGGCGCCGCGCACGAGGGGCAGGCTCTTCTCGATGGGTTTGATCCCCTCCGGGTCCCCGAGGAGCGCGCGCGCCCAGCCGTCGGTCGCGAGCCCGCCGGCCTCCCAGAGGGCGAAGCCGTGCTCCCGCGAGGCGCGCAGGATCTCGCTCGCGGTGCGACGGACCAACGGCAGGTTGTGCGCGAAGCGGCCCAACGCGTTCAGCCCGACCTGAGCGGTGACCTCGGCGTAGGGGTGGCGCTCCTCTGCTGCGAGCGCGATGGCGTCGTCACAGCGCGCGTAGGCGTCCTGCTCCCGATCGAGAAAGAACAGCGTCCACGCCAACATGGAGAGCGCGTTCACGCGCGTGTCCTCCGCGTGGCGGCTGATGAGCACCTCGAAGCTCGGCTTGGCGGCGAGCGCGCGCACGAAGCTGTCTCGCGCCCTGTCGAAGTCGGCGCGCCAGAAGCAGGACTCGCCGAGCGCGTACGCGGCCAAAAAGCGCCGACAGGGATCGACGTCGTCAGCGGTGTGCGCCACGAGCGTCTCCGCCAGCTCGACCGCGACCTTGAACCCGCGCCGCGTGCTCGCCACACGCCACAGGCCGTAGAGCGCCTCGAACGGAAGTGGCGGCGCGCTGTCGGTACGCGGCCCTCTCGCGCGGCGATTCGTGGATGCGCTCGCGCGGCCCTTCGCGGGCGCTCCGCTCTCGCGCAGGGCCGCGCTCAACGCGAGCGCGCGATCGAAGGCGTCGATCGTCTCCTTCGCGCCATAACCGGCGGTCGACGCCAGCGGCGCGCCGAGCGCGACCTGCAGCTCGAGCTCGAGGGTGTCGCGCTCGCTCGAGCGCGGCAGGTCCTGCAAGAGCGCGAGCGCCTCGCGAATGCGCGCCACGGCCTCGAGGTTCGCGCCGTCGCGCGTCGCTTCCTGGCCGGCGAGGGTCCACGCGTCGATGGCCCGACGCGTCATCCCGGCCCCCGCGAGGTCTCGTGCGCGACGCTCGAGCGAGCTATACCGGTCGGATCCCATCCGCTCGACGACCCCCACGATGCGCGCGTGCATCGCGCGGCGATCCGCGCGCGTGAGCGATCCGTACGCGGCCTCCTGCACGAGCGCGTGCTTGAACGTGACCTGCCCCGCGCGCCTCGAGCCGAGGCCCGCCTGCACCAGGCGATCGAGCCCTTGCTCGACCTGCGCGCGCGGCAGCTGGGCGCACGCGTGCAGGAGATCGACGTCGACGACCCGACCGAGCACCGCGGCGAGCTGCACCACGCGCTTGGCGCCGCCGAGCCGGTCGACGCGAGCCATGAGGAGGTCGTGCAGGGTGTCGGGGAAGTCTCCGCGCGTCCGCTGGGCGCGCGTGCCCGCCGCTCCTCGAGCGAGCAGCACGAGGCGCGTCAGCTCCTCGAGGTAGAGCGGCACGCCGTCGCTGCGCTCGAGGATGTGCGACTCCGTGCTGGGAGAGAGCGGGCCCTCGGCGACGGCGCGCAGCAGCTCGCGCGCGCCGCCGTCGTCGATGCGGCCGATCGGGAGCTCGCGAAAGGTGGACGCGGGCCACGAGAGCGCAGCCTCCGGGCGCGCGGTGCAGAGCAGCAGCCCGCGCGCCGCGCCGTTCGAGAGCGTGCGCGCGAGCAGATCGAGCGTCGACGGGTCGGCCCAATGGAGGTCTTCGAGCACCACGAGGAGGGGCGCGGCCTCGCCGTGCAGCGAGTCCCACAGCGCGTCCCACAGCGCCTGTCGCGGCGCGGCGCGCGCGACGGGCGTGACGCCGCCGTGTTCTTCGGGCGTCGTCGAGAGCGTCGGCGAGAGCGGGGACAGCGCCGCGAAGGGCGTGTAGCGGGCCTCCGGCGAGCAGCGCAGCACCAGCGCCTCCCGGCCGTCATCGCGCGCGCGCTGGAGCAGCGCCGCGACGAGGCGGCTCTTCCCGATACCGGCTTCGCCGCGCAGCACCACCACGCGTCGCTCGCCGGCCAGCGCGCACCGATAGTCTTCGAGCAGCGCCTCGAGCTCGCGCGCGCGACCGATGAGGGGCAGCGCCCAGCTCCCCTCGACGGGCGCCTGGTCGAGCGCGGCGGTGACGACGACGGACCCGCGCTGGCTCGCCGGCGCCGCGCTCTCCTCACAGCGGAAGCGGCGCTCGATGAGCCGCCTCGTGGCCGCGCTCGCCAACAGCGCGCCGGGCGTAGCGAGCGCGCACAGGCGGGCAGCGGTCGCCTCGAGCTCACCAGCGCCGTCGGGGACGCTCTCGCCGCCGCTCGTGACCGTCGCGCCCGTGTGCAGCGCCACCAGCGGCTCGAGCAGCAGCGCGCCCCGATCGTCGACGACGCGCGCGTCAGCGAGACAGCGCAGGCCGGCGTGCGCGGCCCGCTCGGCGTCGTCCTCGCGCGCGCCGGGGAAGCCGAAGTAGGCCGTGAACGAACGCCCGGAGCTCGACGAAAGCACGCCGCCGAGATCGTCGACGAGGGAGCGCACGCGGGCGCGCGCCACCACCAGCGCGCGCGCGATGTCCTCGACGTCGACCGAAGGCGGCGGACGGAGCTCGCCACAGAGCACCGTCATGCGCCGGCGTTCCGCGACGAGCAGCGCCCGCTCGGACGCCGCTGAAGGCGCCTCTTCGAGCGCGCGAATCTCTTCTGCGAGCCGCAGGGTCTCCGTCTCCGGCTCCACACCGAGCTCGCGTCGCCAACGAGCGCACATGGCGTTGAAGTGAGAGAGCGCGGCCGAGCGCTGGCCCGCGCTCGCCAACACGCGGAGCAGGCGTCGATGGCTCGACTCGTCCCACGGCAGCAGCTCCTGGAGGCGCTGCGCGATGGGCAGCGCCTTCTCGAGGTCGCCCACCGCTTCGAAGCGCGACAGCGAGCGCTCGAGGGCGGCGCAGGCCTGGCGCAAGAGGGCGTCGCGGCGCCGCATGAGCCACTGCTCGAGCTCGTCCGCACCGGGGAGGCTGACGCCCTCGAGCAGCTCGCCGCGAAACAGGGCCGCCGCGGACGCGAGCCGTTGGGCGCACGGCGGGCAGGGCGTCGAGGTGCAGCGCGGGCAGGCGAGCGGCGTCGCGGCGAGGTCGACGGCGTCCACCTGCACCACCCGCAGGTCGAGCGCCAGCGTCTGTCGCGTGACGACCAGCGCCTTGCTGGTGTCCTCGTCGTCACGATCGTCGTCACCGAGCTGGCGGCGCAGCGTGAGGAGCTGGAAACGCAGGTTCCGGCGGGCCGCCTCGCGCGCGTGGTCCGGCCACAGCAGGGACGCGAGCCGCTCGCGGGTGTGCGCTCGGTTCTCGAGCGCGAGGTAGGCGAGCAACGCGCGGCCGCTCACCGCTGTCGGTGGAGCGAGAGACCTCCCCTCGCTCGAGACGCTCAGCTCGCCAAACAGAGACAGTCGCAGTCGGTGCACCCTTGGGCGGGTACCACAAACGCTCGGCTAACGATGGCGTGCCATCTCACCTGTACCCCCGCGCGACAGCCGCGGCAGGGCAAGGACAGGCATGGCGCGCGCGTACGGAGCTCTCCTCACGATCGGCCTCTCGGTGATGGGGCTCAGCTCGGGCGTCGCCGCCGCGCAGACGGGCGTGTCCGACGACCGCGTAAGCCTGCCCGACGGTCCGGGCTCACTCGACGGCATCGGCGATAACGCGTCCGTCGCGAGCAACCTCGGCCTCATGTCGTACCACGTCGAGCTCGAGGTGCCGGCGGGCTTCCCCGGCGTCACCCCGGAGCTCGCGCTCCGCTACAGCAGCGGCAACGGCAGCGGCAGCGTCGGCATGGGCTGGACCCTGCCGAGCTCGTCCATCGAGCGCATGACCTCCCGCGGCCTGCCGGAGTACTCCGACGAGGACGCCTTCGTCGCCGATGGCGGAGAACCGCTCGTGCGCGTCAGCGACGACGAGCCGGCGCTCTACCGCGCGCGCTACGAAGGCGCCTTCACGCGTTACTCCTGGCACCAGCGGGGGGCCGGCGACGAAGGCTATTGGACCGCCGAGTACGCGAACGGCAGCGTGGGCTATTTTGGAGCCGACGCGAGCGGCGGCCTCGTCGAGAGCGCCCGCGTGCGCTCCGCCGACGGCGTGTTTCGCTACCTGCTCGTCGAGGTCATCGACGTCTTCGGGCACGCGCTGCGCTACCAGTATCGCCGCTACGGCAGCGCCCCGCTGCTCGACGGCATCGGCTACGTCCACGATGACGAGGGCAACCCTCGCTATACGATCCTGTTCGACTACGAGGAGCGGCAGGACCACGTCTCGGACGCCCGCGGCGGCTTCAATGAGCTGCTCGCGCACCGGCTCTCGGGCGTCGAGGTGTTCGCGGACGCGGAGCGGGTCCGGCGCTACGCGCTGCGCTACGAGGACTACGCCACGTCGGGCGGCGCCTCGCGGCTCACCCGCGTCGAGTCGTTCGGCACGGCCGGCGGCCGTCGCCCGCTGCTGTACTCCTTCGGATACTCGCGCGCGCTCGGGGGCACGTGCGACGGCAGCACCTGCGCGGCCCCGAGCCTCGTCAGCATGGGCTCGCTCGGCGTGAACCTCGCGGCCGGCAGCACCACCCTCATCGACATGAACGGCGACGCGCTCCCCGACGTGGTCGACACGTCCGCGTCGAACCCCGCGCACCGCGTCTTCTTGAGCGTGCTCGACAGCGACGCCGGACATCGGTTCGCCACGCCCTTCTCGTCGGCCATCGGCACGAGCGCCGCGCACGCGCTCGCCTCCGCGCGCACCCAGGAGCTCGACTACGACGGCGACGGCTTCACCGACCTCGTCAACACGCTCACCGGCCAGGCGCTGCGCAACCTCGGCGGCGGGGACTGGGCCGAGCTCGTCTCCCTCGCGGGCGGCGCGGACGGCCTCGCGGACGCGGACTTCGAGCTCGACGACGACGGTGAGCTCGCTCATCTGCGCTTCTTCGACTTCGACGGCGATCGCCGCATCGACGTCATGTACAGCGAGGGCACGGAGACCGCCGTGTACCGAAACCTCGGCGCGGGCGGGTTCGCCGAGGTGAGCGGCATCGAGCCCATCGGCTACGGCTTCGCCGCCGGCCTCGAGCTGGCCGATATGAACGGCGACGGCCTGCTCGACCCCGTGCTCGTCTCCGACGGGGAGGTGCGCTACCGCCTGAACCTCGGCCGCGGCCGCTGGGCCGCCGAGACGGTGCTCGACAACGCGCCCGTCACGCAGGCGGAGCTGCCCTTCGCGCAGCTCGAGGACATCAACGGTGACGGCCTGGACGATCTCGTGGTGGTCGTCGGCGGGGAGGTCCGCTACGCGCTGAACCGAAACGGCGCCCGCTTCGACGACGAAGAGACCCTCAGCGAGGCGAGCGGGAGCGCGCTGCCGAGCCGGGACGCCTCCGTGACGGTGCTGTTCGCCGACATGAACGCGAACGGCTCGAGCGACATCGTCTGGATCGACAGCGCGGGGGAGGTCACCTATCTCGAGCTGTTCCCCGTGCGGCCGAACCTGCTCACGCGCATCGACACCGGCCTCGGGCTCATCAACGAGATCCGCTACACGACCTCGGCCGAGCAGCGCGCCGGCGCCGCGCCCGACCAAGCGTGGCCCTACCCGGTGCCCATGCCGATGATCGTCGTCGAGCAGGTCGACACCTACGCGCAGGCGCCGGCGGGCGCGCCCGTCGTGCACGAGCTCGTGCGCTACCGCTACGCGGGCGGGTTCTACGACGGGGCGGAGAAGCAGTTTCGCGGCTACAGCCAGGTAGACATCGAGGCCGTCGGGGACGAGCACCAGGAGAGCGGACACACACGAAACCTCTACGACGTCGGCGCCACGGACCCCTACCGGCACGGCCGGCTGCTGTCGTCGTCGCTCGCCGGCGACGACGGGCCCATCTTCGTGCGCGAGCACCACTACCAGGACTGCCCGCTCGAGGGGGTCCCGGACCAGGGCCTCGCCTTCGAGGTGCGCTTCACCTGCTTGGCGGAGACGATCGAGACCGTACAGGAGGGCGCGCCCGAGGATGAGTGGGCCACCGTGCGCACCACCTATCAGTACGATGGGTATGGAAACGTCACACTCGAGGCCGCGCTCGGCGTGACGGCGCTGGGCGGCGGCGCTTGCGCGCCCTGCGAGCGGAGCGCGGAGGTGTTCGGCGCTCCCTGCGGCGCCCAGTGCCTCGGCGATGAGCGCTACCAGGAGACCGAGCACGTGCCGCCGAGCGCGACGGCGGGGCGCTGGCTGCTCGGCATGCCCGCCATCGAGCGCGTCTACGGCCGGCCAGGCAGCGAGGTGTTCTCCGAGAGACGCAGCTACTACGACGGCGAGCCCTTCGTGGGGCTGCCCCTCGGGGAGCTGCGCCGCGGCCTCGTCTCCAGGGTGTCCGAGCGCGTCGCGGGCGAGCGCTATCTGGACGCCGAACGCTCTCGATACGACGATGATGGGAACGTCGTCGAGTCCTTACGCGCCACCGCCGGCGTCGCGGGCGAGGCCGGCCATAGCCAGCTTCGCTACGACGAGACCGGCCTGCGCCTCACGCGCGAGGAGGAGGCCGTCACGGGCAAGAGCGGCGAGCTGCACCACCTCGTGCGCGAGCTCACGTACCACCCGCTGTTCGACGTGATCGCCGCCAGCAGCGACTGGTACGTGGAGGAGGACGGCGCGCCCGCTGCCGGCGACTGGACGCGCTACGCCTACGACGAGCACGGCCGCGTCAGCGCCATCGCGCAGCCAGGGGACACGCTGGCCGAGCCCACGACCCACATCGCCTACGAGATGCAGGCGCCGCTGTCCGCCTATCTCGTACAGACCCGCAGTGAGCCGGGCGCGCCCTACGACATCGAGGGCACGCGCTGCGTCGACGGCTTCGGCCGGCAGGTGCAGACGCGCACGAAGATCGCGGAGGGGCGCTTCGCCGTCGAGGGAGCCGCCCTGTACAACCGCAGAGGGCAGCAGGTCGCGAGCTACCTCCCCTATGAGTCCAGCAGCGGCGCGTGCGCGGCCCAGGCGGAGGAGGGCGCGCGCGCGCAGCGCTTCTCCTACGACGCCGCTGGACGCAGCACCCGCGCCTACGAGCCGGACGGCGACGTGTACGGCACGCCCTCCTCGCGAGAGAGCCGCTACGGCGTGCTCGTGCAGTGGAACTACGACCCGGAGGACCTGGACCCGGACAGCCGCCACTTCGACACTCCTACAGCTGTATTTCGAGACGGGCTCGGCCGCATCGTCCGCATCGAGCGCCTGGAGGCGGCCGGGGCCCCCTATGACGTGCAAGCGTTCCGCTACGACGAGCTCGGCAACCTGCGGGGGTGGGTCGACGCGGCGGGCAACGAGCGCACGCAGCGCTTCGACGCGCTCGGGCGCGTGCTCGCCGTAGAGGAGGCTGACGGCAGCACCACCTCCTACGAGTACGACGACGCCGGCAACGTGCTGCGCCGGGAGGACGCGCGCGGCGCGGTCATCCGCTACGCCTACGACGAGCTCGACCGGCGCGTCGCCGCCTGGGACGAAGCGGACCCGACCGGCACGCGCATGGAGTGGATCTACGACCGCCACCCGAGCTGCGCGTCCGAGCGCTGCGGCGGCGGGGCGCAGTCGATCGTCGGCACCACCTTTCCGCTGCCGGGCTTTGGGCGGGGGGCCGAGCGCTTCGGCTACGACGCCCGCGGGCAGAACACATTCGCGGCGCGCGACTTCGGAGCGCACAGCTTCGAGATCTGGCTGCGCTACGACAACGCCGGACGCATGGTCGAGCAGACCTTCCCGAACGGTCGCCGCGTCGAGTACCGCTATGACGCCGCCGGCCACATCACGGCCATCCCCGGGCTCATCGAGGAGGTCGACTGGGGCACCAACGACCTGCGCCGCTCCGTCACCTACGCGAACGGCAGCGTCACCCGCTACGAGTACGACGAGCTCCTACGCCTCAGCGGCGTGGATACGGTCACGCGGGGCGGCGAGCGGGTGGTGGACCTCGGGTTCGCGCGAGACCGCCTCGACCGCGTGCGCGCCACCTCGGACCGGCGCCAAGACCCGGCGTCGCGGAGCCTCGCGGCGACCTTCTCTTACGACGCGCACGGTCGCCTCGAGCGGGTCGAGCTCGACGACGAGACCTTGCGCTACGGCTACGACGCGCTCGAGAACCTCGTCTCGAAGACCTCCTCGCTCGGCGAGGCGAGCCCCGCGCACGTCGGTGCGCTGCGCTACGAAGGCGAGCGGCCGCGCGCCTTGACGGAGGGCGCCGTCAGCTTCTCCTACGACGCGGCCGGCCAGGTCATCGCGCGCGGCGGCGTCGAGCTCGACATCGACGGCTTCGGCCGCGTCCAGCAGGTGCGTCGCGGCGGCGAGAGCCTGGTCCGCTACGGCTACGCGGCGCCGGACACGCGGGTCATGGAGGCGACGCCGTCCGGAACGACGCTGCGCGTGAGCCCGAGCTTCGAGATCAAGGACGGCATCAGCCGCGTGCTGATCGGCCTCGATCAGGTCGCCATGGTGGAGGTCTGCAGCGACGAGCTGCAGTCGAGCTTGCTCTCGGATCTCCGCGAAGACGGCGTCATTGACGGAGCGGACGCGGTGTTGGCACAGCTCGGCGGCCGGGCGGACGCGTCGCCGGTCCGCGCGCTGCTCCGCGCGAGCGCCCGCCGTGGCCTGCTCGAGGACGGCGAGCGGGTGAGCTTCTTCCACAACGACCACCTCGGCTCGCGCCTTGTGGTGAGCGACGCCGAGGGGGAGCGCAGCGAGAGCTTCGCCTACTACCCGTTTGGCCTCGTGCGCGAGGCCAGCGCCGGGCAGAGCGAGCTGGCGGCGTACGCGGGCCTCGAGCCGGATCCGGTCACGGGCTTCGTCGCCTTCGCCGCGCGCGACTACGACCCGGAGCACGGCCGCTTCCTCTCGCCGGATCCCGCGTGGCAGACCCTCAACGAGCAAGCCTTCGAGCGCATGACGGACGCCACCGGCGTCTACAGCTACGCGGGCAACGATCCGAACAACTACGTCGACGAGGACGGCCAGTTCATTCACCTGGTGGTGGGCGCCGCGGTGGGCGCCGTGGTCAACGCCGGCGTCGAGATGGTCAAGCTCCACTACTCCCAGAAGGGACCGAACGCGCAGAAGCTGTCGGCCTGGCAGAAGGCCAAGCAGATAGGCCGCTCGGCGCTCATCGGCGCCGGGCTCGGCGCGTTGACGGGCGGCGTCTCCGCCATCGGCGGTCTCGTCAGCGGCGCCGCGGACATCGCCGTCGAGCGATCCAAGTATCGCTACCGCGCCGGCAAACAGTCGAAGCCGGTGAGCGCCAAGCTGCGCGCCGTGCAGGTCGCGGCCCACGTGCTCGGCGGCGTCGTCACCGCGGCGGTGCCCATCGGCCTCGCGACGGCGGGGGTCAACACCACCCCCGGCCTCGTACAGAGCCATGTGTTCGCGCACGGTGAGAGCGCCATCGGCAAGAGCAACTTCACAATCGCGAAGGGCGCGGCGGGTGCCCTGTACACGAACGGGCGCGCCGCCAAGAAGGCCGTCCTGCACAAGAGCCACAACAAGGCACGTGTGAAAGCGAACCCCCGCGCGCGGACGCGCCTCGACCGCAAACCGCTGCTGGCGGCGAAAATCAAACACTTCAAAAAGTAACGATATGAAATGCACGCAGCCAGCCGGCCGTCGCGGCCGCCTCCGCAGCTCCCCGCCTCGCCACCTCGGCGCGCGCCACCGTCCGCCTCGCGCCGGTGGGCCGGCGCTGAGCGTCGCTCTGCTGCTCCTCGCCGTGAGCTGCGGCGACAGCTGCGGGCCGGCGGGTGAGGGCCCCATCGGCGTCAGCGACAGCAGCGTCCGAGCGTGCGACGTGCTGCTTCGATTTGATGGATCCGAAATTCCAAAAGCGTTCTTTGGCGCCGCGGTGCTCGGAGAGGCCGTGCCCAAGGCGCCGCACCTCTCGCTCTCTTTCGTGGCCCGGTCCGACGCGCCCCTGTCGGGCGAGTCGGATCTTGTGTCGCTCCGCTTCGAGGGCGCGAGCCAAGCCGCAGAGCTCGTGCGCGCGAGCTGCTTCGACGGCAGCGGCGCTCGCGTCGACGGCGAGCCCCTCCGCTTCGGGGCCCAATGACGATGGAGACAAGCATGCAGCGACTGTCCGTGCTCGGGTTCACGCCGGTGCTCTTCACGCTGGCGCTCGCGGGCGCCGCGTGCGGCCCGGGCGAAGGGGGCGACGCCGGTCCGGACGCCGGGCCCGGCGTGCCGGCGCAGGAGTGCGACGAGCAGCGCCCTTGCGCCGACGGGCTCCTCTGCAGCGACGACGGCGACTGTGAGGTCCCGCCTTGCGAGCCGGGGACGTTGAGCTGCGCTTGCCTCGAGGAGGGCGGCTGTCAGGCGGGGCTCGCTTGCGCCGAGGACGAGACCTGCCAGGCGATCGATTGCCCGCAGGGAGCGGAGGGCTGCGGCTGCTTCGAGAACCACACCTGCGCGCCCTCGCCCGACGGCCGGCCCATGGTCTGCGACGGCGTCGAGCGCGTCTGCCAGGAGCTCGTCGACGACACGGAGGCGCCCGGCAGGCCGCGCGAGGCGTGCTTCACGCCGTGTAGCCAGAGCCTCTCCCTGCCCGACGGTACCTTTCGCTACTGCTCCCCCGAGGGGCTGATGGACGGCTGCATCGGCGAGCTGAGCTGTGTTCAGGGCTCGTGCGTCGCCGAGGGGGAACAGCTGCCGAGCTGCGCGGACGGCATCGACTGCCCCGAGCACCAGACCTGCATCCAAAACCGCTGCCTCTCGAACTGTGCCTACAGCAGCGACTGCGTCGAGGGCGCCGTCTGTCATCAGACCGTCTGCCGGCAGAGCTGCACCGCGAGCGACGCCGATAGCTGCGGGGCAGGCTACACGTGCCACACCTCCGACGGCGAGGACGGCGTCTGCCTGCCGCGCGCCGGCACCGGCGGGGAGGGGCCTGACGTCGTCGAGCGGCGCTTCACGGTGAGCCCGCTGTCGCTCTCCTTCACGAGCAGCCGCGTCAGCGGGGCCTTCGTCATCTCGAACCCGAGCGAGCGCACGCTCGACTTCACCGTCAAAAAGCTCGAGCACGTCGAGATCAGCGACGACGGGCGCGTACCCGTCGTCGACAACCCGCTGCACTGGATCGAGATGGGACCGCTCGGCGCCGCCACGCGCACGCAGTCGTTCGAGGTGTCAGTGGCGCCCGGCGAGAGCGTGACGATTCAGGTCTCGAAGGCGGGAAACGAAGAGCTGTTCCGCTACGAGGGGCGGCTGCGGATCGAGAACAGTCTGCTCGGCAGCGAGGACGTGCGCATCGAGTACTCGACGCTGCTCGACGGCCAGTGGTCCGGCTCGATCCACTACTTCATCAATTTCGACGACAAGGATCTCGACCAGTGGCTCAGCGCCATGCAGACGCCGGCCTCGCCGGCGGCCGAGGACGCGGCCGAGGACACCGAGAACGCGCTCCTCTACCAATGGACGAAATTTCGCGCCAGCGCGCTGTTCACCCTGCGCCAATGGGACGCGCTCGTGGGCGCGACCGTGAGCGGATCCTGGGACTACAAGACCGTACGCCAGGCGTGCCAGGACACGTTCCACGACGAGGGCGTGCTCTGCTATCTGTTCGCGGACGGCAGCCCCGACGACGACGGGCTCGCGGTCTACACGGACGAGAAGAACAGCCTGCGCATCCCGACCGGCGCGCTCGAGATGCCGTTCGCCATGAACCTCGAGCAGGCGGACGGCCTCGCCTTCCAAGGTCGCATCGAGACCTCGCGCGCGCTGCAGTACCCGGGAGACCCGGCCGTCAGCCTGCGCTTCGGCAGTGATCCGACGAGCTGTGAGGGGAGCGATGCCCAGGCGTGCCTCGTCGACGTCGAGTCATTCGACGCCACCGTGCTCGCCGGTGGCCGCTACCAGCCGGCGCCGGGCGAGCCCTGCGAGGGCCTCGCGCCCATGACCACGCCGTGGCTCGTGCCGCACTTCTTGGAGGGCACGGTGGTCGGCGCAGACGGCGGCCGCGTGCGCAGGGAGTGTCGCGAGTCCACTTTCCCGGTACCTGTCGAGGACAGCGCGCTCGCGCCGGCGCTCAACCAGAGCCTCGCCGAGGCGAACCCCATCCCCGACGGCCGCGTGCGCGTGCGCAAGCTCTCCCTGGTCGACGGCCTGCTCATCAATCAGAACACGCTCTTTCTCATCGTGAAGGAGTCCTTCGAGTCGAACCTCGGCGACGGCGGCGACGCCGACTTCTCGTCGTACGGCCTCGTGCGCCTGCGCAAGGCGGGCGTGGACCTCGACGAGGAAGCGTTCACTCCCGGCGCCACGCCGGACCTCGAGACGCTACCGGAGCCGGACGGCTTGCTCGCGCTGAGCTGCAGCGAAGATCTGCTGGAGCGCGCCGGCATCGAGGCGGTGTCGAGCGCGAACGCAGCTGACTTTGCCAAGTTCGTCCTCGATGGCGTCGCCGACGGCGCGGCGCTCACTCCGGTCGGCCCCACCGGGCTGCAGCCCCACTATTTCTGCCACAGCACGGGGCGCTTCGACGGCGGCCTGCGCGCCTGGGACGCGGAGGGCGGCGAGGCGTGTCCCATTGGCAGCGGCGTCACGTATTTCCTCTACGGCGGAGACCTGCGCGACCACGCCTGCCAGGGAGACGTCGACGACAAATGCCTCGCCGGCGCCGACGAGTGCGCCGCCGAGCAGCGCGGGCGCTGCGCCGAAGTCCTCTCGGAGATGCAGGACTCGAGCGACCCGAGCGAGCTCGTCATGTCCCCCGTGTGGGTCTGTGCCGGCGACAATCATGAACCCGATCGCGACACCATCAGCTGCTCCGAGGACCGCCGCAATCTGCTGGCGGACAAGATCTTCTACAAGCCGGACGAGAGCGTCCCCGCCCTGGCGCCGCTGCGCCTCGCCATCGACGACGCCTTCCGCTACAAGACGCGCTTTCGCAGCCGCTCGGGCACCACGCTCGGCTTCGTGCCGGCCGTGTGCCAGCTGCGCTCCGAGACGATCCCCTACTGCTATGACCCGGCGGCGATCGAGGCGGCGCGAGAGCGCATGGACTGCCTGGTCGCGCTGCACATGGACTACGCGCTCGGGACCGCGCTCGGCGCTCGTGTCGAGTCCTTCTTGCAAGACAACTTCTCGTTCTACGAGGTAGCCGGCGGCGGGCTCCCGCTCGACGGCTTCGAGCGGCTCTACGCCGAGCTGCTGACGATGCTCGGCGACGACAGCTTCACGCTCGCGCTCGGATCTCGCTTCGATCTGGCCGGCAGCGCCATCGCGACCTTCGCGGGCGACCTGCTCGAGCCCGACGGCATTCAGCTCTCCGGCGGCGCGGGCTACCAGATGGTGCTGCTCTACCAGAGCATGCAGTACTACCAGCTCGTGCTCGATCGCTTCTATCGCCAGATGCCCACGCTGTGGGAGGCGATCGGGGATGAGCAGAAGAACTTCATCACGCTCGGCAGCATCTCGAGCTACTTCAATCGCCTGATCCTGGCGTCGACGAAGAAGGCCGCGGCGGCCAGCGAGATCGCCAACCGCTACCAGAGCTTCAACCGCCCGGACCTCGCGCGGCGGGTCATCGAGCGCACCTACGCGCAGGCCTACCTCGAGTCCGTCGCCATCGCACAGTTCATGCGCGCCTCCATTTCGGTCGTGCAAGCGAACCAGGTGGCGGCCGTGCAGGCGGAGCTCAATACGGCGCAGATCCGCTATCGGGCCGCGCTGCAGCGCATGCGCGAGAACTACGAGGCCATCACCGACAACCTCACGTTCTTCGGTGACGCGCCCGACTTCATCCCCTTCCCTTCGCTCGGGACCACCGACCTGAGCGCCGTGCACACCATGCTGGACCGCGCCTTCACCAGCCTCGAGACGGCGAAGGAGCGCGAGGATCGGGCGCTCGCGAGCGATCGCGCCTTCGACACCGACGCGGAGCAGTTTCAGGCCGAGCTGCGGCAGCTGCAGAACCAATATGAGAACGAGCTCGCGGAGATCTGCGGCACCTTCCCGGCGGGCGATCGCACCTACCCCGCGATCCCGAAGTACGCGCACCTGAACGGCATCGCCTCCCTGCTCGGCGACCCTTGCGGGCTCACCGACAACGGCGCCATCTACCAGGCCGTCGGTGAGATCGACGCGGCGGCGCTCGACCTTCGCAGCAGCGTCCAGGCCATTCGCGACCTATACGCCGAGGTGGACATCGAGCAGCAGCGGGCGAACGACGAGTGCGCCGGCAGGGTGATGATCGGCGAGCTGCAGTACGAAGCCGCGGGAGAGGTCCTCACGCTGGAGTCGTCGATCGCTCAGCTGAACGACGACATGCAGCGCTGGGACCGCGAGATCGCGCTCCTCGACCGGGAGGTGCGCGGCATCCAGAGCACCGCCGGGCTGATCGCGCAGGGCGCGGCCTTGGTTGACGCGTGCGTGCCGTCGGGCGTCGGGCAGTTCGTCCAGGCTGCGCAGTGCGCCGCTTCGTTGTTCGTGACGGGATTTCAGCTCGAGGCGAGGCAGCTGGAAGCGGACGCCCTCGGGCAACAAGAGGACGTCAACCGCGACATCCTCACGAGCGAGGCGAACATTCGCGACAAGCAGGTCGAGATCGGCCAGATCCAGCAGGCGGCCGCTTACCAGAGCGCGCTCATGGAGTGCTGCCTCGACGCCGAGCCCGAGCCGGGGGCCTGCGCCTCTCCCGGGCCGCTCCTCGTCAACAGCGGCGCCCGCGTCGACACCCTGCTGATTGGGCTGAAGCGCGCGGAGCTCAACGCCCTGCGCGCCGACCTCGCCGTGCGCCTCGCCCAGGGAGCCCTCACCGCCCTGCGCGCCCGCGCCGATCGCTTGATCGCGCAGCAAGAAGAAGGCGAGCAACTCCTCATCAACGTGGCCGCCGCGCGCAACGATCCGAATATTCGCATCTTCCGCAACGCCGAGATCGTGGACGCAGACCGCTCGTTCCAGAACGCCCTGGTCGACGCCTTCCGCGCCACGCGCGTCTACGAATATTACACCGGGCAGAGCTACGCCCGCAAAGAGGAGCTGTTCCTCTCGCGCATGGCGGGCCGCGGTGAATACAACCTCGAGAACTACCTCATCGCTCTGCAGCGGGACTTTCGTGACTTTGAACAGTCCTTTGGCTTGCCCTCCACGCGCGTCGCCGTGCTCTCGCTGCGAGACGACATCTTCCGCATCCCGGAGCTCGACGCGGAGGGACGGGCGCTCACCCAAGCGCAGCGCGTGGAGGCGCTGCGCGAGCAGCTCACCGACATAGAGCTGCTCGACGCGCGCGGATACATCACCGTGCCCTTCTCGACCGTGTTGTCGATGACGTCGCCGCTGACGGCGCTGCACAAGATCAAGTACATCGAGGCCGAGATGATCGGCGCGGACCTCGGCGATCGGGTGGGGCGGGTCTACGTCACCGCGCGAGGCACCGGCACCATCCGCTCCCTCTCCGACGAGCACATCTTCCACCGGCTCCCGGCCGTGACCTCGGTCGTAAACCCGTTCTTCAATGGCGTCCGCGTGTTTGATGACGAGGTCTATCGGAACGGACGGCTGCGCGATCGCCCGCTGGTGAACACGCTCTGGGAGCTCAGCCTGAACCAGCGTGACGAGCAGGCGAACGACGACATCAACCTGCGGTCGCTCACCGACCTTCGCCTCTATCTCTATTACGACGACTTCACCGAGCTGTGAGCCGCGCCTGCCGCCGGAGCCATCATGTCAAGTAGACTGTCCTCTTATCGGACGCTCGCCATTGGCGCGCTCGGCGTCCTCTGGCTGCTGGCCAACGCCGCCTGTACCGGCTGTGTAGATGAGGTGCCGGACTTCGACGGCGGCGCCATCCCCGACGCGGCAGGTGCCTGCACCGCCGGTGAGCAGGGCTGTGCCTGCGCGGCGCCCCCCGCGCGCTGCGGCGCGGACCTCGCGTGCAGGGGCGGGCGCTGTGAGCAGTGCCCCTTCGGCTCGCTCGGCTGCCCTTGCGCCGCGGGCGCCTGCGACGACGACACGGCCGTGTGCGACGTGACGGAGGAGACCTGTCGCGAGCGCTCCGATTGCGAGGTGGCGGGCTGCGCGCAGCACCAGCTGTGCGAGCTGCCGAGCGTCGGCGACGCGCGCTGCCTCGAGAGCTGCGAGGCCGGCTACGAATGGGTGGCGAGCGCCGGCCGCTGCGACGCGATCCCGAGCTGTGACGAGAGCGCGCCCGGGAGCCTGGTCGACGACTGCGCCGCGGAGGGTCGCGTCTGCGACGACAGCGACGCGACGCCGCAGTGCGGCGGCTGCTTGACGACCCATATCGACGTAGACGGCAGCTGCGTGACCAACGACTGCGCGGGCTTCGACTGTGAGGGGCGCTTCGGGCGCGTCTGCAACGAAGGGGCGACCGGCCCGGTCTGCGGCGGCTGCGCGGACACGCACGTCTATGACGCCACCACCGACGCTTGCGTCGACCAGGTGACCTGCGCCGAGCGCACCTGTGAAGCACCGACGACAGATTGCATCGAGGCGACCGCGGGGACGGACTCGAGCTGTGTCGAGCCGGCCAACTGTCCCGCGGCCGAGGTCCAGGCCGTGACGGGCGACTGCGTGTCGTGCACCGACTGCTTCGATTTCAGCGATCCGGACGCACCTACGCCCCGCGCCGGCGTGCTGGGCGTCGGGAATGGCGGACGAGCGTACGGCTCGTTCTGTGTCTGCGAGCTCGAAGACGGCTGGTTTCAGAGCCTCTCCACCGGCACCCTGCAGCGCTGCGACGCCGACGGCGACGGCTGGGTGACCGACCTGCTGAGCCCGGTGTTGGCGGCCAACGGCGGCAACAACCCGCTCGCCGCCGAGCAACGCTGTGAGCTCAGGACGGTGGACCGCTTCGAGCTCGTCAGCGACGAGGCGGATGCCGCGAACGCGCTGCGCACCGTCACCGTTCGTGAGATCATTGACGCTTACGGCATCGATGAGGCGCCGCTCCTCGACGCCGCCGGGGTAGCGGTCGTGCAGCTGCTCGAGCCGCATGCGCTCGATGACCAGAGCGCCTTCACCCAGCGCTACACCTCGAGCGATCCGCGGATGCGCCTCCGCCCCTATGGCGGCGCCGTGGCGCAGGGCTTGTTGGCGCCCGCGCCCGGCGACGCGGACGCGGGGACGGCGGACGGGGGCGACAGCGACGGCGGAGCGCAGCCTGGCTGGGCGGCGCACGAGCTCAGGGCGAGCGAGGTGAACCCGCTGACGAAGCTCTGCAACCACGATGGTGACGACGTGAACCTCGACACCGTGGCGGACGTGACCCAAGCGCACGACGCGCCTGCCGATCCCTTCTCGGGGCTGCCGAGCGACGTGCGGGGAGACCTCTTGGACGCGGCCCCCGTGCTGTATCGAATGAGCTACTTCCTGGAGCTCTCACGCGGATACTGGCGCGACCGCACGGAAGACTGCGCCGCGCCGGACGCAGGCCCGACCTTCGGTGCGTGTCATGGGGCCTACGTGATCGCGGAGAAATCTCGCCAGCTCGGCCCCTACGATCCAATGGGCCTCGAGCTCGCCTACCCCGGCAGCGGAGACTATTGGAAGATGTGCGTCCGCGGCCGGCACCCCGGCTACCCGGGCGCGAGTGAAGACGTGTTGGCCATCAACCACGACTTCTCACGCTGGCAAGAGGGGTGCAGCGAGAGCACCGGGCTGTGCCTCACGAGCAACGCCATGGAGCATCACGAGACGCTGCACGTCGCCTACGACGGCCGCCTGCTCAGCTCTCCGGCGCTCGCCGACGACCTCACGCCGGACCCCCCGCGTTGGCGAGGAATGAACCACCAGAGCCAATTCCGCTGTGTCACGCACGCGGCGGTCCCCGACGAGCAGGCCGAGCGGCGTCCACCGCCGCAAGGGCGTGCGTACGCGATGGTGGCCTGCACGCTCGGTGACGGCGCCCTGGACGCGCCGCCCGCCGGGCAGGACGCGCGGAACCCTTGGGATGCGCGCCTTGGCTGCCTGAGCGTCACCAGCGATCCGACGCTGAGCGAAATGAAGGCGGAGAGCGGCAACGGACAGAACCATTGGATCGCGCTGCCTTTCGAGCGGTACGGTGCGCCGGCGTCCTATACCGGCGGCTGCATCGATGAGGGCGTCGAATGGGGGCCCTTCCTCTGCGCCGATCTACCGGGGGACAACGCCCTCGAGGAGCACGGTCGCCTGTTCTGCGGCTGCGACAACCACCGCGGCGGGGTCGACTGTGAGCTTGGCTGCGCGGAGCTGAATGTCCGACTCCAGGCCGGCTACAGCGGCGCCACCCGCGAGGGCTTTTGGATGTGCGCCTCCCCCGCCCGCTCCTCCAGTACGGCGCGTGAAGGGAGCGGCTACTCGCTGCGCGCCGCCGTCCCCCTCGGCGCGGGGCCGTCGTCGACCCTCTGTCAGACCCAAGACTGCGGCTCGGGCTTCCGCCTGAGCCCGCCTCGCCTCCCCTGAACTGCCAACCGATCACCGCTCGCCGCCGTCGCGCCGGGCAGCCATCGAGGAGATTCCATGTCGCATCGAACCTCGGCCAGCCCGCGCCTCTGCCTGCTGGCTCTGTTCATCACCACGCTCGGGATGAGCGTGCCCGGCTCCGCGCAGTCGCTCCCGCCGGAGGGGATTCCGTACAATGGGTACCTCGACAGAGGTGGCGAGCCCGTGAACGGTGTGGTCAGGATGCTGTTTCAGATGTATGACCAGCAGACTGGGGGTTCGCTACTCTGGACGGCGTTTCCGGACGTGGACGTACATAATGGCGCCTTCTCGTACGTGCTGGGGAGCGGCGATCCGGAGCTGCCAATCAGCGTTTTCAGCAACGACTTCGTGTACCTGCAGGTCTCCGTGAACGACGGCTCCGGCTTCGTGCCGCTGGGCGGGCGTGAGCCGCTCTACCTCTCCGCGCAGAAGTCTCGGCGGCTCTTCTTTGGTAAGCGCACCGGACAAATGCTCAACCTATATGACGACGAGTACGCAATTGGCGTTCAGTCGCATACGCTCTACTTGCGCTCGAATGGCGGCTTCTCCTGGTATCGAGACGGCGCTCACTCCGACGCTCAGAACAACGCGGGTGGCGGTACCCGGCTCATGGCTCTGAGTCAGGCGGGCATGCTCAGCGTCGTTGACATCGTAGCGTCGGGAGATCTCTCGGTGGCGGGCGAGATCAATGGCGCGCTCAATTTCCAGGATCAAAAGGGGATGATCCTCGACCTTTGGAATGGAGAGTACGGCATCGGTATTCAGACCGACACGCAGTACTTCCGCAGCAATTCGAGCTTCGCGTGGTACCAGGGAGGCTCACACAATGACGGCGCGCTCAACCCCGGGGGAGGCACGGCGCTCATGACGCTGACCTCCAGCGGGCTCTCGCTGCCGGCGAACAGTCGGATCCACTTCGCGAGCGAGGGCGCGATCACCTCCAGCAGCGCGGCGACCGGCATCTTCTTCGACTTCTCCGAAGGAGAGCTCAGGCTCGTGGACGACGGCGACATCGTGCTCGAGCCGGGCTCGGCCGGGCAGGTGCGTGCGGAGGGGGACGCCACTGTCGAAGGCGACCTCGACGTCGGCGGGGATGTCCGGGTGGGTGGCGATCCGCCATTCAAATTCAATGTCTACGGCCTGGCGTCGAACGTGGACACCGACACGGGCGTGTCGGCGTTGGAGTATGCCTGCTTCGTCGCTGGGATAAACTTCTACGGCGGCGATATAGATGAATACGCCACCACCGGGGACCGCGGGATGCTGCAGGTCTACACGTACGTGGGCGCCGGCGATACCTGGTGGATCCGCGCCGATATGCGCAGCCAGGACACGCACGAGAATCACAACGTTCAGTACATCTGCATGAAGCAGGAGCTGGTCGAGTGTCCGTATTGGTTCGGTCAGAGTGGCCAAGGCGTCGCGCAGGGGTGCAAGGCGCCGTAGCTCTGCTGAACAGCGCTGCGTCGCCCGCCGCGTGCGGAGCCTATTCGTGTTCGCCGCCCGCGTGCAGCGACCAGAAGTCGTGTGACTGCGAGGCGTCTCGGAGTCGAGTGTTCAGCGCGTGGCCGGCGGGGGCGCTGCCGTCCTCGGGCAGCGCGGCGAAGTCGACGCCGTCGAAGAGGGTGGTGCCTTCTCGCGGCTCCACGAGGAGGAGCGAGAGCACGATGGCGCGATCCTCTCCTTCGGTCGCTTCGTAGGCGAAGGGCGCGCCGACCAGGCGGCGGCCCTCGTCCTGGTCGACCGCGCTGACGAACGGCACCGTGACGCCGTCCTTGCTGGCCTGACCTTCGATCCAGAGCGTGTGCCCGAAGAGCGGATCGTCGTCGGGCACGTCGCCTCCGGCGGCGCGCGTGAAGGTGAAGTTGGCGCCGGCGTAGCTGCCCAGCAGCAGCGTCGCCGCTCCGAGCGTGGCCCGCCCGGGCGCGGCGAAGTCGATGACGAAGCGCCCACTCAGCTCGCCGAGGACCTCACCGCTCGCGTCGTGACCGGGATGGGCGCGCGCCAGGGGCAGGAGCACGTCGCGCACCGGAGCGAGCAGCGACGCGTGCTGGTCGCCACCGCCGGTCAGCTCGAGGTCCTCCAACACGACGCGGAGGACGTCGACCCGCACGGCCCAGCCGAGATCGTTCGTCACCTCGCGTGCGCCGGATCCGTCGACGACCACGCTGCGCTCCACCATCACGGTGTCGCTCGGGCCGCCACAGACACAGAGCAGGGTCACGAAGGCGAGCGCGGCGCCGGCGCGTGGGCGGGAAGGGACTACGGACATATCGACCTCAAAAGGAAGCGCTCAGCCCGAGGCGCAGCGTGCGCGGCGGGCCTGCGACGACGTGAACGGACGGGAGCCGACTGCGGGGACGCGCGCGATCCCAATACGAGGCGTAGGCGTATGCCGCTTCCGCCCACTCGGCATCGAGCGCGTTGTCGACGGCGACGTCGGCGGAGAAGGCGCCCAGCGAGTAGCCCGCGCCGAGATTCAGCAGGGCGACGGCCGGCGTGCGCGCGCCGTAGCCGAGCGGCCGCGCGCCGAGGAGGAACCAGCGCAGCGCGAGGAAGGCGCCGGAGCCGTGAAGCACGACGTGCAGGTTGCCGAGCAGCGGCGGGGCGCCCGGCACGGGGGCGCCCGACTGGAGGTAGCGGGCGTCGACGACGCTGAGGTCGCCGCCCGTCCGGAGCCAAGGAGTCGCCGCGAGCGACGCGCTCAGCTCCGTGCCGAGCCGTGCGCTCGCGTTGGTCGCGCGGTTGCTGCCGCTCAGGTGGTCGAAGAGCACCTCTCGCTCGACGTAGAGCGCGAAGCCCGTCAGCGACAGGCGCAGGCGCTCATTCGGGCTCCACGCGAGGCCGAGCTCGGCGGTGTCCACGACGATCGGGTCCGACGGTACGCCGGCGAGGGGCGCCGCGAGGGTGAACGCGCGCGCCTCCGGAGGGCGAAAGCCGCGACCATAGGCGGCGAACGCCTTGACGCCGGCGAACGGCCCGAGCGACGCGAGCGCGCGAGGCGACGCCACCAGCCGCGCGCCGCGTCCGTGTACGGACGCGAGCCGGTCCTCGGCCGCGTAGAGGAGCCCATCCACGCGGGCGCCGCCCTCGAGGTAGAGCCAGCCGGGGGCGTGCCATCGGAGGCCCGTCGTCATGGCCAGGCGCTGCTGGGTGAACGCCAGCTCCCGTCGCGCTTGGTGCACGCCGCCCTTGTGATCGAGCGCGTGCTCGGACTGCTCGACGGCGTCGCCTTCCCAACGAAGCGAGCCAAACCCGACGAGCGCTCCGAGGAGCCGCCGCTCATGGAACACCCGCGCCCCGAGCCCGGCGTCGTTTTGCGCCTGCAGCCGCCGGTCGCCGCGTACCTCGTCCTGCAGGAAGCCGGTGTAGTTCTCGTCGAGAGAGAGCCGGCGCGCGCGAGCGTACAGCGTCGCCTCGAGCGCGCCTCCGACGACGCGCCCGCGGTAGCCGGCGCTGGCGAGCGCGCGCAGCGAGAGGCCGCCGGCGTCGTCGAGATAGCTGTCGCCGTAGCGAACCCGGCCCGCCTCGAGATCGTCGAGCCTGAGCGCGCCCGGCGCGTCGAAGGTCGCGGCGTACAACGACGTCAGCGCGAAGAGCTCACCGCCCTCTGCGAGCGGCAGGCTGGCGCGGCCGAGCAAGGACGCGCGCTCCGCCCGCCGAAGCTCACCAAAGCCATCGTCGTGCAGGAGCTCCCCGGCCAGGAACGTCCCCGCCGGCTGCCCTTTGGGAGCGTAGATCGCGAGCGCGCGGTGGCGGTTCGTGTCAGCGACCTCGTAGCGCAAGCGCAGGCCGCGCTCCTCGTCAGGGACACCGAGCTGAAAGGCGAAGGTGCCGGCGGTCGCGAACGCGCCTTGCGAGAGCCTGTAGGCGCCCTTGTAGACGTCGAGCCCTTGGACCACCTCGGGGATGACGAAGCCGAGATCGAGGTAGCCGTGCCCGTGCACGTGCGAGGCCTCGTTCACGGGGACGCCGTCGACGGTCACCTCGACATCGCTGCCGTGTCCGGCGTCGAAGCCGCGCAGGAAGATCTGCTGCCCTTTGCCCTCGGCGCCGTGCTGCGCGACGTGAACGCCCGGCGCGAGCGCGAGCAGGTCTTCGGCGGACTTGCGATTCGTGGAGCGCAGCACCTCGGGGCCGAAGTGACGTTCGGAGGCGCTCCGCGCAGGGGCCCGCTCGCGCACGACCATCGACAGCTCGCGCGCTCCGCTGCCGAGCACGGTGTCCTCGCGGTCGTCGCCATCGGGCAACGCCGGCGGCGCAAGGGGCGGCGCGAGCGCGGCCGGGTCGACGGGCGGGGAGAGCGCGCTCAGCTCGAAGCTCACGACGTGGTCAATGCGCACCGCCACCGGCTCGCCCGAGAGGCGCGCGGGCTCGAAGCGCATCCGCGCGGCGGACCCCATGGCGGCCCAACTGAGCGCCACGTCCGGAGAGTCGACGACCTCGACGCGGTACACCTCGCCGCGCTCGTCGATGTCGACGTGCAAGCGTACGACTCCTTCGAGCCCGAGCGCCTCCGCCTCGGGGGGATAGGCGGCGCTGGTCTCGCTGCGCAGCACCGGCGCGATCAGACCGCGCGGCGCCGCCGGCTCGTCGGCCAGCGCGCCGGGAGCGACGCAGACAACCGCGACGAGGAGCGGCAGACGCGAACGCAAGGCGGGGGTTGAGCGCCGGCCTCGATGTTCGAAGCCTGATCTTCGTGACCTCTTCAGCGTACGGGAGCCGAAGCCCGAAGCCATGCAGGCAGCATCCTGCTCTGGCCCCTTGCGTCAAGCACAACGTCGTGCTGCGGGCGTGCTTCAGGGGGTGCGCCCATCCAGCGCCGCGAAGAAGCGCGTCGCCTTGCCCCGCGACGGGAAGCCCTCGACGCCGGCCAGGTGCAAGAGGTCGCGCAGCGCGAGCTCGGCGACCGCGGCGTCGACCCCTTCGTCGAGCTCCATCTCGACCTCGAAGTGGACGTGCTCCTTCGGGAAGTGCGTCTCGTCGAGCTCCAGCACGACGTCGAGCGGACCGAGCCGACTCGGCAGGGCGGTCGTCACCCGCGTGCGCAGGTTGTCGAACGCGCCGATGTACACGAGCGGCTCCGCGCCCAGGAGGTGGCGCAACGACAGGCACAGCGCCGCCGCCGACACGCCGCCGGGCGCACGCTCGAGCACGTCGAGCGGGCTCTCGCGGCCTTGCAGCATGGCGCCCGCGGTCTCGTCAGGCACCTCGATCTCGTGCTCGCGCTTTCGGGACAGCGCCGCGCTCGCGCCGGGCTGCTCCTTGCGATCGAGCCGCGGACCCTTCGCGGTCAAGAACCAGCGGCCCTCCTCGTCGCGCAGGCGCAAGCCGAAGGAGTGCTGGCGCAGCGCGCGCGCTGCGCTGTCGAAGAAGTGGTTCCGCTGGCGCACGGGGGCGGCCCGCCCGCCTCCCGCCGCCGCCGCCACGGCGCGCAGCGCGGCGCCGTCCGGGACGCGCAGCTTCAGCTCGATCTCCGTCCCGCTCGACGTCGACATGGGCGCCTCCGCACACAGGCAGCGTAGCCCGCGACGCGCGCTTCCTCCATCCCTCTCCCGCCGAGGGGTGCTAAGAGCGGGGCGTGGAACGGCACGGAACACGGGCCTCGGACGAGGAGAAGAGCATGGGCACGCGCAGCGAATCCGACAGCATGGGCAAGATCGACGTCGAGGACAGCCGCTACTGGGGCGCGCAGACACAGCGCTCGTACGAGAACTTCAAGATCAGCGGCGATCGCTTTCCGCGCGTGTTCATTCGCGCCTACGGGCTCGTGAAGCAGGCCGCCGCCGAGGTGAACGCGGAGCTCGGCGAGCTCGACAGCGAGATCGCGGCGCTCATCGTCAAGGCGGCCGACGAGGTCATCTCCGGCAAGCTCGACGACCACTTCCCGCTCGTGGTCTGGCAGACGGGCTCGGGCACGCAGACGAACATGAACGTGAACGAGGTCATCTCGAACCGCGCCATCGAGCTCGCGGGCGGCGAGAAGGGCTCGAAGAAGCCCGTGCACCCGAACGA
>CAYLZW010000043.1:0-28548 GCA_964388085.1 uncultured Myxococcales bacterium | reverse complement strand
ACGGCGTGCTCATCCTCTCGGAGCTGGCGGGCGCCGCGCAGCAGCTCACCGAGGCCGAGCTCGTGAACCCCTACCACGTCGACGCCATCGCGGCCGCCATCGCGCGGGCGCTCGAGATGCCCCTCGAGCCGCGTCGTCGGCGCATGGGCAAGATGAACCTCAAGGTCATCCGCTACGACGTGCGCCACTGGGTGGAGAGCTTCCTGTCGGAGGCGCTCTATGTGGACTGACGCGCTCGCCGGCGCCGGTCCGCTGCTGCTCCTGCTCGACTTCGACGGCACGCTCGTCCCCATCGCGGAGCGGCCGCAGGACATCGAGGTGCCCGCCGAGCTGCCGTCGCTGCTCCACCGGCTCGAGCGCGCCGGCCACGGGGTCTGGATCGTCAGCGGCCGCCGTGCTGACGACGTGCGCGCCCGCCTCGGCGACGACGTCCGCGTGGTGGGCGTGCACGGGCTCGACTGGCCCGGCGAGCCTGCGCCCGCGCGGCAGCAGAAGCTCGACGAGGTGCGCGCCCGCGCGGAGCGGCTCATCGCCAAAGACCCCGCGCTCGCCGGCGCCATCGTCGAGGACAAGGGCCTCTCCATCGCGCTGCACTATCGCGGCGTCCCTCCCGCGGCGCGCGGGCGTGCGCAAGAGCGACTGCTCGCGCTGACGAATGAGCTGCTGCCGAGCGGTGCGGATGCAGCCTTGAATGTGCTCCCGGGTCACTGCATCGTCGAGGTGCGCCCGCGCGAGGCCTCGAAGGGTCGCGCCGTGCGTCGCCTCGTGCAGGCGTACCCGACCCTGCGTCCCGTCTACATTGGCGACGACGTCACCGATGAGGAGGCCTTCGCCGCGCTCGGACCGGACGGCGTCGGTGTGCGGGTCTCGCAAGACCAAGACGTCCCCACGCGCGCGTCCGTCATCGCGCGGGACACGAGCGAGGTGCTGCGCGGGCTCGGCCGGCTCGCGTGATGGTGCTCGCCAATGAGCGTCGCTGACGTCGCTGCTCGCAGATGCTGCGAGCGGATGGTCGCCTGCTCGCGTGCCGCGGCGCGAGGTGAATATCGGCGGGGACGCGAAGGTTGATCCCTCGAACCTCGTTCTGTAGGGTCGCGCTACTTTGAAGAATTCAACGACGACGACGACGATGCCCGCGCTGGCGCGGCGTCGCTGGCACGATGTTCTCGGTGCGCCTGCGGTGCTCGGCGCTCCTCTCGTGTTGGCGCTCGCGCTCTCTCCCGCCGCCGCCGCCGAGGAGGCCGAGCTCGTGGAGCCGTGTACCTCGGGGGCGCAGCACGAGGTGTACATCGACGATGTGCTGCAGCCGCGCTGCGAGATGCTGTTCGGTGATCTCGACGTGCGCGGCAGGAACGCCGACTGGCGCCTCGCGCGCATCATGTCGGTGGAGAGCGGCAGCCGCACCCTCGACGTCATCCACACGGACGCGCAGCTCAAGCGACCGCAAGTGCGCTCCCTGGCCGGCATGGTCGTCGCGGAGACCTTCGCGGCCAACGTGATCGAAGAGGACTGCAGCGGCAGCGACGAGGGTGACGAGAGCGCCGACGGCGGCGAGGGCGACGAGATCGTCGCGGAAGAGCCCGGCAGCGAGGTCGCCAGCGAGTACGTGGCCCGCGTGGAGCTCAACGATCACTGGGCCGCGCTGTGCGAGGCGGACACCATCGTGCTGCGCGTCGACGACGCCATCGGCGCCAGCGGCCGTGTGCTGCACATCGATCGGCGCGGCGTGCTGGCCCACCTCGGCGGCCGGCTCGTGTGGCTGTCGCGCTCCGGCCTCGAGGCCCCCGCCTTCCGCACCACCTGGCAGTCGGACTTCTCGGTCATCACCGACACGAAAGCGTCGAAGCCGGCCAAGAAGAAGAAGCCGAGGCGAAAGCGGAAGAAGCGCCGCCGCTGACCATCAATGAAAGTCGCGGCTCCTCGGCGCGGTCAGCGGGCGCTCAAGCAACGGTGACCACAGCTCCTCGGCCACGAGGTGCGTGACGTCGTCCTGCACCTGTAGGCGGCCGGTGATGCCGAGGAAGCTCGAGGTCTTGGCGAGCAGCGCGTAGGCCTCGAACACCCGCTGCCAGAGCACGACGTTCACGAAGCCGGTCTCGTCCTCGAGGGTCATGAAGGTGACGCCCGCCGCCGTGCCCGGACGCTGGCGACAGATGACGAGGCCGGCGTAGCGCGCCCTGCGTCCGTTCGGCAGCGCGTTCAAGTGCTTCGCCGACGGCAGCCCTTGCCGCTCGAGCGTCTCTCGCAGCGGACCGAGCGGATGCCCGCGCGGGCTGTGTGACGTGGCGGCGTAGTCCCAGGCGATGACCTCCAGCGCCGACAAGCCCTGAAAGCCAGGGTCCTCCTCGACGACGGGGCCGAGCTCGAGCGGCAGCTCCGGCTCCCTCGTCGCCACGCGCAGGTCCCAGAGCGCGCCCCGCCGCGTGCTGCCGAGGTCCTCGAAGGCGCCGCCCTCCGCGAGCAGCGAGAGCTTTCGCTCGTCGAGGCCCGTGCGGCGCGCGAAGTCGTCGACCGATTGGAAGGGACGCCGGCGCGCGGCCTCCTCGATCACGTCCCCATCCTTCTCGCCGAGGCCGCTCACGTAGCGGAGCCCCATGCGGATGGCCAAGCGATCGGTGCCGTCGAACAAGGGCTCGAGGCTGCAGTCCCATGAGGAGAAGCGCACGCTGATGGGGCGGATCTCGACGCCGTGCCGCTTGGCGTCCTCGACGAGGGTGGCGGGTGAGTAGAAGCCCATGGGCTGCGCGTTCAACAGCCCGCAGCAGAACTCGGCCGGATAGTGACGACGTAAATACGCGGTAGCGTAGGCGATGAGCGCGAAGCTCGCGGCGTGGCTCTCGGGGAAGCCGTACTCACCGAAGCCGCGGATCTGCTCGAACACGCGCTCGGCGAACTCGCGCGCGATGCCCTTCTCACCCATGCGTTCGACGAGGCGCGCGTGATGACGCTCGATGCGCCCCGTGCGACGCCAGGCGGCCATGTCACGGCGCAGCTGATCGGCCTCACCGGGCGTGTAGTCCGCGGCGACGACGGCGAGCTTCATGACCTGCTCTTGAAAGAGCGGCACGCCGAGCGTCTTCTTGAGCACCGGCTCGAGGCAGGGGTGCGGATAGACGACCTCCTCTTCGCCTCGTCGCCGGCGCAGATAGGGGTGCACCATGCCGCCGGTGATGGGGCCGGGGCGCACGATGCTGACCTCCACGACGAGGTCGTAATAGGTGCGCGGCTTGAGGCGCGGCAACATCGCCATCTGCGCGCGGCTCTCGATCTGGAACACGCCGATGGTGTCGCCGGCGCAGATCTGATCGTAGGTGGCGACGTCGTCCTCGGGCATGGTGGCCATGTCGACGCGCAGCCCGCGGTGCTGCTCGATGAGCTTCGTGCAGATGTCGAGCACCGTGAGCGCGCCGAGCCCGAGCAGATCCACCTTGAACAGGCCGAGCTCCTCGATGTCGTCCTTGTCCCACTGGATGACCGTGCGCGCCTCCATGGACGCGTTCTCGATCGGGACGATGTCGTAGACGGGCTCGTGCCCGAGCAGAAAGCCGCCCGGATGCACCGAGAGGTGACGAGGGAAGTCGAGGATCTCGAGCGCGAGCCGCAGGAGGTGCTGGTGCACGGGCGCGCTCATGTCGAAGCCCGCCTGCTCGAGCGACTCGGGCTGAAGACCGCCGTAATGGTTCAACAGCTTGGCGATGCGATCGAGCGAGGTCTCCGCCACGCCGAGCGCCTTGCCGACGTCACGCACGGCCGACTTCGCGCGATAGCGGATGATGTTGCAGACCATGGCGGCCTTGTCGCGGCCGTACTTCTCGTAGACGTGCTGGATCACCTCCTCCCGGCGATCGTGCATGATGTCGAGATCGATGTCGGGCGGCTCCTTGCGCTCCCTCGACAAGAAGCGCTCGAACAGCAGCTCCACCCGCGCGGGATCGACGGCGGTGATGCCGAGACAGAAGCACACGGCCGAGTTCGCCGCCGAGCCGCGCCCCTGGCAGAGGATGTCGCTCCGGCGACAGAATTCGACGATCTCCCACATGGTGAGGAAGTAGCCGCAGTAGTCGAGCTCATCGATCAGCGAGAGCTCCTTCTCGATCTGCGCCTGCACGTCGCTCGGCACCTGCCCGCCGTAGCGCTTGTGCGCGCCCGTGAGGGTGAGCTGCCGGAGGTGCTCGGACGACGTGGTGCCGTCGGGCAGCTTCTCGGACGGGTACACGTAGCGCAGCTCGTCGAGGGAGAATGTGCAGCGCGCGGCGATCTCTAGCGTGCGCGCGATGGCCGCGGGGTCGTCGGCGAAGCGCTGCGCGAACGCGTGCGGCGTCAGGAGCGCGTGCTCGGCGTTCGGCTTCGTGCGGCGACCGATGGACTCGAGGTTGGTCTTGTGACGAAGGCAGGTCAGCACGTCCTGCAGGTCACGACGCGAAGGCGAGTGGTACAGCACCTCGAGCGCCGCCACGACGGGCAGCTCGTGTCGCTTGGCGCGCGCGCGTAACAGCGCCTCTTCCTCGACCTCCTCGGCGCGCAGGTGACGCGCGGCCATGGCGTAGAGCCGGTCCTCGAAAGCGGCCGAGAGGCGCGCGCTGACGTCGTCAATGTGTGCCTCGGAGACGAGCTCATTCGTCAGCAGGCTGCGCTCTCCGCCCCAGAGCGCGCACAGCCCGGCGGCGTGCTCGCACACCTCGTCCCAGGACACGCGGCACTCGCCCTTCACCGTGCGCAGACGTCCTTTCGTCAGCAAGCGGCACAGGTTCGCGTAGCCCGGTCGATCGCACGCGAGCAGAACGAGCTGCGTCTCGCCGGGCGGATCCTCGGCGCGCGCGCACGGGTGCTTGTAGGGCAAGCGCGCGAGCTCTTCGTCGACGACCGTGACGGTGGCGCCCTGCAGCAGGTGGACACCGAGCTCCTTGGCCTTCGCGTGCGCGCGCACGGCGCCGTAGACGCCGTCGCGATCCGTGAGCGCCACGTGGGTGAGCCCGAGGCGCTGCGCCTCCTCCACGAGCTCCTCCGGATGGCTCGCGCCCTCGAGGAAGGAGAAGTTGCTGCGCACGAAGAGCGGCGCGTAGGGAGAAGGAGACGCCATCGTCACGCTCCAGCAAGACGCTTCGGGGCAGCTTATCGGAAGCTGAACACCTGTGCGGTTAATGCAGACATTTCAACGCAAAAACAACGATTTATGCGTTCGCGGGAGGCATCTGAAGGCGGTATCTCTGTACCCCCTGACGGGAGGTCTCATGCGTGCTTCTTCCTCCATCTCGTGGCTCTTCCTCTTGCTCCTCTCCACGGCGCTCTCGAGCGCCTGTGCCTCCTGCTTCGACAATGTTCCTGGAGACGCCGGGGTCGACGCAGGCGAAGACGCGGGCGGCGGCGAAGGCGAGGGTGAGGGCGAGGGTGAGGGTGAGGGCGAGGGCGAGGGCGAGGGCGAGGGCGAGGGCGAAGGCGAAGTGGACGCCGGCGTCGACGCGGGTGCGGAGGTAGACGCGGGGTCCGACGCGGGCGGAGATCTGGACGCGGGCTTTGACGCGGGTGCCGAGGAGGACGCCGGCAGCGACGACGACGCTGGCTTCGACGCTGGGCCGACGCTCACGACCTGCCTCCTCGGTGGCACGGCGATCACCGGCACGGGCGACGGCACCTGCATCTCCCCCATCGCGGTCGATCTCTCGGCCGCCACCGACCTCACCGTGTTCAGCCTCGACCTCGGCACCCTCGGCGCGAACGCCGCCACCTTCCCGCTGGCGTCGAGCGGATCGGACGCGTGCCTCGCGACCACGGACACCACCGCGCGCGACGTCGTGCTGGAGGTGGCGCCACCGGCAGGCTGGACGCGGCTCGTCGTCACCGTCGACGCCGCCGCCGGCAGCGACCCGATCATCAGCGTGCTCGAGGCCGACAGCGCCACCTGCGACGAGCCCGTGAACGTCTGTGCCGACGGGCGCGCGACGGGTGAATGTGAGTCGGTGGAGGCCTTCGAATTCCTCGCGACCTATGATGACCCCTTCTATGTCGTGCTGAGCGAGGTGACCGACTCGAGCGCGGACTGGATCGTGCGCTTCAAATTCGATCTGCCGTAGCCGCCGTGCTGCTCCTGGGCCGCACGTCACGCCTCAAGTCGAATGAGCCCTCAAGAATCTGACGGCGACCGCGCCGCGGCGAGCAGGGGCGCGGCCCTCCCGCGGCGTGCGCGCTGGCATTCATGATGCACAGTGCCTCTCCGCCTGGGAGGCCAACCGATGAAGCTCCACCAAACCGCACCCTTCTTCGCCCTGCTCGCCGTCGTCTTCACGCTCGCCTGCGATCCCGGCGGCAGCGTCGTGCGAGAGCGCGCGCTCACGCTCGACGACGGCTCCCACGACGGCTGGGTCGGCGTCAGCCGCGATCCTGTGAGCGGCGACCTCGTGCTCCTGAACGCGCGCGCGGGGCTCTTCGAGCTCACGGGCGACGGGCTGCAGGAGATCGCGTCCCTCGACGAGCTGCTCGTGAACGCCGAGCTCGCGCCGCAGTCGGACTTCACCGACGTCGCCGCGCTCGGGGACGGCAGCTACGCGCTGACCGCGCTCAGCGACGGTTTTCTGTTCGACGGCGAGACGCTGCGACAGCACTTCTGCTACGAGCCCGGCTTCGCCGACATCGAGCCCACGCCCGACCCGGTGCCGACGTCAGCGAGCGACAAGCAGCTCACCCTCAGCCTCGACTACCTCCCCGAGCGGGGCCAGCTGATCGCGCAGCCGCGCACCTTCGACGAGGCGACCGGCGAGATCCTGGCCGCGCACGTCGCCACCTTCGATCTCGAGACCGGCGTCGAGCAAGGCTGGTTCGACCTCGGCTCCCCCGAGGTGCTGGCCGGCGGGCTCACGACGCTCGACGACGACAGCGTGCTGCTCGGCGCCGGCGCGAAGCTGCTCCGCTTCGATATCGACACGCGCGCGCTGCACGAGATCGCCGACCTCGGCGCGGACGTGCAAGACATCGCGGGCATGGCGTCCACCGACGACGGCACCGTATGGGTCATCGACGGCGAGGCCGGCAGCTTGCTCGAAGTGCGCTTGAGCGACGCGCCGTGATCGCGAAGCACACGCTCGCCGCCGCCGCCTGCCTGCTCCTCGTAGCAGCCTGCACGCCAGCGCCGAACGTGCCCGACCTCGACGGCGGCGCCATTGGCGGCCTGGACGCGGGCAGTGAAGAGGAAGACGCGGGAAGCCTCCACGACGCCGGCCCGTTGCTGTGCGAAGAGACGCTCCCCGTCGGGCCGCCGTGTTGCGACGCGAGCGGCGCTCGGCTCATGGGCGCCGACTGCAGCGTCGGGGGCTGGACCTGCGAAGAGGGCGCGCTGTGTGAATGTGAGGGCGAGGGCGCGTCCTTCTTCTGCACCGACGTCTGCGGCTCGGACGCGTTCACGGACCCCACCTGCGGCGAGAGCGGCTGGACGTGTGCGGGGCTCGTGCGCTCGGACAGCTGCCCCGCGGGAACGTGCTGGGGGCTGCCCGGCGACTGCTGCATCAACCCGTCGTGCGTCGACGGAAGCTGGCAGTGCGAGTCGATTCAGGACCCTTGCGAATAGAAGGCCGAATCGAGCTCAAGCCACGCGCGCGCGGCGGATGGCACGCAGCATGTCTTCTTTCACGGGCGTGTCCACGTCGTCACCGTCGTGCACTTTGACGAGGGCGCTGAGCGCGTCCACCGAGCGGGCCCAGGCGCGATCGAAGGCGGTCGCCTCCTGGACGACGAGGTGGAGGATCTCCTGCCCCTTCTGGCCGGCGCCGTACACGCCGGGCTTGTAGAAGCGCACGTCCCACGTGTACGTCGTCGTGCGGTTCGTGGCGTCGCTGTCCTTGCGGACTTGATCGAGCGCGCGGCGCCACTGCTCGGCCACGCTCGGGATGGCGTAATGGCCGCGCGCGGCGTCCCAATAGTCGTCGAGGGTCGCGTGCCCGCGGCGCTCGTCGTCCTTGTCGCTGTCTCCGCTCGAGGCGTTGCCCTGCCAGCGCTCGCTGCCGTCCTCGTCGCCGTCCCGGGTGCCCGTCGTGAACGCGCCGTCCTCGGCGCCGCCGCCCTCACCGTCGCCCTGGCTCGCGCCCTCCCCTTCGCCGTCCTCGAGCCCTTGCTCTCCGTCTTCGTCGTCATCGACGCCGCGAGCGAGCGCGTCCTTGAGCCCGGCCTTCGAGCGCACCTTCTCGTTCGCCGACTTCTTGGATTGCTGTCCGGCGACGTCGCGGGCGAGGCCGCTGCCGTCGTGGCGTCCCTGTCCGTCGCTGCCCTTGCCAGAGGCGCTGCCGTCGACCGTGCGCGCGGCGCTGTTGCTCGCATCCGCGACGACCGCTCCACCCTGCGCGGCAGCGTTTCCGTGCCCTGCCTCGCCGCCCTGTCCGCCTGCAGCCACGCCTCCGCCGCCGAGCCCGAACATGCCGGCGAGGAACTCCATCGCCTTCTGTGAGCCGTCGACCGCGGCCTTGACGACGTTCGACAACAACTGCTGCAGGTTCGCGTCAGGCTTACTGGCCGCGCTCGCCGCGTTTCCATCCGTCTGCGCGCGCTTCCCTTCGAAGCCGTCCTTCACGTTCAGCACGCCGCCGGAGGCGCCGAGGTTCGTCGGCAGCAGCCCGTGCTTCTGCAGGAGCGCCGCCGTCGCCTGGTCGAGCTGCCCCGTGACCGGCAGCCCGTTCGCGCGCTGAAACGCCGACAGCGCGGCCGAGAGCTGCTGCGCCAGCGCGCCGCCCATCGTCGGAAAGCCGCCCGCCCGGAGCGCGCCGAGGAGGTTCTGCGTGACCTGCAGCGCCGACATGCCCGGCTTCACGAGGCCGAGCTCCTGCAGCACCTTCGCCGCCTGCCCGGGGACGAACGTCGCGTTGCCTCCCTGCGCGGGAGCGCCCTGGTTGGCACCGGGATTGACGCGTACGGCCATGCGCCGATCGTCGCCGCTGGCTGGCCTGCTGCGCAAGGGGCCGAGGGGCGGATCCCTACGACCCGGGCCCGATGCTGCCTCGCCTCGGGGCCCTCAGGACAACCCTGAGGGTCATGGGTGCGCACCTTCCGTGGCCCATCCGCTCCTCGGATGGCAGCACGGAAGCGCGACGCGCGTCCCCGGCGCGGGTGCTGTGCGCCGCCCGATGTGTCATATGCTCCACCCCCGATGGCGAAGGTCGAGCTCACCCGGCACCTCTATCGCTTCTTCCCGGCCCTCGAGGGGCAGGAGCTCTTCGTCGAGGCGTCGTCGGTCCAGGGCGTCGTGCAGGAGATGGAGAAGCTGGCGCCGGGGTTCGCTTTCTACGTCTGCGACGAGCTCGGGCGGCTTCGTCGCCACGTCAACATCTTCATCGACGAGCAGCGCGTGGCGGATCGGGATCGGCTGAGCGATCCGGTGCAGCCGTCGTCGCGGGTGTTCATTCTGCAAGCGTTGAGCGGCGGGTGATGCATTGGGAGCCAGAATGTCGAAACGAATCCTCATCGGGACGCGCAAGGGCACCTTCCTCGTCGAGAAAGCCGGCGGACGCTGGCGGCCGCGGCTGTGCGCGCATTCGGGCGCGGGCGTGAACTTCGTGGCGCGCGATCCGCATACGGGGACGCTGTGGGCTGCCCTCGGGCACGGACATTGGGGCGCGAAGCTGTCACGCTCGAGCGACGACGGCGCCACCTGGCACGACGCCACGCAGATCAAGTACCCCGCGGGCGCGCGCTACCTCGCGCCGCCCATGCCGGGCGAGGGAGACGAGGGCGACGCGCCGGCCGCGGCGAAGCTGACACCGGCGACGCTGCTCAAGCTGTGGTGCATGGCGTTTGGTCCGAACGGCCGCGTCTACGTCGGCACCATCCCGGGCGGCCTGTTCGTCAGCGAGGACGGCGGCGAGACCTTCGAGCTCAATCGACCGCTCTGGAACCACGAGTCACGCGGCGGCGACCTCTTCACCGGCGAGGGCACGGGCGAGACCCATTGGTTCGGCACGCCGGCGTCCGACGGTGAGTTCGCGCCGGGCATCCACTCCATCGTCGTCGACCCGCGCGATCCCGAGCACGTGTTCGTGGCCATCTCCACGGCGGGCGTGCTCGAGACGACCGACGGGGGCAAGAGCTGGCGCGGCAGGAACAAGGGCATGCTGATGGACTACCTGCCAAACGGCGAGGCCGACTGGGGCCACGATCCGCACGCCATCGAGCTGTGCGCCGGGCAGCCGAATCATGTCTGGCAGCAGAACCATTGCGGCGTGTTCTACAGCGACGACAGCGCGGCCACCTGGCGCAAGGTGAGCAAGCCGGACGTCGGCGTGCACTTCGGCTTCCCCGTCGCCGTCGACGAGCGTGACGGCAAGACCGCGTGGCTCGTGCCGGGCAAAGCCGACAGCGAGCGCATCACCGTCGATGGCACCCTGTTCGTCGCGCGCACCGAGGACGGCGGTCAGAGCTGGCAGCAGCTCCGCGAGGGGCTGCCCCAAGAGAGCGCCTACGACGTCGTGTACCGCCACGCGCTGCACAACAGCGGCGACGCGCTGGCGTTCGGGAGCACGACGGGAAACCTGTACGTGAGCGAGGACCGCGGGGACAGCTGGGTGACGGTGACCAACAACCTGCCGCCCGTCTACAGCGTGCGGTTCGCGTAAGGCGCCGGGCCGCCCCTCCTAAACTTGATATTGACTCTCACTTTCAGTTGTTAGAAGACAGGCTCAACCGCGAACCGGAGGCATCCCCATGTCGTCCTACGGAGCCGTCCACATCATCCACCTCCTCTGCGGCATCGGCTTTATCGGTGTCGTGTTCTTCGAGCTCGTCATCCTGGAAGGGATGCGACGGCCGCTCGGGCCACAGCGCATGGCCGAGGTCGAGCTGGCGCTCATCAACCGCGCGCGACGCATCATGCCGTGGGTCGTGGGCACGCTGTTCGCGAGCGGCGCAGGGCTCGCGTACTTCCACAGGGCGGCGCTCGCGCAGGTGTTCGAGTCGTCGTTCGGCACGCTGCTGGCGCTGAAGATCCTGCTGGCCTTCAGCGTCGGCGGTCACTTCGTCTACGCGCTGAAGACCGCCAAAGACGGCTGCATGAGCTCGCGCAAGTTCAAGTGGCTCCACTTCAGCGTCGCCAGCCACATGCTGCTCATCGTCGTGCTCGCCAAGGGGATGTTCTACTTCCATTGGTAGGCGGGCTCGGCGCGCTGCAGGAGGTCCTTTGCGAGCGGCCGGGCGCCGTGAGCGCGGTATTCTGTCGTTCATGCGGCCTTCGCCTCCTACCCTCGTCGTCCTCGCGCTGTCGTTGGCCGCCTGCGCGCCGGCGACGACCGGCCCCGCGCTCACCGACAGCGGCCCGCCGCCCGTACGGCCGGACGACGACGTGGACGCGGGGCCCGCCGGCCCGGTGCACCTCGTCATCGCCTTCGACTACCGCTTCGACGACGCCGGCTTCTTCACACCCGAGCGGCGCGCGCTGCTCGACGAGGCCGCCGCCATCTGGGGGCGCCTGTTGCTCGACGACTTCGACGCCGTCCCGGCGGGGACGCCGTTGCTCACGCGCGATCCGGAAGATCCCGGCGCCGAGTCGATCGAGCTCGCGGCCGAGCAAGCGGTGGACGACGTCATCGTGTTCGTGGGCGCGAGCCTCCTCGATGGCAAGGGGGGGCTCACGGCGCGCTCGTTCCCCTCTGCCAAGGTCGAGGTGGGCGACGAGGGTCTCAGCGCTTCTCTGACGACGCGATACGACGGCGACGACTTCGAGCCCTGGACCGGCTGGATCAGCTTCGACGCCGCCGAGGACTGGTTCAGCGACGAGTCACCGCGCACGGCGGACGACATCCCCGACGACGGCTTCGACCTCCTCGGCACCGCGACGCACGAGCTCGGCCATGTGCTCGGCTTCGGCGGCGCGCCCGCCTTCCGCGCGCTCATCTCGGACGACGGTGACTTCGTGGGAGCGAACGCCGTGGCGCTCTACGGCGGCCCCGTACCGCTCACGAGCGAAGGCGCGCACATGCAGAGCAGCGTCGTCGTGAACGGGGAGCCGCCGCTCATGAACCCGAGCGATCCCGAGGGAGCGCGCTTTGCGCCCACGGCGCTCGACCTGGCCTTCCTCGAGGACGTCGGCTACGAAGTCGCCCCATGAGCGCACGCGTCTCTCCCGCCGCCCTCGCCACCCTCGTCGGGGCCTCGTGCGTGTGCGCCGTCGCCTGTTACGCCGGCGAGCAGGTCGATGACTTCGGCGACAACCCCGGCGACCTCGTCGTGTACGAGCACGTCCCGAGCGACGCGGCCGGCCCTATGCCGCTCGTCGTCTTGCTGCACGGATGCTCCCAGTCCGCGGCCGACTACGAGGGGCCGTCGGGGTGGCACGCGCTCGCCGATGCACACGGCTTCGCGCTCGTCGCCGTCGAGCAGTCGGCGTTCAACAACGGCGGGCGCTGCTTCAACTGGTTCCTCTCCGGCGACATTGCGCGTGACCAGGGAGAGGCGGCCTCCATCGCGAGCGCCGTGCGCTACATGCTCTCGTCATACGACGTCGACCCCGCGCGCGTGTTCGTCACCGGTGTGTCCGCGGGCGGCGCCATGGCCGCCGTCATGCTCGCGACCTACCCCGAGCTGTTCGCCGCCGGCGCCGTCGTCGCGGGCGGGCCCTATCGCTGTACGGACTACGCGGCCGAGGCCCTCCTGTGCATGAACGGCGGCAAGACGAGGACCCCCACCGAGTGGGGTGATCTCGTGCGCGCGGCCTCGGATCATGAGGGGCCCTGGCCGCGGGTCGCCATCTGGCACGGCGACGCGGACACGACGGTGAGCCCCCTGAACGCGGCCGCCCTCGAGGCGCAATGGCTCGATGTGCACGGCCTCTCGTCCGCCGACGTCGTCATCGACGAGCGCGAGGGCGCTGAGGTGCGCACCTTCGCGAGCGACGCTGCCGCGAGTGACACAGCCGCAGACGCCGCCGTCGTCGAGCGCTGGACGATCCCCGAGCTCGGGCACGCCATCGCGGTGGATCCCGACCAGGGCTGCGGTGAGCTGGCGCCCTTCATCGTCGACGCCGACCTCTGCTCCAGCGAGCACATCGCGCGCTTCTTCGGCATCGTCGCCGACAGCGGTGAAGGCGAGGGCGAGGGCGAGGGCGAAGGCGAAGGCGAAGGCGAAGGTGAAGGCGAAGGTGAAGGCGAAGGTGAAGGTGAAGGCGAAGGTGAAGGCGAAGGCGAGGGCGAAGGTGAAGGGGAAGGTGAAGGTGAAGGTGAAGGTGAAGGTGAAGGTGCACAGTGCGCTTGCTTCGCCGCGGGAGACGCCGGAGACGCAAGCGCGCTGCTCGTCTGCTTGACGCTCGGCGCCGTCGTCGCTCGACGTCGCCGTCGTCGCTAACGCTATTCGACGACACCCTGCAGGAACCAGCGCCGACGACGCCGGTCGTAATAGACCCACAAGAGCGCGCCCGACTGCGTCTCGGCGAAGCAATAGTCGCGCTGCTGCAACGAACGCCACCAGCCGCCCGAGATCAGATATGGCCCATGCATCCGGACGACGGGGCCGTGCTCGAGGCCGCGCAGCATCCAGCCATCCGGTTCATGACGAGGACGCGGCGGCAGCGGCTGCGGCTTCTCGAACACGCGGCGCACGAGGCGACGCTGCTGCACCAGCGCCTTCACGCGCGGGAGCGTGATCTTCCGCACCGGCTCGAAGCCGTAGCTCGCCTCGGGCAGGTGCCCCTCCTTCAGCTTCGCCTTCACGACGGAGTCATCGCCAAAGCGCGCGCGCACACGAGCGAGGGCGCGCGCGCCGGCGTCGAGGTCGCGCTTCTTCGCCGGTGACGCCCCGTCCTGCAGCACGAGCTGCTCGAACAGCTGCTCGAACATGCGCACCTGCTCGAGGGTGGCCTTCGTGCCCTCGGCCTCGAGGTGCAGCTCGCAGACGCCGGTCTTGAGCGCGAGGGAGGAGAGCTTCAGGTGCACCAGGTTCATGAGCTGCGGGCCGTCGAGGGTGGGCGTCGCCGGACGCACGTGCTCCTCCTGCACCACGCGCTCTCCCTCGAGATCTCGCTCGAGCACGAAGCGCAGCGAGAGGCCGCTCAGCGCTTGTTGCCGCTCGGCGAGCGCCTTCAGCATCTGATCGACGCGCCCCTTCAAAAAGAACAGCAGGCGCTCGGTGTCCGACACCGCGAAGTCGAACAGCAGCGTCTCGCGCACGGGCGCCTCGAGCCTCGTCGGCACCAAGGGCTCCTCGAGGTCACCTCTCGCCAGGCGATGGATCTTGTGCACCTCCTTGCCAAAGCGCCGGCGCAGCGCACCGGCCGGCAAGCTGGCGAGCTCGCCCACGTCGTGCACCGCGAGGCGCGCGAGGGCGTCGCGCTCATTCGGCGGCAGGCCGAGGCGGTCGAGCGGCACCTTCCTGGCCATGCGCCGCTCGTCCGCGGCCTTCGTGAAGATGCCGTAGCCCGGCCGCGCGCGCGCCACCGCCCAGGTGCAAAAGCGCGAGAAGCCGACCACCACCGTCGAGAAGAAGCCGGCGAGCTGCAGATCGGTGCGCACGCGCTCGGTCCACGCGCGCAGCGTCGGAAAGAGCGGATCGAGGCCGGAGGCGTTCAGCCAGAACACGCCGGGATCGTCCGCGCTCGCCTCCACGTCGGGAGAGAAGCGCAAGAGGCGCTCGGTCAGCTTCTTCACGCCCTCGTCGATCTCGCGCTCCTCGACGACGCCCGCCCGTAGACCGCGAGAGAGAGAGAGCGCCGTGGCGTAGCGCATACCGGACAAGACGCCCTTTCGGCGCGCGGCCTCGTTGCACCACTGCACCACGCCGAGGGGCTTGTCCTGGTCGACGACCACCACCGGGTGCCCCTGCAGCTCGGGCTCCTTCTGCAACAAGAGCTGCAGCGGAAAGGCCGGCAGATCAACGCAGGCCAGCCGGTCCACGACAGGTCTCCTCGTGCGCCCAGCCGGGCGCGCGGCGCTTGTCCTTGCTGACGCGCACGACGACGTCGAAGCCGGGCTCCCCCGCGGCCGGATCGCGACGATGACGGCTGGCCTCGCCACGCAGGGAGATGAGCGAGCCGAGCGAAGGGTGCTCGCTCTTCTTCTCGGTCAAGAACACGACGGCGCACTCGTGCTTCTTCGCGAGCCCTGACAAGCGCGTGAGCAACGGCATGGGCACGCGCGCCGCGGCGCCGAGCTCGAGCACGACGAGACCGAAGGCCCCCGAGCGGACGAAGTATTCGGCCGCGCGCGGCACGTCCTCACTCTTTGGCACGCGCGCGACCACGAGCGCGTCGAGGTCGACGCCGCCCTGACAGGCGTCGGGCGGGTAGAACGTTCGCGCGCGCGGCTGCACCAAGGCCACCGGCTCCGCGCGCGACTGGGCGAGCTGAACGAGGCCAAACGCCGCCGTCAGCTGCGCGCCGTCCTTGCCCCCCGAGACCTCGACGAGGCGGCCGTAGAGATCCTCGATGCGCCACGACGGTAGCTCGAGCTCACGCTCGTGCTCGTGCTCGCGAAAGAGAGGGATGACGGCGGCGGCCATGGTGGGAGCTCAGGACGTACCTATCGACGCGCGCCCTCGTCGGGCACGTGCACGCCTTACGCGCGTGCTGCGAGACGAACGGAAAGAGACGAACGGAAAGAGACGAACGGAAAGAGACGAACGAACCGGTGCCTGTGCTCCGAGGGAGGTCCTCAAGACTCTGGCAAGAAGGGCATGACCTCGAGGAAACGGCGCACCTCGACGACCTTGCCGAGGATCTCGAGGGCGGCCTCGTCCGCTATGACGAGCGGCGTGAAGGCGGGGTTCTCGGGCAGCAGCTCCACGACGCCGCGCGAGACACGCAAGCGCTTGACGGTGGCCTCGTCCCCGACGAGGGCCACCACGATGTCACCGCTCGACGCCGTCGCCTGCCGCCGCACCACGACGACGTCCCCCGGGAGGATGCCGGCGTCCCGCATGCTCTCGCCCCTGACGCGCAGCGCGAACAGCTCCTTGGCCCCGAGGTGCGACTGCACCGCGAGCCAACCGTCCGGCTCCTCGACCGCGGTCGTGAGCACGCCGGCCTGGACCCGGCCGAGCAGCGGCACGGGGACCGCCGGGAGCGAGCGCCCTGCCCGTCGAGCGAGCCGGTAGCCCCGCGAGCGGCCGGCCTCCTTCTCGAGGCGCCCCTCCTTCACGAGCGCCTCGAGGTGCTCCCGCGCGGTCTGCACGGCGGAGAAGCCCATGGCGTCCTGCACCTCGCGCACGGTAGGCGGCTCGCCCTGGAGCAGCCGCTCGCGAACGAAGGCGAACACGCGCTCGCGGCTCTGTCCTTTGGGGGCGCGGGCCATGGCTCCTCCCTCTCCTCTCGCTCGTCTCCGTGGGCGCTCGTCGACGACGAAGGTGATCTGTCGGCAGATCACGCGCGGGACCCACCACCAGCGTATCCAGACGGACGTCTGGTGTGTCAACCGGACGCACTCCGCAGCTCCCATACCCGCAGTCCGTCGCGGGCTTCGAGATTTTGCGCGCCTTCTGTGGATCTGTTGAGCGGGGGGAGAGGCTTGCCTCTCCCCCCGCTCCGAGCCCGCTGCGCGGTCTCGTCGACTCCCCCTCACAGCGGGCTGCCGCCCGCAACGCCCGCCTGATCTGTGACTTCACGTCGGGTGTCCGCGCGCTCCAGCTGCTCGCTGCGAGCCTGCCAGCCAGGTGGAGCGCCCGGATGCCCGACGTCATCTGACGGACCAGGTGGGGCGTTGCGGGGCGACAGCCCCGCAGTGTGGGGGAGTTGAGAAGACCGCTTCGCGGGCTTCGAGCGGGGGGAGAGGCGAAGCCTTTCCCCCCGTCTTCGCGGGCTTCGAGCGAGGAAAGAGGCGAAGCCTTTCCCCCCGTCTACGTCGGCAGCGTTGGGGAAGGGTCCCGGCGATAAAGGGCTATGGGCGCCCCTCGCGCGTGAGCAGCTCGCGCTTTCGCTCCACGCCCCAGCGATAGCCAGACAGGCCACCGTCGGTGCGCACGACGCGATGGCAGGGGATCGCCACCGCCAGCGCGTTGGCAGCGCACGCCCCTGCCACCGCGCGCACGGACTTCGGCGCGCCAATGGCGTCCGCGATCTCGGAGTAGCTCGCCGTGCAGCCGACGGGGATCTGCCGGAGCGCCTGCCAGACGCGCTGCTGAAACGCCGTGCCCCTGACATCGAGCGGCAGCTCGACAGCGACGTGCGGACGCTCGATGAGGCCGACCACCTTCGCGACCGTGTCCTCGAAGCTGGCGTCCGCGCCAATCAGCCCCGCGCGCGGGAAGCGACGCTCGAGATCGTGCGCGAGCTCGTTCGGATCGTCGCCGAGCAAGATGGCGCACACCCCACGCGCGCTGGCGGCGACGAGGATCGAGCCGAGCGAGCACTCTCCGACCGCGAAGCGGATCTCGGTGTTCACGCCGCCCGCGCGATAGCTCGTCGGTGTCATGCCGAGCACGTCATCGGCCTCCTCGTAGAAGCGGCTGCTCGAATTGTAGCCAGCGTCGTAGATGGCGTCCGTCACGGCGCCTCCTTTGCGGCGAGCGTCTGTGTTCTTCACCGATATCTTGCTGTTCGTCCTGCCGCCATCGCGCGCCATGAGGAAGAACGTAGGCGCCACACTCGCGCTCGACACTCCGGCCCTTGCGCTCGAATTTGCGCTCGCGGCGATCTTGTCATCGCTAGGGCTCCCGCAGCTCGCCGCTCTCCCCTTCGCAGTCGAGCTCTGCCTCTTCGCGCGTCTTGGGCGCGTAGTACCAGTCGATGACCTCGCCGCTAGGCTCGCTGCCGATGACGCAGCCGACGACGGCGCCCTCGCGGGGGCAGCCCCCTTCGATGGAGAGCGCGTCGAGCGCCTCGCAGGTGGCTCCGAACACGGGCAGGCCCTGAAGGCCGGTGCGCTCCTGGCAACGGGGCTCCGGGCCGTTCACGCTGCCCTCGCGGAAGTCACAGCCGCTGCCGCCGACGCCGCCACAGCCGACGAGGGAGCTGAGCAGCGTGAGCACGGCGGAGAGGATCAGCAAACGCAGGGCATCGGTCGACACGGACGGCCTCCAGCCGGAAGTTCAGGTCACTTCATGCGACGGCGGAGGCGACGTGGTCAACACGCGCCGCCGGCGTGACCAGTTCGAGGCAAGCGGTACCTCCCCCTCGGCAACGCAGCGCCGGGCGCGCGCCTGCCCGCACACCAAAGCCCGTCGCCACGGGCTTGCGCTCGAACCCAGCCGAAGGCCGCCGATGGCTCAGATGTCGTCGATGCGCTCGATCAACCCGTCATGATCGATGAACGGATTCCGGTTGCCTTGCAGGGTCGACACGGCGTCGTTTCGTCTGCGCTCGTCGTCGTCGACCGGGTCGTCGCCGTGCCAGGCGCGCAGCACGCGCTCCTCGGCCTCCGGCAGCGCGACGCCGTAGACGGCGGCCATGTAGAAGAGCGCGCGCGCCACGTTGCCCTTGTGCTCGTCGGGCGGCTCGAAGACCTTCTGGCCGCTGGCGTCGAGGCCGAGCTTCGCGTCGCCCTCGCGCCAGAGCTCTTTGACGACGACACCGAAGGGATGGGCCGCGCGCTCGTTGTTCGCCACGCTGTCGGTCGGGAACAGGTGGTGCAGGTCCGACTTCGCGGGCAGCTCCCGGGCACCGCGCGACTGGGGCAGCGTGTGCTCGGCGTTCATGCCGCCCTCCTTGATGGCGGACACCGGCACCTCGCGCCCGGTGTAGACGCACTCGACGCTGCCGTCCTCGTTGTCGACGAAGCCGTACATGAGGGCGCGGGCGGTGTGGTAGCGGAGCGCCAGATGTCGGGAGCAGCCCTCTCGAAGCGCCGCGATGAGCTCGTCCCCCTCGAGCCCGTCGAGCGCCTCGTGCGGCAGCGGCGGGAGGACGGCGCCCGGCTCCCCTTCGAGCCGGCGGGCCAGCGCGAGCAAGCCCTCTCCGAAGCGCTTCACCTCCGCCGCGTCGACGGACAGCGGCACGTCGCGCTGCAGCGCCGGCAGCCCCTTTCGCAGCTCCGCGATGGCCTCCTCGAGGGAGGTGACCGTGAACAGGCCGACGCCGCTGTGCTTGGCCGAGAGCCCGCGCGCGAAGGTGTCGACGGCCTGTCGAGCGCCCTCGGGCACCGTCGCCAGCGCCGCGGCGAGCTCGGCCTCATCGACGCGCTGATCGTCACCCGCCCGCTCGACGAGCGCGTCGTGCACCTGCGTGAGCGCGTCGTGGAGCGGCCCGGAGCCGATGCGCGCGCCGCTCATGCGCCGCCTCGCACGTCGTGGGCGCGTCCGGGCCCGGCGAGCAGGCGGCCGAGGCTCTCGAGCAGGCGGAGGTCGCCGCGATAGCCGACGGTCTTCGCCGCGAGGGCGGCGTCCAGGTCGAGGCTCCCCTCGAGCAGGCCGGCGAGCGCCCGCTCGGACAAGGACAGCACGAGGTCCGCCTCGCCGTGCGCGCCCCGCTCGACGGGTGGTTCGCCGTGGCCGAGCCGAACGGTCCAGGCCGAGGTGCCCACGACGAACAGCAGGGTGCCGCGCCGTGGCCACGCCGCCCCCGCCGCTTTGATGCGCGGGCCGATGAGGCCGTCGAACACGGCGTCGACGCTGCGGTTCGCTTCGGGGGTCACGCCCCCGAGGCTACCGCACTGGCTGCGCGCGGGGGCAGCTTTCTCGGAGGGGACCGGCGCCGCCCGGTCTGCCGGCCAGAGGGGCATTGCTAGCCTTGCGCCGTCGTCGGAGGGTTCCCCCGTGCAAGACGTACACGTCCCGCTCTCGCTGCAAGACCGCATCGAGGACCGCATCGCGCTGTCCTTCTACCGTACGCTCTACGAGGCGCCGCGGGCCTTGCTCGCCGTGAAGCACAGCTTCTACTTCAACGAGACCTACGGCGAGGCGCCGCAGGACCGCGGCATCCTCGACCTCATCGCCGACGAGGAGCTGCGCGCGGAGGTGCTGCGTCACCTCGACGACGAGGTGCGCCACGCCAAGCTGTGGCGGGACTACCTGGAGCAACGCGGCGAGCTGCCCGAGGGCGGCGCGCTGCCCTTCGGTGACTTCGTCGGCATGCTGCGCGCGGCGGGCTGGCTGCCGTCCGAGGCCAGGCTGCGGCAGGCGCGCGCGCTCGACGACGACGAGCTGATGAGCTTCTTCGCCATCATTCACGTGGTCGAGACGCAGGCCGTGCGGCAGATGTTGTTGTTCCGCACGGTGCTCGAGGAGCGCGGCGAGCCGGAGCTGTCCGCCATCATCAGCGACATCTTGCGCGACGAGGGCCGTCACATGGCCTACTCGAAGCGCGCGCTCTACCGCGTCGGCAAGCGCGCGGGCCGGCGCGGCGAAGCCAAGGCCAAGCAGCTCGAGCGCCTCGCCTTTCGCGCGTTCCTGCGCCTGCGCTCGGGCGATATGCAGAAGATGCTCGCCTACGTCTTCCACCATGACAGCGCCTCGCTGTCGTCGTCATCGCGGCTGTTGCTGCGCGGCCTGGCCACGGTGATCGGCCGCTTCCCGACGGGGGTGCCCGGGCCGGACGGACGGGCGGCGCTCGACTCCGCGGCGCCGCTCGCGGCCGGGCGTGACGACGACGACGACGCGGCGCGCGCGGCCTGACATCGAAGCGGCACGAGACCGCTCACGGAGCCAACGATGGCAAGTGATCCTACCCAGCTCGGGCGAAAAGACGTCATGGAGGCGCCTCGCAAGCGCAGCGCCCGACAGCGCCTGGTGCTCTGGCGCACGGCGCTCTTGACCCTGGCCGCGGGCGGCGCCCTCTTCTTCGTCATAGAGCGCCACCCGGCGCAGGACGAGCCGCTCTCGTTCTTCCTCGAAGAGCGCACCCCGGAGCAGAGCGGCGTTCACTTTCGCCACGAGATGGGCACCTTCTCGCCCTTCTTCGACAACGTGCTGCCCTTCATGCAGGCGGTGTCCGCGAGCGCGTGCGTCAGCGACGTCGACGAGGACGGCCTGCTCGATCTCTACATGACGACGTCCGCGCACGGGAAGAAGAACCGGCTGTTCTACAACCGCGGCGACATCACCTTCACCCGGGCGGACATCCCGGCCATCGAGGACCTGAACCTCGACGGCTTCTCGTCGGACTGCACCTTCGCGGACGTCGACAACGACGGCTACGACGATCTCCTGGTCGGCATGGTCGGCCAGCGGCCGCGCCTGTTCCTGAACCGCGCGAGCATTGGCCCCGAGGAGGCGGCCGGCGGACGCACTTTCGTCGACGCGACCGACGGCGCGGGCATCACCGACTACATGAACGGCTTCGCCGTCTCGTTCTTCGACGCCGACCGCGACGGCGACCTCGATCTGATCCTCGCGAACTACTTCACCACGCACTACCGCGAGGAGGACGTCCCCGGGGCTCCGCGCACGCACCCGACGCGCGTGCCGGACTCGCCGAACGCCGGGCGCATGATGCCGAACGATTGGGGCGACGCCGACAACGGCGGCAGCAAGCACTTCTTCCTGAACGACGGCAGCGGCCACTTCGAGGAGCAGCCGCTCGACGCTTGGGGTCTGTCCGAGACGCGCTTCACCTTCGACATCGGCACGGCCGACATCAACGGTGACGGCTTCACGGACCTCTACTTCGCCAACGACTTCGGGCCCGACCAGCTCTACTACAACAAGGACGGCCGCTACTTTCAGGCCTACGAGGGCCCGTTCCCGACGAGCATCGGCAAGGACGCCTTCAAGGGCATGAACGCCGACCTCGCCGACATCGACCACGACGGCTATCCCGAGATCTACGTCACGAACGTGTTCCACCCGGTGCTGCCCGAGGGCAACCTGCTCTGGCACAACCGGCCGCACCCGTCGGGCGATCCGGCGCTGCGCAGCTTCGCCAACATCGCCGCCGACGTGGGCGTGAAGGACGGCGGCTGGGGCTGGGGCGCCAAGTTCGTCGACATCGACCTCGACGGTGACGTCGATATCCTCGCCACCAACGGCTACATCAGCCAGGATCCGGACAAGGAGTACTGGTATCGCATGAGCCGCCTCGTGGCCGGCGATCGCAACGTCATCGTCGACAGCCGCCGCTGGCCCGCGTTCGAGGACACGAGCATGAGCGGCCACCAGGTCAGCCACGTGTTCGTGAACGGCGGCGAGCGCTTCTACAACCGCGCCGCCGACGTGGGGCTCACGCGCTCCTTCGACGGGCGCGGCGTCGTCATCGCCGACTTCGACGTGGACGGCCGCCCCGACGTGCTCTACGTGCCGCAAAACGCGCCCTACTTCCTCGCCAAGAACCGCTTCGAGCCCACCGCGTCACAGCCGACGCCGCCCGCCTTCGTCGGCCTCCGCCTCGAGGGAGACGGCGTCCGCGTACCGCGAAAACCGGTCGGCACGCGCGTGCGCATCACGCCGTCCGAGCCCACGCACGAGCACGCGTTCAAGCCGCGCTACCTCGAGGTCAGCGCCGGGAACGGCATGACGGGGCAGTCCATGGACTGGGTGCTCGCGGGGCTCGGTCGCTATCCGGGCAAGGTCGACGTCGAGATCCGCTGGACGAACGGCGAGGTGCAAGAGCTGCACGGCCTCGAGGCCGGCCGCTACCACGACGTGCGCTTCGAGACGCGCACCGCTCACGCCCGATCACAGCGGCGCAGCAAGGCCACGCTATGAGCACCACCACGACGGGCGACGACCGCCGCGCGGGTCGGGAGAGCCGCTGGATCATCCCGTCCCGGGACGACCCGCGCTGGATGTTCACGTGCTTTCACGCGAGCTACGTGCTGCTCGGCCACGCGCTGCTCAACTTCAACCGCGCGCCGCTCGAGATCCTCATCGCCGTGGTCGCCTGCTGCGGCCTCGACATGCTCTACACGTGGATGCTGTCGCGGAAGCTCTTGTTCCCGCTCTCGGGGCTCATCTCCGCGCTCGGGCTCGCCATCCTGTTCACGGCGCCGGGCAACGGCTGGCTGATGCTGCTGACGAGCTGGATCGCCATCACCTCGAAGTACCTCATCACCTGGCGCGGCCGGCACGTGTTCAACCCGACGAACATCGCGCTCGTCGCCATGCTGCTGCTCTCGGGAGGACAGGCGTCGGTGGCGCCCGCGTACCAATGGGGCGGCCGCTACGAGGTGGTCGCGCTCGTGTTCGTGCTCGGCTTCATCATGATGGTGCGCGTGCACAAGCTGGCGCTGACGCTCTCGTTCGCCGTCGTGTTCGTGCTCGGGGCGCTCTTGCGCGCGCACCTCACGCACATGCCCGCCGAGATCACCATCTGGGCGCAGGTGTCGGGCGGCGCCTTCTGGCTGTTCATCTTCTTCATGATCACGGACCCGAAGACGAGCCCGGCGCGCTGGAAGCACCAGATCATCTACGGCGTCGTGCTCGCGCTGCTCGACCTCTGGTTCCAGCTCAGCTTCGCCGTGTTCTCGACCTTCTACGCCCTCTTCCTCATCTCGCTGCTGCGCGCGCTTTATTACGTCTACGTCGACACGCGGGCGCGCTTCGCCGCGCAGCAGCCCGTCACCTGATTCGCGAACGTCCGCCGGGGAGCCGACATGCCTTCGTCATCGTCTAGAAACGTCTACATCACGGGCACCGGCAGCTATCTGCCGGGCGAGCCCATCGGCAACGACGAGATGGAGGAGTATCTCGGCGTCGTCGGCGGGAAGCCGAGCCGCTTGCGCTCTCGCATCCTGCGCTCGAACGGCATCAAGACCCGCCACTACGCCCTCGACAAGCAGCAGCGTACGACGGAGCTCAACGAAGAGCTCGCCGCCAAGGCCGTGCGCTCGGCCATAGACGATCGCGGCCTGCCGCTCGACGACGTCGAGATGCTGGCCCTCGGCACCACGCAAGGCGATATGCCGCTGCCCGGCTTCGCCTCCATGGTGCACGGACGGCTCGGCGGCAAGCCGCTCGAGACCTTGAGCTCCATGGGCGTGTGCGCGTCGTCGTTCGCGGCCTTCGCGGGCGCCTTTCGCGCGGTGCGCTCGGGGCATCGTCGCGTGGCCGTGGCCGGCGGCTCCGAGTGCGTCGGCCGCATGATGAAGGCCTCCCGCTTCGAGAAGGAGGGTGACATTGAGCCCGGCCGCAAGGAGAAGGGATCCTTCCGCGACTTCGACGCCGACTTCTTGCGCTGGATGCTCTCGGACGGCGCGGGCGCCGTGGTGCTCGAGGACAAGCCTCGGCCCGGCGGCCTGTCGCTGCGGGTCGAGTGGATGGAGCTGACGAGCCACGCGAACGAGTTCCCCACCTGCATGTACGGCGGGCTCGCCGACAAGGACCACCCACGCGCGGGCAACAGTTGGCTCGACTTCCCGACGGTGGCCATGGCCGAGCACGAGGGCACGCTCAAGATCCGGCAGGACACGAAGCTGCTGCCCGATCTCGTGAAGCTCGGCGTCGAGGAGTACCTGCGGCTCGTCCGCAAGGAGCGCCTGCGCCCCGAGGAGCTCGCGCTCGTGCTCTGTCACTACAGCTCGGAGTTCTTCCGCGGCGAGATCATGAGCGCGCTCGCGAAGACCAAGCTCTCGCCCGGCGAAGACAAGTTCTGGACCAACCTGCACAGCAAGGGAAACACCGGAGCCGCCAGCATCTTCATCATGCTCGACGACGCCATGCGCGAAGGGCGCGTGAAGAAGGGCGATCAGGTGCTGCTGATGGTGCCCGAGTCCGGGCGCTTCACCGTCTGCTTCGCGCTGCTCACCTGCGTCGACGCGAACGGTGACGACGGGCGTGGCGCGCTGCCGAGCGCGAGCGTGACGACGGACGCCGGCGCGAAGGAGCACCGCTGGCAAGCGTCCGGGCTCGCCAAGCGGACGCCGCTCGAGCGCAGCGACGACGTCATCGAGCGGGCGCTCGCCAGCTCCCCGCTCGGCGCGCTCTCGGCCGGCGACGACGAGGATGAGATCGTGCGTTACCTGACGCTGGAGCTCGCCCTCGTGTGGACCGACTTCGAGCGCATGCTGCGCGCGACGCCCGTGCTGCAGCGGCTCGACGACGGCACCATCGACGTACAGGACTATCAGCGCCTGCTGGTGAACCTGCGCCAACAGGTGATGGAGGGCGCGCGCTGGATCGCGCGGGCGGCCTCGAACGTCAGCATCGAGCTGTTCGAGTTCCGCTCCATGTTCATTCAGCACGCCGGCGACGAGCACAAGGACTACCAGATGATCGAGCGCGATTATGTCGCGGTCGGCGGCGCCCTCGAGGACATCCTCACGCAGGCGAAGAACGTCGGCTCCGAGGCGCTGTCGTCGTTCATGTTCCACCACGCGAGCCAGCCGGATCCCATCGACCTGCTCGGCGCCATGTTCGTCATCGAGGGCCTCGGCACGCGCAAGGCGGGCGAGTGGGCCGACAAGCTGAAGGCGACGCTCGGCCTCAGCGACAAGCAGGTCTCGTTCCTGCGCTACCACGGCAAGAACGACGACGATCACTTCGACAAGCTGCGCGGCACCATCCGCTCCGGCATCATCGACCAGAAGATGGCCGAGCGCATCGTGAAGACGGCGAAGGTCACCGCTCGCCTCTACGCGCTGCAGCTCGAGGAGCTGGACAACACCTGATGGCCAGCCCGACCCGCGATCGCTCGAACCCGGATCCCTTCGAGGCCATGCTGAAGGATCCCGGCCTCGGCCTCGACAAGGAGGCGCTCACCGTCGCGGTGCGCGACATGCGCCGCTGGACCCGTCGTTACGTGAAGCCCGTGCTGCGCCGGCTCTCGCTCGTCAGCGTGTTCTTCATCGTCGTGCTAAAGCGCGTGCTGCCGTTTCAGTTCCGCGCGCACGGCCTCATCGACAGCCTGTGCATCTGGTTCATGCGCCGCTTCGTCTCGAACGAGGCCGCCACCTCGCTCATCCGGCACTTCATCATCGAGACCAACCTGATCAATTTCGTGGCTCGAAATTGCGGCGCTGACGACGTGCAAGAGACCGATCTGAAGCCGGACGCGCTCTGCAAGATGGGCGAGCGCACGGTGATGTTGCACGACATCAACATCTACAACCTCGTCATCGACCTCGGCGACTCCGAGAGCGCGGACGTGAAGCGCGCCCGCCCGCTCGACGAGCTCGACTTCTCGATGCTCACGGTGCCCGACATCGACACCGAGCCCGAGCGGCGGCGCTGGCTCGAGCTCGACATCGAGAGCGCGCTCTACCTCATGAACATCCCCTTCTGTCTGTTCACCACCGAGGACGAGTACGAGCGTGCGGTGAATTCCTTTCAGCTCGACGAGTCGCTGCTCGGCTACCTGGCGAACCTGACCGGTGACGTCGTGTTCCGCTCCTGGACGCCGCTGCGCTTCTCGGCCTGGCTCAACATCGCGCGCGACGTGCCGCGCGATCTGTATTGGCACGCCATCGTCAACGAGCTCGCGCACACGCGGCTGTGCGCCCTGCGGGACGCGCGTGACGACGACGACGAGCAGCAGGAGCGCGCTCCCACGCAGCGGCGGGCCTATGCTTGAGCGCTTCTCGCTCTGGAGCGGCCTCGGCGTCTCCACGACGTGGTTCTGGGTCTTCCTGCTGTTCACCATGTGGGGCTACGGGCTCGGCGTCACGCTCGGCTACCACCGCGTGCTCACGCACCGGGCGGCGAAGCTGAACCGCTGGCTCGAGTACTTCCTCGTCACCTTCGGCGCGCCGGCGGGCACTCCCGTGCAGTGGATCGGCAACCACCGCCACCACCACGCCGTCACCGACACGCCCGACGACGAGCACAGCCCCGTCCATTACGGCTTCTGGACGGCGCACGCGGGCTGGTACCTGCACACGAAGCGGACGCTGCCGAGCGTGCTGTACACCTTCGCCGGGCCGCTGCGCGGGCTGTTCGACGCCGTCTGGCGCCCGCGCACGAACCAGCAGTACGTGCACATGGCGAAGGACATCGCGGCCGACCCGTACTACGCCTGGCTCTCGCGCAAGGGTCCGTATCTCGTCGTCATGCTCGGGCACTTCGCGCTCTCGTGGGGCGTCACCTTCGCGCTGTTCGGCGCCCGTATGCTGCTCCTGCTCGCCGCGTTTCAGGTGCTGTTCTACGCCGTCGGCGACTTCGTGAACTCGCTCTGCCACATGGTCGGCGCGCGCCCCTTCCGCTCGAAGGACGCGTCCACGAACGTCTGGTGGCTGGCCCTGCTCTCCTTTGGGGACAGCTGGCACAACGGACACCACGCGTTCCCGAATTCCATCCGCTCGGGGCTCTTGCCGTATCAGCTCGACCTCGCCTACCTCTGGTGCCGGCTGTTCGCGACGCTCGGCCTCGCGCGTGACCTGAAGGTGCCGAGCGCCGCCGAGCTCGCGGCCAAGCGCGTGCGCGTCGACGACAGCGCCGGCGATCTGCAGGCCGCGGCGGAGACGTGAACGTGCGCTTCCTCGATCGTCTCATGGCGAAGCTGCACCAACACGCGGGCCTTTTGCTCGTCGTGTTCTGCCTCTGCCTCGTGGCGCTGAACGTCTGGCGCCTCGAGGAGTGGGGGGCCGAGGGCTTCCGCGTCTATCTGACGCACGCGATCATGCAGACCACGCTGTTCGACTTCGGCTGGGTGCTGCTCATCGTCACCTGGTTCATTCACCACGACGCCAAACGGCACGATCTCCGCTATTGGTGGATCTTGCCGACCTATCCGTTCATGCCGACCCTCGGGCTGCTCGCGTACCTCGTCGTGCGACAGCGCGCGCTGCGCGAGCGGGGCAAAGGCGACGCCTTGCCGGAGGCGCCATGAGCGCAACGAGCAGCCCCTTTCGTTTCGCGTTGCCGCCCTCGACGGGGGCCGCCGACGCGAGCGTCCCCCTGGCGCACCTGCGCGCCTTCCTCGAGGACGTCAGCGGGCGCGCCGCCGACGTCACCATCTCGAAGAGCTACCAGGTGCTCACGCGCAACCTCTTGTCCGGCGCCATCGACGCGGCCTGGGCGCCGCCCTTCGTGTGCGCCGAGACCGAGCCGCAGGGCGCGCGCGTACTCGTGCGCGCCGTTCGCGGCGGAAAGAGCTCCTACCGCTCGGCCCTCGTCGTGCGGAGAGGCGAGCAGGGGCCGCTCAGCTCGCTCGCCGGCAAGCGCGCCGCCTGGGTCGATCCACACTCGGTGGCCGGCTACCTGCTGCCGGTCGCGTTCCTGCGCAAGCACGGGCTCGAGCCCGCGCGCTGCTTCCAGCATCAGTTCTTCGCGGGGACGTACCCTGCCGCGCTCGGCGCCGTCTTGAGCGAGCACGCCGACGTCGCGCCCATCCATGCCCTCGACGACGGCGGACCGCACCTGCGCGAGGCCCTCAAGCTCGCCGCTCCCGGCTTCGAAGACGCCTTCGATCTGCTCGCCACCACCGACGAGACGCCCGGTGATGGCGTGGTGCTCGGCCCGCGCGCGGGAGACGACGGTGACGCCCTCTCGCGTGCGCTGCTCGAGCTGTCCGCGGCGCCGGCCGGCAAGGCGCTCCTCGACGAGGTCTTCCACGCGGAGTCCTTCGAGCCCGCGCCCGCCATGGGCTATCGCGCGCTGTACGCGGTCGCGCCGAAGGAGCTGTAGGCCGCCGCCGGCCTCACTCGCCGAGGTATGCCTTGCGGATCTCGGGGCTCGCGAGCAGCGCCTTGCCCGGCCCCTCCATGGTGATCTCACCGGTCTCGAGCACGTAACCGTAGTGCGCGGCGCCGAGCGCCAGGTGCGCGTTCTGCTCGACGAGGAGGATCGACACCC